>JBHYDF010000027.1:34696-58888 GCA_051861145.1 Nostocaceae cyanobacterium
TCTAACGGGTTTAAGCTAAAGTGTGGAAATTTATTTCACGGCTTATTGCTAATGAAGTCAGCCCGGAAATAAATTTCGGGCTTAAAGCTAAAGTCAGCTCAAAGCTGACTATTATAAATGTTTTTAACCCGTTTCTAACGGGTTTAAGCTAAAGTGTGGAAATTTATTTCACGGCTTATTGCTAATGACAAATGACAAATGACAAATGACTAATGATCAATTTCTAACAACACCTTTAACACACCTTTTGTCTGAGCATGTGCAAAAGCCTCCAACCCCTCGGAAAGGGGGTAACGAGCTTGAATGAGAGGCTTGACATTTACCCTTTCTTGTGATAATACTTCCAAAGCCTGTGTAAACGGGCCGCAGCGCGAACCGATTAAAGTGATTTCATCTACAACCAATGAGGAAGCATCTAAGCTGAGATTGCCAGCGTAGGTGCTTTTTAGTACTAAAGTACCACGAGGACGTAAAGCACGACGAGCGATCGCAAATCCTTCGGCGTTACCTGTACATTCTACGGAAATATCAAAAGTTCTGTCTGTAACTGCATCTGCGAAGCCTGTTTTGATACCTCGCGCCTCCAAATTAGCCAGCTTTTCGCGATGACGTCCCACAGCCAAAAGGTCGCAGCCAGTTAAAGCGAGTGTTTGCGCTACTAATTGCCCTAGTTTACCATCACCAACCACTAGTACGCGGTCATTTGCACTCAAGGCTACCTGTTGCTGAATTTCCAATGCGGCGGCTACAGGTTCAGTAAAAGTTGCTACTTCTGTAGGAACATTTTCCGGAACAGGATGTAGATTTTCTACGGGCAAACAAAGGTAATCAGCGAAGGCTCCGTGACGGTTGACAATACCAAGAACAGTGCGGTTTTCACAGTGAGTCTGGTTGCCGCTGCGACAAAAGCGACACTGACCGCAAACTGCGTTGATTTCGCCGACGACGCGCCGGTTAAGCAGGTTTTCCGGGCCTTGTTCAACAACACCGACAAATTCATGACCTAAAATGCCAGTGTAGGGATAGTAGCCTCTGGTGAGTTCCAAATCAGTGTTACAGATACCAGCACACAAAACCCGCACCAAGGCTTCTCCCGATGGTGGTTCGGGAATGGGAATATCGGTACGTAATTGCAGTTGTTTGTTTTCCAGCCAGAGTCCTTTCATGGTGGTACAAAAATGAAACCGTCTATTCAAACCAATTTACGGTCGTACGCAAGTATTTTAACAACGGGGCAACCAGACTTCAAAAAGAAAAAACTATTCTTTTACCTTTTACCTTTTACTTTTTACCTCTTACTATCAACTTTGCCAGCTTTTGCTGAACCAGTCAAAATTTCCTGTCCTCCTAAATTAGTTGTCACTGCACCGCCAAGAAATGTAGATACTATCTTTAATGACTGGCCTAAAAGTTGTGGAGATGCAGAGAAATTTATTTCTAGTCCCCAACAGATGCTATCAGAATTAGCACAAGCAAAAGTAGTGTATTTAGGAGAGACTCACGACACTCCCCTTGACCATCAAAACCAGTTAAAAATTATTCAGGAACTTTATCAGCGTAATCGTAAAATTGCGATCGCCATGGAAATGTTTCAGCGCCCTTATCAAAGTGTCGTTGATAAATATCTCGCTGGTAAACTGACAGAAGCAGAATTCCTCAAACAAAGCGAGTACGAAAAACGCTGGGGTTTTCCGTGGGAAAATTACGCCCCCATTCTCCGCTTTGCTAAAGAAAAACAACTAAGAGTCTTAGCCATAAACACACCCTCAGAAATTACACGCAAAGTCGCCCGTGAAGGATTAGAAAGCCTTACACCATCGGAACGACAATATATTCCTACTTTTTCGGAAATTCGCACAGATAACAAAGAATATCGGCAATTATCCCTACAAGCCTTTCAACAGCATCAAGATGCAGGTCATGGAAACAGTGCTAGCGCGGACAGGTTTTTTCTGGCGCAGGTGCTGTGGGATGAAACAATGGCAGAAGGTATCGCTAGGTTTGTCAAAGCTAACCCAGATTATCAAGTGGTAGTCTTAGCCGGACAAGGACATATTATTTATGGTTACGGAATTCCCAGTCGGGTTGAACGTCGCTTGCAGGGTAAAAAATTTACTCAGCGTTCTGTTTTGCTTAGTCCTCCAGAAGAAGCAAAAGAAGGTAATAAGCGGATAGCTGATTTTATTTTTGCTAAGTAAAAATTTCAAAGCGATCGCCCATCAGAGGATGTTTGAAAATTTACTGGTAATACACTTAGTGGTTGTAGATCCCCCTAAATCCCCCTTAAAAAGGGGGACTTTGAGATGATTTCATCTTAAAAAGGGGGACTTTGAGATGATTTTCCCCCCTTTTTAAGGGGGGCTAGGGGGGATCTGCACGCTATTGGTACTAAGAATTCTTAGCAAGAAAGGACGGGCAAATTGCCCGTCTCTAAAGGCATTCTGCCGATCACTTTAATGGGAAGTTACCTTCCCAAACACGGACACAACTTTACAGTGTCCGTGTTGGGGCGGGTTGGACGAACAACAAATTGAATTGCCTTGCTTTAGAAGCGATCGCGTTTTTTTCTGGCTAAAAATGATATCACTATTTGGTGATGCTAAGGCGATCGCGTTTTTGTCTGGCTAAAAATGATATCACTGTTTGGTGATGCTAATACCATTTGGAAAAATATTTATGACAGATAGGTTGCAAAAATAGCCTATTAGCAAGATTTTTACAATCTAAAATCTAAAATCCAAAATGGTATAAGGCGATCGCGTTGACTTTTGTATGACTTATAATAACACTAGTCATACAAAATGGAGCATAAAAATTCAAGCCCGCCTAAGAGTCTGTTTGGGCGGGCTTTTCGTTGATGAAATTCATGAGGCGTTCTTGCCATAGCCTGAGAGATTCATTTTCTTCTCTCAGGCGTTTAATTTTCCCACATATTCCTCTTGCTGATCCTTCAGCTTGGATACCTCTGACTCAAGTTCAAGAAGCCTGTGCTTAACCAGTTCTAGTTCTGATGATGCGTCTGGTTTTTCCACGAACTCTTGCAGAAGTTCAATTAAAACCTCAGCTTGTTTTTTCCCTAACTTTTCAACTTTTTCTATAAACGCAGCTTTGAGCGAACTGCTCAGACGAAAGATAATTCTGTCGTCAGCTTTCATTTTGGTTTTCCCTGTGTACGACGCTGTGATTCAAGTATAGAGAGAATTTTAGCTTCTTTTCTGATATTTTGACATACATTTATGATTTTGTATGACAAAAAGGCATACATTGGATTCATGCTACTCCAACAGAACCACTGAAATAAGACAAAGTACGAATGAGTACCGCTTGAGAGTAAGTGAAGGTTGAGAGTACACAGAAGGGAAAGAGAGTCAAGAATAGAAAAAGGAGAGAAATTGGAATTTCCAAGACAGCCAACAACCAAGCAAGCACTTGAGTGTGTAAGAGTTTGCGCTCAACTAACAAGGGTGTACAAATCAATACATTTAGTTAGGCTAGATGAGCGAGACAATACGATTTATATCTTGGCTGGAGAATCAATAGAAGCGCAGATAACACCAGAAGGGGAGGTAATTTGGTTATGACCAAGCCTAATTTTCAGCAAATGTCCAAAAAGGAATTGCGAGATTACGTACTTGCTCATCGGGATGACCAAGAGGCTTTTCATGCATATGCAGATAGATTAAAGGAACAACCCGGAATTCCAATTACTTCAATGGAACAGCTAGAACAATTAATTCGGGAAAGGGAGGGGATTAATCCACCACCTCAAATCGAATAGTGCGGTGTTGGGTTAACGCACCCCAACTAAATCTGTCGGGCGTAGCTGAATTCTCGTTGATGAATTCTTTTTTGAGTCTCACGCCAAGACGAGCCAGCGCTGAAGGAGGGTTTCCCTCCGCAGGCGACTGGCGTGCCAAGACGCCAAGGTTTTCTTTGCGTCTTTGCGCCTTGGCGTGAGCTTTTCATATCTAAAATTAGCAATGCCATCTGTTGATTATAGTTGGAGATTCTTTGTTTCAATCCCTAATAGGGATTTAGAGAAATTGTAACGTAATACCTAATCCCAATTCTTTGTTAGAAAATGTTTCAATCCCTAATAGGGATTTAGAGAAATTGTAACGGATTTACCTCAGATCCTGGGAAAAATGGGGGAGGTTTCAATCCCTAATAGGGATTTAGAGAAATTGTAACGTGTTGGGTAGTTCACGGACTACTCCAATCCGCGTTTCAATCCCTAATAGGGATTTAGAGAAATTGTAACAGTACCATTATTCGGGATAGCGGACTGGTAAACTGCGTTTCAATCCCTAATAGGGATTTAGAGAAATTGTAACCTTGGGTCTGACGTGTGCTTTTGGGAGATACATAGTTTCAATCCCTAATAGGGATTTAGAGAAATTGTAACTTTGCCATTGAAGCGCGATGGTATTTTCTACATAAGGTTTCAATCCCTAATAGGGATTTAGAGAAATTGTAACGCCATGTCCTTCATGTTGTCCGATAATGTACCAGCAGTTTCAATCCCTAATAGGGATTTAGAGAAATTGTAACGTTCTGGACTTGGCGGACATTTTCGTAAGTGAACTGAGTTTCAATCCCTAATAGGGATTTAGAGAAATTGTAACGCCAATGAGGAACAACAACAGTAGAATTAGTTAGGTTTCAATCCCTAATAGGGATTTAGAGAAATTGTAACTTGACTGGTAAACCACCTCAAGAGTGAGCATAATGTTTCAATCCCTAATAGGGATTTAGAGAAATTGTAACTCGTGATCGCTCAATTAGATAATTGCGGAATCCGGCGGGTTTCAATCCCTAATAGGGATTTAGAGAAATTGTAACTAGACAAATGCTGGAAATATTTGAGGGTGAGTATGTTTCAATCCCTAATAGGGATTTAGAGAAATTGTAACTTGCCCTTTGCGGAATTCCCCTTGCTATCAGATCAAGTTTCAATCCCTAATAGGGATTTAGAGAAATTGTAACAGCAAAGTTGCGTTGTTTAAAAGAGGAGTTGTATCGTTTCAATCCCTAATAGGGATTTAGAGAAATTGTAACCGTTTAAATTTGCTTCTTTTTCAAGAGCAAATTTAGTTTCAATCCCTAATAGGGATTTAGAGAAATTGTAACCCGCGTCACATGCTCAGATAGCTAGGTACGTTTCTCAAGTTTCAATCCCTAATAGGGATTTAGAGAAATTGTAACTTACTGTCGGCAATCCGGTTCTTCACCATGCGGATTAAAGTTTCAATCCCTAATAGGGATTTAGAGAAATTGTAACAACCATACCCCACCGATTATCAGCCATTAGGGAAAGTTTCAATCCCTAATAGGGATTTAGAGAAATTGTAACGAAGTCTCGGTCACGGTCGCCCGGAGGAAATGGGGTTTCAATCCCTAATAGGGATTTAGAGAAATTGTAACTTTGGCAAGCGTTGGGAAAATTCTGTTTCCACTTGTTTCAATCCCTAATAGGGATTTAGAGAAATTGTAACACCGCATCTCTGAGTTTGGAGACGCGGATCTAATGTTTCAATCCCTAATAGGGATTTAGAGAAATTGTAACATTTTGCACTTGTAGGCGTCCCTTGCCGAAACATGTTTCAATCCCTAATAGGGATTTAGAGAAATTGTAACTTTGCCCCCTCCGTGGGAACCAAAGGGCGTCGATGTTTCAATCCCTAATAGGGATTTAGAGAAATTGTAACCCCAAAAGTCGCCCCGGCGCTAATTCCAGATAAGGGGTCGTTTCAATCCCTAATAGGGATTTAGAGAAATTGTAACAATTTTTTTGAAATTGTTGTTAGCATGTTCCAGTGTTTCAATCCCTAATAGGGATTTAGAGAAATTGTAACTTAATGCATTACAGAAAAGAGGGCTGCAAATGATGTTTCAATCCCTAATAGGGATTTAGAGAAATTGTAACCGCACTGTGTTTCAGATGGACACGGTAAATTTTAGTTTCAATCCCTAATAGGGATTTAGAGAAATTGTAACCCGCGATCTTATCCCCCAAACCATCCATGATTCGTTGGTTTCAATCCCTAATAGGGATTTAGAGAAATTGTAACGTGGTATCTGTGGGTTTGCTGGTACTGTTGGCGCTGTTTCAATCCCTAATAGGGATTTAGAGAAATTGTAACGCAGTGGTGGTAGTGGTGGTAGTGGTGGTACTCTTCCGTTTCAATCCCTAATAGGGATTTAGAGAAATTGTAACGCAATCTGTATCTGTTAGAGGATTCTAGCAGTGCCAAATCGTTTCAATCCCTAATAGGGATTTAGAGAAATTGTAACTTTGCATTTATGTATGTGGACTACGATAAATTCCAGTTTCAATCCCTAATAGGGATTTAGAGAAATTGTAACTTCTTGTCCTGGTTGATTGCTCCGGTGTCGGCTGGTTTCAATCCCTAATAGGGATTTAGAGAAATTGTAACCTTGAAGGTCGGGAACTGCGTCCCGCACCTTTTCGTTTCAATCCCTAATAGGGATTTAGAGAAATTGTAACAAGTTCTTTTCGCAACTCTTGCGCGTAGGAGAATATGTTTCAATCCCTAATAGGGATTTAGAGAAATTGTAACTTTGGAGTACTTTACCAAGTCTGTTACAGCGTCGCGGCTGGTTTCAATCCCTAATAGGGATTTAGAGAAATTGTAACTCTGCTCCACCTGCGCGGATCTGTTGCATGAGCTTCATGTTTCAATCCCTAATAGGGATTTAAAGAAATTGTAACTCCGACCTCGCTGTGTCATCATGTGCAGCCGAATGTTTCAATCCCTAATAGGGATTTAGAGAAATTGTAACCAGTGGCGATTAGTTCAAGAATTGCAATCAAGAGGTTTCAATCCCTAATAGGGATTTAGAGAAATTGTAACGCAAATATGCTCAAGAATGTCGCGATCGCAGAAAACTGTTTCAATCCCTAATAGGGATTTAGAGAAATTGTAACAAAGATTTAGGGCAACAACTAAGAATTGTGTCATCTGTTTCAATCCCTAATAGGGATTTAGAGAAATTGTAACTCTCCGCGCCGTTTTTCTTCCGTCAGGGGTTCCCCAGTTTCAATCCCTAATAGGGATTTAGAGAAATTGTAACCCTGTTTGCGATCTGCGTTCACCAAAGCTTCGCGTAGTTTCAATCCCTAATAGGGATTTAGAGAAATTGTAACTCTCAACGCTTCAGAGCGCGATCGCGCTTCCACGTTTCAATCCCTAATAGGGATTTAGAGAAATTGTAACCCGACCTCGCTGTGTCATCATGTGTGGCCGAATGTTTCAATCCCTAATAGGGATTTAGAGAAATTGTAACTCTCACCGTTCAAAATCAAATCAGCAATTAAATCTCTACAGTTTCAATCCCTAATAGGGATTTAGAGAAATTGTAACGTTGAAGGTGGTTGTGTCTGCGACCAGGAAGTCAGTTTCAATCCCTAATAGGGATTTAGAGAAATTGTAACCGCCGAGGTTTCAAAGCCTTGCCTTATTTGGTTTTCAAGGTTCAATATCGTCAATCTGGAATCAATATACCTTTTGAGCGATCGCGTTGTCAAGGCTGGCATTGTTAAAATTCTCTCAAATCCTCTTCGGACAATACTTTCAGACTTTGCGTCAACCCCTTTCTTTGTGTCAGAGACTGAAACACTGGTGGAATAAAGCTTTCAGCCATAAATTTTCACCTCTTCTCCAAAACACCTACAGGTTGACGCTAATGCCTTATTTTTCCATCCCTTCCAAAAACGGCTGAAACACCGACACCAATTCCGAACGACTAACAACCAAAGTCGGGAAAGAGCGATCGCTATAATCAACCCCCGATATCAATGGAAACGGCTCATCTTTTAACGAAACCCAACTTCCTCCAGCAGCTTGGACTATTACCCAAGCCGCAGCCATATCCCAAACTTTAGGTGTAGCTTCAATGCTACCGAGTACAGCCCCTGTTGCAACCGTCAGAAAGTTATAGCTAGCAACACCCAGCATCCGGAATTTGCAGGGAAAGTTTTTTTGCTGCATAACCGAAGTGCTGCGAGAACACAGGTTAAAAAAGTGATTTTTGCTAGGAGTTTCCCTACTTACATGAATCGGATGGAAATTACGAAAAGCACCTGTAGGTACTGCTAACTTAGATGAAGCTTTCCAAAAGCCGTGAAAAGCTTCTGCTAATGGTGGTATATAAACATAACCAAAAACAGGTGTTCCCTGATACAGTAGACCTAGGGAAATTCCCCAAATAGGAATACCGCGTGTAAAGTTGGTAGTGCCATCCAAAGGGTCAATAACCCAACACCATTCCGTTCCTGGAAAAACCTTATCGCCTTCTTCGCTTAAAATACCATAACCGGGGAAAGTGGAAGCGATCGCATCCCGCAATTCTTGATCTGCCCATTTATCAGCACGTGTGACCAAAGAGCCATCAGCTTTTTGCAAAGCTTGTACCTGTCCAAAATCTTGCATTAATTGCTTGCCCACCCTAGCAGTAGTGGTTTGGGCAAATTCAACAATAGTAGTCCAAAATTCAGTCATGTAATTGGTTAGTGGTTAGTCATTAGTCATTGGTCATTGGTCATTAGTCATTGGTCATTGGTCATTGGTCATTAGCTTTGTACAAATGACAAAGGACAAATGACAAAGATTTTAGTTGCCGAAGTAACGACTCTTCCTATTTCGTACAAATGACAAATGACAAATGACAAAGGACAATTAATCTAATTCGCTTTCTAAAATAGATGCGATCGCACTTTTGGCATTACGCTGAAATTCAGTAATGTTCACTTGAGTCAATAACCCCAGCGCTAATAAAATACCTACAGATTGGGTAGCAAATACCAATCCATAGGCCCCCAATGGGGTTGTTAGCAAGTTTTTACCCAAGCTCAACAGCCCACCACCAGCAACCGTTGCAAATCCCCTTGCCATTGCCTGCGCCAATCCCCAAGCACCAACAAAAGTCCCGGCAGTTTCCGCAGCAGTCAAATCCAGCATTAAGCTTAACGCTCCAGTTGTGGTGACGCCAGAAGCAAAACCAAACAATACTAAACTCCATTGTAGGAATTTGGGATTAGCGGTTATTCCCGCTACGATAATTATTATTGAGCATAGCGCTACGGCAATACATCCCAATTTAGTTGTATTTTTCTTCCCTAAACGCGGAACAATAAAAAAGCCGGTGGCACTCAATCCGAGTAGCGTACCCCCACCAAAGAAAGCATTAAGAGTTGTAGTTTGGGCGATGGTCATTTTGAAGACTTCGCCGCCATAGGGTTCTAAAACAGCATCTTGCATAAACAAGCTCAGAATCAGAATTAGCAGAAATGTGAAAAATATCCCTGTTTGGCGGCTAGCAGTCAGCACTCGTACTGCCATACCCAATGTAATCTTATCTTCCCGGTCAACAGATGTGGAACGCACACCAAAGCGGGAATATTTCTTTTCTACCCCTGCTGTTGCTAACAAGCACAGTCCAAAAGCGATCGCTGGGACAACCAAAAACAAACGGTTAATTTGGACTTGTAATACTTCTAGGGGTGCATCCAGAGCAATTTGCTTGAGCAAAACACTGCTGAGAATTGCGCCGATAATAATACCCACCATTAGCAATGACCAGACAATCCCCACCAGTTTTGAGCGGTTGTCTTCATCAGAAATATCGACTAGTAACGCAAAAAAAGCTGTGGAACTGGCACTTAGAGCCAGTCCATAACAGGCGAAAATCAAGGCTAGGAGTGCTACCCAAATAGAGGATTGAGTTGTCCAACTTCCCCCCTGAAAACTCAAACCAAGTTGCCAAACTAATTGAACAGCGAGGAAAGAGATAATTGCAAATAAAGCCCCACCTACCCAAACATAACCAGTGCGGTGATACCCTAACAAAGGTTTGGAGTCTGACAACTGTCCAAACCACACTCGTGCTGGAGATACAAATTGATGCATTGCGATCGCTCCAGCTGCAATTAATGCTGGTACCCGCAATTCTTCAATCATGACTCGATTCAATACCCCCAGAGTGAGAATTGACATGATGCCTAGTGCCATTTGAAATAAGCCGAGGCGAAACATCGTCAGTAGTGTCACTCTGGGAAGGTCTTTTTCTGAGGGATTTAACTCAGAATTTGGTGAAAAATCGCTGGTAGCCATAGCCCACCCAACCAAACAGCAAATTTACTTCATCTAAAAACCTCCGGGAGTGTGGAAACCTTGTGGCTTTAGCCCAAGGAGGAAACACGACACTCCTGGATTTATCCAGCATCCCCATTCATGGGTTGGACAAGCAGAGGAGTAGTACTTGTCCATATCCCTGTATGCCGGGAACGCCTTGCTACGACCGTATAGTTAGCTATGCCCTAAGAGGGCACGCTTCGCGAACGACAATGTTATTGAACGGCACTTCCGAAAGACACTGGCTTAACCCATAAACCTGTTTAATCCTTTGGTTCTAGAGCCTGGAACTAGCTACGCATTCCAGGGTAGGAACTTTGGCACTTATCAATAACGTAGTACTCGGGGTACTTAGTCTGGTAAGCTAGGGCTTCAATCAGAACGGAGTCAGCTGAAGCCCCCGGATTGAATCCGGGGGTTGCTTACAATATCCAAGATACCTTCTGACAAGGGCATCGGGCATCAAGCATTGGGCATTGGGGAGCCAGCGCTGTGCGGGGGTTTCCCCCGTTGAGGCGACTGGCGTCATCGGGCATCGGGAATAATCCAATGACTAATGAATGCCCAATTCTCAACTCCCTACTCCCCACTCCCTATCTTCTTATTTCGTCCTACAGATTTCAATTCTCTACTTTTATACTACAAAGTAAAGAAGTGTAAAGTAATAAAGAGTTTTGTGAAAGAAGTGGATATTATCACATTAGGGCAAAATAGTCAAGTTGTCACCCCTCTTTGTATTGGTACTTGGGCTTGGGGTGATAAGTTATTTTGGAATTATGGCAAAGACTACGGTCAAGATGAGTTACAAGCAGCCTTTAATGCAGCAATAGAGGCTGGTGTTACCTTTTTTGACACCGCAGAAGTTTATGGTTTTGGGGTTTCAGAAGAATTACTAGCGCAATTTTTGCAAAAAACTGAGCAAAAGGTACAAATTGCGACCAAATACGGCCCCTTTCCTTGGCGACTTACAAAAGAGTCTGTTGCTGATGCGTTAACAGAAAGTCTCAAGCGCCTGCAAGTCCAGAAAGTAGCCTTATATCAGGTGCATTGGCCTTTCACCTTTTTGATGAGTCAAGAAACTTTAATGAACGCCCTCGCGGATGAAGTGGAACGGGGCAGAATTGAGGCTGTGGGAGTGAGTAATTACTCAGCCCAGCAAATGCGAGAAGCACACCAAATTTTAGCTCGTCGGGGTGTGCCTTTGGCTGTGAACCAAGTACGCTATTCTTTGCTGACTCGTCAAATCGAAAGTAACGGTATTCTTGATACTGCTCGCGAATTGGGGGTAACAATTTTAGCTTACAGTCCTTTGGCTCAGGGGTTACTTACAGGTAAATATACCGCTGATAGCTCTAAAACCCCCACTGGTGCTAGAAAATTAGATCCACGCTTTAGTAAAGACGGCTTGCGAAAAATAGAACCTGTGATATCTTTGCTACGCCAATTTGGTGAAAGATACGGACGCACACCTGCCCAAGTTGCTCTCAATTGGCTAATCGCTCAAGGCAACGTCATCCCCATTGCTGGGGCAAAAACAGCCCAACAGGTACAAGATAATGCTGGTGCTTTAGGCTGGCGATTAACAGATGATGAAGTTGCCCAACTAGAAAAAGTTAGCCGTCCTTACAAGAGTTAAGAATTAGGAGTTAGGAGTTAGGAATTTAAGAATATGAGAATTTGAGTTTTGAGTTTTGAGTTTTAATTAAAACCTGCTTCAACTCATAACTCATAACTCATAACTCCTCACTCTTTACTAAGCTGATTCGTGAGCTGTAGAAGAACCTAGCTTTTTCGGTGGTGACATTGAAGGTTCGCGTCGTCCGGTTTTGAGTTTGGGTTTGGGAGTACCGCGTCTTTCTCCATCGTGTCCATGTTCTGATGCTACCCAAGCTGAACGGCGGGAACGATGTTCGCCAGAACCTTCGCGACGGTTATTCCGTAGTTTTGGTTTGGGTGTGGATTGAAGAATTTCCTCTTCGGGAAAGTCTGCTTCTGATTGCAGCCAGGCGGGACGGGTTTGATCGTAAGTGATTTGCAATGCAGCAGCAGCGATCGCATGTGCATCATATTTTTCGCTCAGCTTGCTGACGATTGGCAAGAATGAAGCCATACGTTCGCCGGCCAAAGCTTCCTGTACCTGAGTTTGTAATTTGTCTATATGTCGCGCTTCAATTTGTGCCCGTGTGGGAATGGATAGCACTTGCCAACTTTGGCGGACGTGGCGTTCAAATGATTGCTGTTTGCGGCGTTCAAACGGCTGCACCAAAGTAATAGCCGTACCTTCTTTACCAGCGCGACCAGTACGACCGATGCGGTGAACGTAGGTTTCTACGCTATCGGGTAAATCAAAGTTGATTACATGAGATAACTGGTCAACATCCAAACCCCGCGCGGCAATATCAGTGGCTACCACCCAACGTACTTGGCGATTGCGGAATCTGCTTAACAAGCGTTCCCGTGCTTGCTGGGACAAGTCACCGTGATATTCATCAACACTGTGACCGGCGGCTTGCAACTGATTAGTAAGTTCGGCGGCGGTGCGTCTGGTGCGGACAAAGATTAAAGCCGTTTCTGGATCTTCCATTTCCAGGATAGGCTGTAAAGCTTTGGCTTTCGTCCAGTGACGCGGTACGAGGTAAGCTACCTGATTAATTCTAGTCGGAGCGGCTTTGGGTTGCTCAACGGTGACGGTAACAGGGTTATTGAGAAACTTGTTGACCAATTGGCGAATAGATGGTGGCATTGTAGCCGAGAATAAAGCTGTTTGCCGTTCTGTTGGAGCTTGAGAGAGAATTTTCTCTACATCATCAATAAAGCCCATGCTCAGCATTTCATCGGCTTCATCCAACACAAACCACTTTACTCGATCTAGCTTGAGGCAACCTCTATCGAGCAAGTCGATTACCCGTCCTGGAGTACCCACGACAATATGAACGCCGCGTTTGAGTTGTAAAATTTGACGGTCAATTGATTGACCGCCGTAAATTGCCAGCACTCGTAGTCCTTGGTTGCCAATGAATTCATGAATGGCATCGTGTACTTGGATTGCTAACTCGCGAGTTGGGGTCAAAATTAGGGCTTGTACGCCCTTTTGACTGAGGTCAAGCCGGTCTAAAATTGGTAGGGAAAACGCTGCGGTTTTACCTGTACCAGTTTGAGATTGACCAACTACATCACGACCTGCCAAAAGTTGGGGAATCGCTTGTGCTTGAATGTTAGTGGGTGTGGTGAAGCCTAGTTTTTCTATTTGTTGTATACGTTCTGGCGAGATGCCTAATTCTTGAAACGAAAGGTTCATCAACTCTCCTAAGTTTTTAGTTTGGATTAGTAATTAGTTAGTGGTTCATGGTTCATGGTTCATGGTTCATGGTTAATGGTTCATAGCTATTAACCATTAACCATTAACCATTAACCACTCCGTACAAGTCGTAAGTATCAGCTTCTTTGATAGCTACTGATACTATTGTTCCCAATTTTGCTTCCCCGCGAACATAAATCAGCCCATCAACTTCCGGGGCAAATCTAGCCGAACGGCCGATTAATTCTCCTGTGTGGGGATTTTCTTGCTCAATCAGTACATCAACTACCTTGCCGATTTCCTGTTGATTTTTCTTTTGAGAAATCGGTATTTGCAGTTCCATTAATTTAGAGCGCCGCTCATCCATCACTTCTTGCGGCAATTGATTTGGTAGATTGTAAGCTGGTGTTCCTTCCTCTGGTGAAAAAGTAAAAACACCAACGTGGTCAAAATCGTGACGCTGAACGAACTGCAACAGATGCTGAAAATGTTCCTCTGTTTCGCCTGGGAACCCAACTATAAAGGTTGTCCGCAACACTGCTTCTGGTAGTGCTTGTTTGATGCGCTCGATGATGGCATCGTTCACCTGTCCTTGCCAAGGACGGTTCATGGCGCGCAAAATTTCGGGATGGGAATGTTGCAAGGGCAAATCCAGATAAGGTAAGACATTGGGCGTTTCTTTAATTGCCGCAATCACATCTGGGGTGAGTCCGGTTGGATAGGCATAATGCATACGAATCCACGGCACATCCACTTGACCCAAAGCGCGGAGCAATTCGGCTAATTTTGGCTTGCCGTAAATATCTATACCGTAATTTGTGGTTATTTGCGAAATCAAAATGATTTCTTTAACCCCTTGATTGGCTAATTGCTCTGCTTCCGCGACAATCGATTCAATAGTACGCGATCGCTGATTTCCCCGCAGGTGGGGAATAATACAAAACGCACAACGATAATCGCATCCTTCGGCAACTCGTAGGTAAGCTACGCCCTCTGTTGTAGTGCGGTAGCGCGGTGTAGTTTCATCGGCTATATAAGTCGGTTCCGCACTTATCAGCTTAACCCGTTCACCCTCTTCTGCACGCTCAATTACATCTACAATTTTATGGTAGTCGCCTGTTCCGACCACAGCCACTGCTTCAGGCAACTCTTCTAATAGCTGTTCCTGAAAATGCTGTGCCATACAGCCGGTGATAACGATTTTTTTATTCGCTTCTGCTAGTTCTACTAAAGTTCTAACAGATTCTTCCCGAGCAGCTTCAATAAAACTACAGGTATTGACAATAACGTAATCTGCTAATTCTTCATTAGTATCTACGCCATAGCCTGCTTTTACCAGCAGTCCTAGCATGTGTTCTGTATCTATTCGATTTTTTTCACAGCCCAGGTGAGAAATTGCAATGGTTGGTTTGTCACCCATACTATCAAAAATTTTCCAGTTTCTCTTTCTACTCCAAAAGTTGAGCTTCTAGTTTTTGATTTCGGACACTAGCAGCAAGAACAAAAGCTCCTCGCTACCTGCTACTTTAAGTCAGCACCCAAAGGCAATTCAGACGACCCCGATGAATATAGAGATCATGCTATGATGTCTGTTACTAATATCTGTTTTTCTAGCGAAAAACAAATTCTTTTTGGGTAAAATAGACAATTGTAAGTTTTTTTTAAGCAAATTACCTTTCTGGTATTTTACATTACCGCAGCATGTACGTTGTGAATCTACCTTACCCTAAAGGGAGCCACTTTAACCCTGCGGGTGTGTGTGGAGAGAAGTCGCTACCATCTAGGAAAACGCACACTGAGATCACGCCTGATATAGCGGTAATGCTAGTTTGTTTGCACAGGCTTGCCTGCTACTTTTACAGACTAATTGCCTGTCCAACGGGAAACAGCCATCCAGTGGGAACCCCTGCGGATGATGCCTCCGGCACGCTGTTAGGGCGATCAACAGTCCTCTATTCTGGGAAACCCAGATACAGCACTGTTTCAGCGCTTAGCGTCTGGTGCGTATTGCGAGTTGCAAACTCCTCTTTTTCTAGTCAGCTTTTATCTTAACATATCTTATGGGAGGTTCTATGCCAAGATCCACCTTTTGGAAGAGGCGGGAAACCAACCTATACAAAAGAAATTAAATGCTAATGCGGGGAATGGTCATTAGTCATTGGTCATTGGTCATTGGGCATGGGGCATGGGGCATTGGGCATTGGGAAAAATCTAATGACCATTGACTATTGACTAATGACTAATGACTAATGACTAATGACCAATGACTATTCCCTAATCCGTCATCATAGTTTAAAGACGTGGACTTATATCAGCTATTTAAAACCCGGACGCCGATTATTGGTGTAGTTCATCTACTGCCATTACCTACTTCACCCCGTTGGGGAGGTAGCCTCAAAGCGGTGATAGACCGTGCCGAACAAGAAGCAACAGCCTTGGCTAGTGGAGGCGTTGACGGTATTATCGTCGAAAATTTTTTTGATGCGCCGTTTACTAAAAACCAAGTCGATCCGGCTGTTGTCAGTGCTATGACTGTAGTAGTGCAGCGAATACAAAATTTGGTGACGCTGCCAATAGGTCTGAATGTTTTGCGCAATGACGCCAAAAGCGCGATCGCTATTGCTAGCTGCGTGAGGGCCCAATTTATCCGCGTCAACGTACTGACGGGCGTAATGGCAACTGACCAAGGTTTAATTGAGGGAGAAGCCCATGAGTTGCTACGCTATCGGCGGGAGTTGGGCTGTGATGTGAAAATATTCGCCGATGTTTTGGTAAAACACGCCCGCCCTTTAAGTTCACCAAATCTGACCGTCGCTGTACAAGATACAATTGAACGTGGTTTAGCTGATGCGGTGATTTTATCTGGCTGGGCTACTGGCAGTCCGCCTAACCTAGAAGATTTAGAACTAGCTTCCTCAGCAGCAGGAGGCACACCTGTACTTATTGGTAGTGGAGCCTCTTGGGAAAATATTGGTACACTGATGCAAGCAGCAGATGGTGTAATTGTTTCTAGTTCCTTAAAACGCCACGGTCGCCGCGAGCAAACAATTGACCCCATTCGTGTCAGTCAATTTGTGGAAGCCGCCCGCCGAAATTGGAACTCTCATGGCGATACTAAATCTATATCCTCAGTGAGCCTACAATCTTAACAAAAGTTAGGAGTTAGGAGTTAGGAGTTATGAGTTAGGAGTTATGAGTTAGGAGTTAGGAGTTATAAGTTAGGAGTTGAGAATTTGAGGTGGGCTACGGAAAACTATCCTATGGATGTTTAAAAAAGACAAAATACATAATAATTCCTAACTCCTCACTCCTAACTCCTAACTCCTCACTCCTAACTCCTAACTTTATTTCCAATTATCGATAAAAGCTTATGAGTCGTCGCCGTTCTACTCCTTGGATTCATCGTCGATCGCGTTTCTTAATTGGTGCGATCGCTGCTTGTGGTGCCTTAACAACGGCTTATCTGACCTTCGTTAAGTTTACACAAGGTTCTACCGCCTGTCCTACCAAAAGTTGCGATTTGGTACTACAGAGCGAGTATGCTACTATTTTTGGACTGCCTCTAGCGTTGTTCGGTTTTCTGGCTTACGCTGGTATGGCGGTTTGTGCTTTAGCTCCTTTGCTGGTTAACCCTGTAAAAAATAAAGATACCCGCACCAAGTTAGAAAACATCACTTGGTTATTTCTATTAGCAGGTGCGATCGCTATGACCGTGTTCAGCGGTTATTTAATCTACCTGCTGTTGTTTGTCATCAAAGCAGTTTGTATATACTGTGTTGCTTCGGCAATTTTCTCCGTGAGTATGTTAGTGCTGACCCTTATCGGTCATACTTGGGAGGATATAGGACAAATTTTCTTTACTGCCATTGTTGTTGGCATGATAACTCTGATTGGCACTTTAGGGGTTTATGCTGGTGTAGGTAAAGATGGCGGTACTACCACAACCTCAACTCCTGGTCAAGCTACAGAAGTTAGTTTTAAACCACAAGAACAACCTGTACCAGGAGTTGGTTGGGAAATTACCACCACCTCTGGCGAGGCTGAAATTGCTCTCGCTAATCACTTAACAAAGGTAGGTGCTAAAGAATACGTAGCTTGGTGGTGTCCTCACTGTCACGAACAAAAGCTACTCTTTGGCAAGGAAGCTTACAGCAAACTCAATCATGTTGATTGCGCTCCCGCCGACACCCCAAACGTTCAAAAAGATGAATGTAAAGTCTCTAACATTCAAAGCTATCCAACTTGGATCATCAACGGTAAACCCCATTTAGGAGTACAAACCCTAGAGGAATTGGCAAACCTTACCGGTTACACCGGACCGCGTGATTTCAAATATACTTTGCGTCGTTGATATAACTTGTTGGTTAGCAAATATTTATACGCAATGGTCAACTGGGATAAAGCGTTATTACCGCCATACCAGTTGACTTTTTTATTTTTTGTTGACTTACACTCATAGCATGTTGGTTCATGGTTCATAGTTCATAGTTCATAGTTCATAGCCATTAACCATTAACCATTAACCATTAACCATTAACCATTAACCATTAACCATTAACTATTAACCATTAACCATTAACCATTAACTATCCTGATTTTGTCACTATTTCATCCCTGTTTTGTCACTTTTAGAGTGGCAAAATTTGGAATGTACAACAAATTTACTTTTCCCATATTCACAGAGGAAAACAATCCATAATGAGGCTACAAATCTAGGTCAGGTTTGTTGTCGTGGGAGTAAGTGGTTAGCGCGGGCATCTTGCCCGCATTACCTTTTTATATACTTGATCAGGGAGTTTTCCTGTAATTTTTTTATAACTCATATTCATCAAGCAAATATTAAAGAATCTAAAGAACTAATAAGAACTTTGTAATTTCAATTTCGCCAGTATCAGGGGACGCCTCTACCAGAACTGTTCTTTATTTCCTGTGAGGAGAACATAATGGTTGCATCAGAAGGCGGATTTAATATTAAAAAGTTGGCTGCGACAGTATTCCTAATGGGAACAAGTCTCATCACCCTTGAAGTACATACCGATACTGCTGTGGCTGCTGATCCTGTAGATGTAGTATGTCCAAACAGGATTACTCTGAATGTTACTGGTAGCCTCAAGGTTCCCTATTGCAGCAACAAACCCATAGACAAAGCAGATACATCTATACAGCGTGCCGTAATCGTGATTCATGGCACAAACAGGAATGCTGATGATTATTACAAGTACATGGAGAGTGCTGCAACCAAGGCTGGGAAGCTCAACGAAACTATTATCTTGGCACCGCAATTCCTTCGAGAAGAGGATATTAAGGCTCGTAATCCTGGCAATGATGTTTTATTTTGGACGAACGATGGCTGGAAGCAGGGAGATCCATCGCTATCTACCTCAAGTAATCCCCGCCCAGCGCAGGTCAGTTCCTATGATGTTACCAACAACATCATGGCAAAACTGGCAGACCGGAATATCTTTCCCAATCTGCAAAACATAGTAATTGCTGGACATTCTGCGGGTGGACAATTTAACAATCGTTATCTTGCTGGTAGTAAGGAACCAGCTATCCCTATTCGCTACATTGTCGCTAATCCTTCTTCTTATCTCTACATGGACGAAAAGCGGCGAGTAGCAGGGACATTAGATCAGTTCGCAGTACCAACCGCCCAAGAAAAGTCTAATTGTCCAGAATACAACGACTACAAATACGGACTGAATAAACTCAACCCGTATATGCAGAATGTCGGGGTAGACAAAATCAGATCGCAATATGCCCAACGACAAGTCGTCTACCTCTTGGGTGAGAATGATACCGACCCTAATGCTGACAGCCTGGACAAAGACTGTCCGGCCATGCTCCAAGGTAGACAACGTTTTGAAAGAGGAACAATTTTTTACAATTATATTCAGCAGTATTACGGTTCAACAATTCAGGAGAAGCATACAAAAGTAACTGTGCCTGGTGTTGGACATAGTGCCAATGATATGTTCAACTCTGACCAGGGTATTCAGCAAATCTTTGGGCAGTCCACACCAACACCAACACCAACACCAACACCAACGCCAACGCCAACACCCACACCAACACCAACGCCAACACCAACGCCAACACCCACACCCACCGGTACTTCGCTTACACTAAAAGTTACCGACGGCTGGGATTCTAAGAATCAAAAGACACTGGTTGGGGATCAGAAAGTCTACATAGCACAGAATAGCGATAATGACAGGCTAGACTTGGAATCCGGACAATTCTGGTCGTTCCAGTTCCAAGCGAATGTGCCAACAAATGCCACTATCCAGTCCGCAAAGGTCTACGTAGAACATTATGAAGAAGAGGGGATATCATCCAATTCCGTTCAGTTTGAGGTTGGAGGTGGAGCGTTAAAAACCCCAACGATTGTGGCGAAGCAATCCATACCAGTGCTTTCTGGAGAGTCGAACGAGCGCACTGTGGACTGGGATGTAACACAAGCAATCAACACCCCTGCCAAGGCTAATGACCTCAAATTTGTTGTGCGTAACACTGGCACAAACGGCAAGAAAATCAAGATTGATAGAGTCTATTTGGTGGTGACATACAGCACTAGTACCTCGAAAGCGAACAACACACCCTTACTCGCGGTGTCTACCATTCCAGCCATAGGGATGATGACTGTAGCGTTCAGTCTCAACCGCCGACTAAAGACTCTGCGCCGTTAACTTTACGACACTAGTGACATTGCGCTGAGTCGGGATTTTTCGTTAGCCGCTACAAAAAATTGCCCTAACTTGTTCGTTCATGTTTTTTGAGTAGGAGTAAATGCATCTACCAGAGTAGCTGTGATTAAATACACACTAGTTACTTGCTCAGTTGAACCTCGTAACAATAGTATAGTATAGTATTTTTTCCTAGCCGCTACTTGCACGAAGTGCTACCCGTGAGTTGCCCTTCTAAAAACTTTGTCGATAGTCGCTTCACCATAAATGGTTGGCTTAGACGTCAAGTTAGGTAAGCTACCCGTTTTTAGTCCTACCTTGCCTTAAACTAATACGCACATTTAGAATGCTTAGGCTGTAAACTTATTTGCCAGGTAGTTTGTAACTACAGAAAAATTAGAGTATTTATCCCAACTAGGTAATGGGAATGAATAAGCAGCTAGGCAAGCGTTTGGTGAGGTTACTATTTAAGTTGAAAAAGCCCTTCAGCCAAGGGCACAGGAAGATTTTTACTGCCTCCAGCGTAGCAGCCTGCATTCTACTATTGCGTTGTGTTGGGTTATTGCAATTCTTAGAGTGGGCTGCTTTGGATCAGTTTTTTCAATTACGTCCAACCGAACCGCCAGATAATCTAATCACTATTGTAGCAATTGATGAGGCTTCTTTACGCGAAGTTGGTTCCTGGCCCATACCAGATGGTGTTATTGCTGGACTGTTGCAGAAATTAAACTTTCACGAACCGCGTGCTATAGGCTTGGATATTTATCGGGATTTGAAAGTGGAACCGGGTCATAATCAACTGGTGGAAGCTTATAAATCAATGCCGAATTTGATTGGCATTGAATTGCTGTCAAATTACAAAAATGGTAATGTTTCACCCCCACCTGAACTGAGTCAGCTTGACCAAGTAGGTTTTAATAATGTGCTACTGGATGCGGATGGTAAGGTGCGTCGTAGCTTGTTGTATTGGCATATTGAGGATCAACCACACGAAAGTTTTTCTCTGAAGTTGGCAAAGCTGTATTTACAGGCGGAGGGTATTATACCTAAGAAAGCAGCAGGTCACTCGGAGGATTTGCAGTTAGGTAAGGCGGTGTTTAATCGTTTTAAACCAGATGATGGCGGTTATGTGGGAGTAGATAACAGAGGGTATCAAATTTTGGCTAATTTTCCCAAACTGGGCTGCACTGGCTCATCAGAGGAAAGTTGCGGTTTTCGCAAGGTATCTATGCGAGATGTGCTAGCCGACCGAGTACCTGAAAATTGGATTCGCGATCGCATTGTGCTAATTGGTTCTACTGCTCCCAGTCTCCAAGATTTGGTGTTAATCCCTTATTCTAGTCGTCTGGTAGGTATGGCAAAGCCTGTAGCGGGTGTGGAATTACAAGCCTATTTTGTGAGTGAGTTAATCACAGCAGCTACGCAAGGTAGACCATTACTCAAAGTCTGGTCTGATCCGGTGGAATCGTTGTGGATTTTTTTCTGGGCTTATGTGGGAGCTGCTGCAAGGTTAAGAATACGACGTTTTAGCAGCAGCATTTTCAATGTGTTGTTTTTTTGCTTTGTGCTAACTGGCAGTACCTACGTTGCTTTCTTGCTGGGCTGGTGGATACCACTTATGCCTGCACTGTTCACTTTTAGTGGCTCAGCAATTATGATTACCTCCCAAATTGCTCAGATTCAAGAAGAGTTAAAACGCTCGAAAGAGTTTTTGCATGAAGTGATAAATACTATTCCTGACCCGATTTTTGTTAAGAATGAAAAACATCAATGGATTGTTTTAAATGAAGCGTATTGTCAACTTATTGGTTATCCTAAGCATATTTTGCTAGAAAAGTCAGACTATGACTTTTTCCGAAAGTATGAGGCGGATGTGTTTCGACGGCAAGATGAGTTAGTTCTTCAGTCTCAGCAACCCCATGAAAACGAAGAAGAATTTACTGATGCCAATGGAAAAACCCATCTCATCGCAACTAAGCGATCGCTTCACAAAGATGCGGGTGGCAATTTCTTTTTAGTTGGGGTCATCCGTGATATTACTGAACGCAAGTTAATCGAAGAAGAACTTAAACGCACTGCTGCTGAGTTATTCCGCTCGAACAATGAATTAAAACTTCAAGAAGACCACTTGCGTTATTTAGCCTATCACGACCCTCTTACAGGTCTTCCCAATCGCAAATATTTCACCGAACAAATGCGCGAGTCTGTGGAATGGGCACAAACCAATAATTTGTCGCTAGCACTGCTGTTTATTGATTTGGATGGCTTTAAACAAGTGAATGATACCTTTGGACATGAAATAGGCGATCGCTTATTAGTCACTATAGGTCAACGACTCGCTAACTCTTTACGTGGTAGCGATACCGTTTCTCGTTTGGGTGGCGATGAATTTACGGTGATTTTACGGGCAATACCCAAAATAGAAGTAGCTGCTACAGTTGCTGAAAAAATTTTAGCAACTATCACTGAGCCGATTGTCTTGGAAGAACATAGCATTAGAGTCTCTGCCAGTATCGGCATTAGCGTTTACCCTCTAAACAGCAAAGACTGTGAAACTTTAATCAAACAAGCGGACGCTGCTATGTACTGTGCTAAGCGTCTTGGTAAAAATTGCTATGAGTTTGCTTGATTAGTCATTAGTCATTAGTCATTAGTCATTAGACCTCTGGTGAAAAATAATGTAGAGACGCGAAATTTCGCGTCTCTACAAGGATTTTGGATAACGCATAATTAATTTTCGGAGATGTCTATTTGTCATTTGTCATTTGTCATTTGTCATTGGACAAAAGACAATAAACCAATTAGTGACTACTAACTCGCTGCGGTGCAAAAGTCATTAAAAATACCCTCTCTCACAAATTTAACCCTCTGAAATTGTACTTACTTGCTTACACGGAAGCATAGATTTAGATTTTTCTAGTAAATATACTTATATCATATCCACGTATATGGCGTTTTGCAAACAAAAATTCTCAAAACTACTGCAATAATAACAACCTTAATATTCATTAAATAGTTATTTGTACTGAGATATTTTTGGGTGAAGTTAGTTAAGGGCAATAATGCAGCTTTCTCAACAAATGTGATTAATACAACAGAGTATTTACTTGCTGAAATATTAAGATTTTGTGAAAGTCTGCGGAAACAGCAGATGTCATTGTGGTATTTAATGAACAGCTACTACTTTAGGAGGATGTAAATGAAGGACTGGAGTAATAAAACTTAGGTGACTGAACGTTTTTAACAACATCAGTATTAAGTGGAAACTATTAAGAAACTTTCCTAGTCTTTAATTCAGTAAATACCTGGATAAAAGGGAAAGTCTTACCATTTACTTAACACAAGTATATTTTCAGAAACAAAAATTTATCAAAAGATACTTAAATTAAATATCACATGAGGGAATTTACTGAGATTATGGAGACAAGCTTGAGAATTATTAGCGTTTTCACGTTTTTTATCGGAGCTGCTCTGATAATTCCCGCAATCGGTGATAATATTGGAATTTCGAGTGCTGTGACTGTTGATAGTGGGAATGGTAATGCCACCAGAAGAAAATTGATCAGCTTGAAGCTGGATTCTCAGGGCTTGAAAAATGTAAATATACGTACTAATTCTTCAACAAGCGACTATGAACCACCAAATTATGGTGGTCCTGATAGTCCTTATGGTAGTGGAACTAGGTAAAAAAGTTAGTGGTTAGTGGTTAATGGTTAATGGTTGATGGTTAATAGCCATGAAGGATGAACTATCAACCATGACAATCATTCGCCAATGAGCGTGAAACGCCTATAGACTGGAAGTCTGAACAGCAGTTGCTACAATGCGTGGAAAAGCAATGCGCTGCCTCAGCTACACAAACGAAGCCCACCGACCTAGGCTGAAACCCGGACTAGCTTGGGTCGGCTTGTGCCTTTATTCGTGTAGCCTAACTCTTCACTTAGTAAGGGTATCTCGACAAAGGTATTGCCATGATTCATAGTTCATCCTTCATGCCTACTAACCATTAACCATTAACCATTAACCATTAACCATTAACCATTAACCATTAACC
>JBHYDF010000028.1:0-58699 GCA_051861145.1 Nostocaceae cyanobacterium
AGGAGTTAGGAGTTAGGAGTTAGGAGTTAGGAGTTAGGAGTTAATGGTTAATAGCCATGAACTATGAACCATTAACCATTAACCATGAACAATTGACTAATGACTAATGACTAACCATTCGCGAATTCCTTCGATGAGTTGGTCGATTTCCGATTCAAGTGTAAAGTAATGGACGCAGGCGCGTATACAGCTTGGATCAACAATTGTACGAGTGAATAATTTTTTTGACTGGAGGAATTCTACTAATTGCTGGTGAGTTTGGGGTTTGCGATCGCTAATTTGAAATGAGACTAAACCGCTTTCTGGTGGTGATGTTCTCAACACAAAGACATCAGGTAACACCGCAAAATGTCGCCAAAGATACTCACTCTTACGACAAATTTGCTGATAACGTTCCTCTGGTGTTCCCCATTGCTGATGAATGGCGATCGCTTGCCTTAACCCAGCCAAAAGCGGATAATCTGATGTTGCTACTTCATAACGTTGTCCATCTGGTCGCCATTTCAGAGGCTTTCCTTGACTATCGGTAACAACGCTACGCCAGCCGATAAAAGTGGGTTTTAAGCTTTCCCTGATTTCTGGTCGCACGTACAAACCTCCCATTCCCGCCGGACCACACAACCATTTGTGACCCGTGAAAGCATAAAAATCTGCCTCCGATTCGGTTAAATTTAATGGCAATGAACCAACCGATTGGGCTGCATCTACCAACAATAAAGAATTATTCCTATTGCATATTTTAAATATTTTGTCAAGAGGCAAAACTTGACCTGTATTCCAGAGGATGTGACTTAATACTACTAAGCGGGTATTGGGGCGTAAGTGCTGGGCAATTACTGCTACGGGGTCGCCTTCATTCAAAGTTGCCATTAGGGGACAAGTGGTAATTTCGACAGCGAATCTGCGGGAGATTTCGTGAGCGATCGCCACAATACCGGGGTGTTCGCAGTCAGTTAAAAGCAAATGGTCGCCAGCGTGCCAGTCGATACCCCACATCGCAATATTACAGCCTACGGTGACATCCTCAGTGAGGGTGATAGTTTCCGGGGATACATTTAACTCAGAGGCGATCGCAATTCTCGTGGCTTTCTTTTCCTCCTCGATCCAGTTATTGACCTCAGCGCCAAAAGGCCCTATTTCTTGAATATGTACTTGAGCTTGAGTAATAGCATCGATAGCCACTTGGGGTATAGGCCCTTGTCCGCCGTAGTTGAAATAAGTTTTATTTGCTAAAGCTGGAAATAGCTGTCGATGTTGATGCAACCTGGTCATATCGATTTTGGATTTTACCCAACAGGATTTTGGATTTGTCAAAATCTATTGTCCCTTTTTTCCTTATCCCCTTGTCCCCACTCCCTACTCCCTACTCCCTACTCCCCAACTCCCCTTTAGTTGTCTGAATAACTCCCATAAGGTACAAATTCTTGTTAGCTTAAAGGAATGTTAATTAATGCTGAGCTACTGCTGCAATACCAACGCTGCAAGCGCCGACCTTATTTAGATATCCACGGTGACTTCAGCCAAAAAGATGCTATTAATGATTTGCTGCTCAAGCTGCAACAAGACAAACACGCTCATCAGGAAAGCGTTTTGGCACAATGGGATTATTACCAGCCAGATTATCGCCAAAGAAATTGGCAACAAAGGATGGCGGCAACTATTGAGTTGATGCAGCAGGGAGTAGAGTGTATTTATCAAGGATTACTGCTAGCTAATTATTCTGATATCAGGCTGCGGTTATCTGAATTAGCCGACACAGCTATTGAAGACGCGCAAAATCTATCAGAAACACTCCCCTCCTCCCCTTCCCCGTCTCCCTTATCCCCCCTGCCCCTAATCCCCCCCTCCCCTCCTTCCAATGAATACACTTTACTAAGTCGTCCAGATTTACTTATAAAGCAGCCAGGAAAATCCTGCTTTGGAAATTGGATGTATGTCCCGGCGAATATTGAACTGGGAAAACGTCCCAAGCAGGAATATCAAGTTGTAGCAGCATTTCACGCCCAAATTTTAGCGACGGTGCAGCAAGCGGAATCGGAAATAGCTTGGCTGATGTTGCGTGGTAAAGAGGTGAGGTATCCTGTGGATCTGCGCAAGTGGACGCCACAGATGCACCGTATTCTAGAGGAATTTCTGCAAACTCTGGAAATAGAGGAAGCGCCAGAGATGTTTATTAGCCGTCAGCGGTGTAGTCTTTGCCATTGGTACAGTAATTGTTATGCGAAAGCGAGATCCCAAAAGCATCTGTCTCTGTTACCAGGAATCACACCCGTCCGCTACACTCAACTACAAGCACTCAACATCACAAAATTAGAATCTCTCGCCCAAACAAATCCAACTACACTAGAAAATCTACCTGGTTTTGATAGCGAAATTGCCTGCAAGCTAGTATTGCAAGCTCAATCTGTCGTAGAAAATCGTCCCCTCGTCTTATCTTACCAGTCACAAACCCCAACAGAGAATGGAATATCGGGTTTAGTGAGGGACGGTTCAATTGCGGGTGAAGCAATAGCCCAGAGCAAAAGTTACCTTCAGGAGCAGTCACAGGTGTTAACCAAAGCTGCGACTAGTTTGAGCATAGACCAAGCACTTATTGACAATATCACATCCATAGCCCCCATAGAGCTTTATTTTGACATCGAAGCACAGCCAGACTTGAATTTAAATTACCTGTTGGGGGTTTTGGTTGTTGATAGACAAACTAATACAGAAAATTTTTATTCTCTGCTTGCAGAAAAGCCAGAAGACGAAAAATTAATTTGGCAGCAATTTTTAGATTTAGTGTGGCAATATCCGGATGCGCCTATATATCATTTTTGTGTTTACGAGTTTGATACAGTCAAACGACTAGCAAAACTTTACCGTACTCCCCACACTGCTGTAGAACCGATACTGAGTAGGTTTGTGGATGTATATGAAAATTTAATACAAAGCGTTGCTTTACCAGTAGAAAGTTATGCCTTAAAAGCGATCGCGCGTTGGTTGGGATTTGAGTGGCGTGATGCAGAAGCCAGCGGTGCTAAGTGTATTTACTGGTATGATCAGTGGTTAAGAACAGGCGATCGCAGCTTACTAGAGGTGATCCAACGTTACAACGAAGACGACTGTCGCGCCACCCGCAACGTGAAAGATTGGCTAGTTAACTTTTTCCAAACAAAGTAGGGAGTTAGTCATTAGTCATTAGTCATTAGTCATTAGTCATTGGATTTTTCCCCATTCCCCACTCCCCACTCCCCACTCCCCAATGCCCACTAACTCCTAACTCCTAACTCTTAACCTAACCGTGGTATCGTGTTTTTGACTTTTAAGGTTCAACAACACTGATGCACTTCATGAAAAAATTCTTGAAATTTCCGCGAATTATTTTCTTTTTTCTACCCATTCTCATCATCATTTTCTTCTTAACTTTCACCAATTTAACCTCATCTGCTATTGAGGTGAGTCGTATAGATTTTATAGGTTCTGCCACTTTACCCAAAAATATTTCATTTCAAAAGACTGAAATCGGGGGATTATCTGGGATTACCTACGATGCGAAAAAAGACCTTTATTATGCCATTTCTGATGACCGCAGTAACAAAGCAGCCGCTCGTTTTTACACTTTAAAAATTGATTTGAGTAAAGGCTTACTCAAAGATGGCGGCGTTACTCCTGTTGCTGTCACCCCATTAATAACTGAAACTGGTAAAACTTTTCCTCCTAGTAGTATTGACCCAGAAGGAATTGCTTTAACTAGCAAGGCGACTGTGTTTATATCTTCTGAGGGTGACACAGATAAATTGATAAATCCTTTTATTAAAGAGTTTGCTCTTATTTCTGGCAAAGAACTAACAACATTACCAATACCAAATAAATACTTGCCAGATAAGAATCGTAAGCAAGGTATCCGTAACAATTTAGCATTTGAAAGTCTCACCATCACACCCGACGAAAAGAATTTGTTTACAGCCACAGAAAATGCTCTCATTCAAGATGGTTCAGTAGCGAAACCAAGTACTAGTAGTCCTTGCCGAATTTTGCAATATAACCTGCTTACCAACCAGCCAGAAAAGGAATATCTGTATTTAACTCAACCAGTAACACCATTTTTAAATCTTTCTCGCCGATTTGATAGCGGTTTACCTGATTTACTTGCTCTCGATAATCAAGGACACTTTCTGAGTATAGAAAGGTCATTTACAGGCTTAGGATTTAATATTGCGCTGTATCAGGTTTCTTTAGAAGGAGCTTCGGATATTCATAGTATAGACAGTCTTTTAACAGTAAACTCCAAAAACATTAAACCAGTTAGAAAGAAACTGCTGTTAGATTTAAGAAAACTGGACGTGCTTTTAGATAATATTGAAGGCTTAACCCTTGGCCCAAAATTACCTGATGGACAGCGATCGCTACTCCTTGTCAGCGACAATAATTTTAATTCCCTTCAACGTACGCAGATACTAGCCTTTAGACTCAAGGTAGAATCACCGCTGATTAGATTATTGCGCCGTTTAGCCCCCAATAGAAACCGGTAAGAAATTAGGGGAGTGGGGAGTGGGGAGTGGGGATGGGGCATTGGGCATTGGGAATAGGGAAAAATCCAATGACAAATGACTAATGACAAATGACTAATGACTAATGACAAATGACAAATGACTAATGACTAATCAGTATATTTACTGGCTTGATAAAGCAAATCAATTAGTTCATTGTTTAGTTTCCGTGGAATTTCTCATACTTATCGCTTCATAGATATGTTAAATAAGGTTAACAAGCCTTTACATAAACTTTCAAAATGAATTTATCAATTTTTTATAATTATTTGTATTTAGTTTCATTTTTGCTAATTAATTCTCAACAAATCTTGATTGTCTTTCTAGTTAAAATCAAGTAAAAATTCGTTTTAATAAAATATTTTGTATTTATTTATTATTCAAGAAAATATTTTATGCTGCAAAGTAAAATTAACAATAATAAAGTGGCACAAAAAACAGAGTTAGACACTTATATTGGTAAATTTTTGAATAATCGTTATTTAATTAGAGATTTGATTGGCAAAGGAGGTATGGGCAGAGTTTACCTAGCAGAAGATGCAGCCAAAGGTGGTATACCAGTTGCAGTTAAAATTTTATCGATGAACCTGGTAAATCAGCAGATGTCTCAGCGCTTTGCTAGGGAAATTTTTATTGGCGCTCAATTGGGTAGAAAGAGTAAGCATATTGTCCGAGTATTGGGTTACGGTGTTACCGAAGATAAAATTCCCTTTTTTGTGATGGAGTATCTTCAAGGTAAAAATCTAAAACAAATTATTAAAGTTGAACCTTTGAAATTACCAAAATTTTTGGATTTTTGTCAACAAATTTGTTTAGGTTTACAATGTGCGCACCAAGGTGTCAGCATCAAAGGAGAGATTTATCCAGTTATTCACCGAGATATTAAACCAGAAAATATATTGATTACTGAAGATGCCAAAAAAGGGGAAATTTTGAAAATTCTCGATTTTGGTATTGCCAAGTTTTTAACAGAGCGTTCTGGAATGACATTAACTGAGTCTTTTATTGGCAGTTTACCTTACTGTTCTCCAGAACATATGGAAGGACGCAAACTCCTAGATGTGCGTTCTGATATTTATAGTTTAGGAGTGTTGATGTTTGAAATGCTGACAGGAAAACATCCATTCCAAATTAAAAGTAATTCTTTTGGTGACTGGTATCAAGCTCATCGCTTTGAAACACCACCTGCGATTGAGGAAATGATTACTCAAGTAAAAATTCCGCAGGAATTAAAAAAATTAGTGATGACTTGTTTAGCTAAAGAAATAAATGCTCGCCCTCAAAATGTTAATCAAATCTTAGCAAGCTTAGAAAATATTCAGCGTCACTACCATGATAATGCTCCTAACAGTAATATTTCGACCAATTCCTATCCGGTGCAATTAGTACCCGCAACTTCATTGTCTGAAAAACTTTGTTTACAGAAGACTTGGCCGAGAAATAAACCAATAGCTCTAATTTGTTTTCCACACTTATTAGTCACACAACAAGGAACTATACCAACTCTTTGGGCAATGCTACCAAAACAAGATATTTCTAAATTATTAGAACAAAATAATTGTACAGAATTCATTTTCCAGAAACAACTATATCCAACTTTATTATGGATAACAATGTTATCTGATGTTGAATTACAACTAACAAGATGGCTATCTTATTTTTTGGATTTAAAAGATAATAGAGGAAAAAGAATTATAAAAATATTAGCAGATACGGGTTACTATCATTTGCTATTTTTTGCGCTGGAAGAACCAACTCATTGTGCTAGTGTAATGACTTTAAATCTGAATGCTGAACAGCGTCAGCAATTGTTAGATTGGTTAGAACTGAGTCAAAAAACAGATACTGTTATTTCGCCTCATGAAAGCAAAGCTATTCTCAAAGCACACTACGAAAAGATGAAACCAGAAATACTGCAAAACCTGATGGGAAAGCAAAAAAAGGATGTACTAAATGTAAAATCCTGGTTTGCTAAATTAATTGAGAAGTTATTAAATTTGTTATCACGTCCTTAAATATGTTTGAAAAATAGTATTTATGGAAATATATTAGTGATTAATTATTTATTTATATTTTCTAAAAAATGCGGAGGTTGTCATCTTGAATAAGAATGCATTTACCTCTACAAATAGTTCTGGATTGCTTGCCAAACGTTATCAACTGAAGCAGTTAATTGGCAAGGGAGGTATGGGAGAGGTTTTTTTAGCAGATGATGTTTTACTAGGGGGAATACCAGTTGCCATTAAATTTCTGTCCCAGACTGTTTCAGATGCAAAAATGCAGCAGGATTTTGCCCGTGAAGCTCGTATTTGTGCTGCTTTGAGTCAAAAAAGCTTACATATCGTACGTGTGACAGATTACGGCGTCAGTGAAGAAGGTAAACCATTTTATGTAATGGAATATTTATGCGGCAAGAGTTTAAAAGAATTAATTCCTATGTCATTGCCCATGTTTATTGCTATTTGCCGTCAGATTTGTTTGGGTTTGCAGTATGCCCATGCAGGTATTAACATTGACGGTAAAGTTTATCCACTTGTACATAGAGATATTAAACCAGCGAATGTATTTGTTGTTCCCGATCCGATATTAGGTCAGTTAGTCAAAATTTTAGATTTTGGGATTGCTAAATTTATAAATTCACAAGCAACAATAGGTGCAAGCAAGGGTTTTCATGGTACTTTACCCTACTGTTCTCCAGAACAATTGGATGGTAATGAATTAGATAGTCGCTCTGATATTTATAGCTTAGGAGTGATGATGTTTGAGATGCTTTCAGGTCAAAAACCTTGGCAACCAGAAACAGACTTTTTTGGCGCTTGGTATAAAGCTCATCACTTTCAACCACCACAAGCGATCGCTGATATTAACCCCAACCTCAAATTGCCTCAAAAGCTCAATGATTTAATTATGGCAAGTCTGGCAAAATCACCTGCTTCCCGTCCCCAAAATCTTACCGAAGTCCTTAAAGTCTTAGAAAGTTTAGAAGAAGAAAAAGTCAAAAACGTAAATCCCCCTCTTTCCCCCCTCTCCTCTCCCCTCACTCCCCACTCCCTCCCCAGGTTAAAACCTGGGGCTATCCCCACTCCCTTCGGTTCAGGCTTGGCTTTACCACTAGAACAAGCTTGCAGAAAACTTACCTGGCCGAAGGAAAAACCAATTCGGGAAATTGTCTTTCCCCAGCTTATGGACACCGAAAAAGGCTCTGTGACAGCACTAGCGCTGATGATGTCTAAAAAAGATATCAGTAGCTATGCCTTTTCTAGCCGTTGCAATCAATTTGCTTTTGTTACATCTCCCCACCCAATGCTGTTATGGGTAACTTTGCTTTATAGTCGAGAACTTGGCCCTAAGTGGCTACCTTGCTATCTGGATATGCAAAATTTTCAAAATCAGCAACTAGTGTGTTCATTAGCTGAAAATGAACGCTACCCCTTGATTTTCTTTTCTTTAGAGTCTCCGCACTCCTGTACCAACGTTCTTAGCAGTCACATCGCCTTGTATCAGCGGCAAATGTTGAAAACCTGGGTAGAACAGAGTCAGAACTTACCACCCTCGTCTCAACAGCAACTCAGTAAAAATTTCTTAAAACAGCAGTATCAAAACATACAATCTCGCATGTTGCAGTATCTATCATCAATACCGTCTATTGCAGCAGCTGACTCCATCCAGCAAACTTGTCTTAGTCATTAGTCATTAGTCATTAGTCATTAGTCATTTGTCATTAGTCATTTGTCATTTGTCATTTGTCATTTGTCCTTTGTAATCAGGACTTACGCAAAACATAACGCGCCGGAGCGGTAATTCATGAATTACCGCTACGTAAGAATAAGCTTTTCAGCCACATTTTGCGTAAGTCCTGATAATAAACCAATGACCAATGACCAATGACAAATGACCAATGACAAATGACTAAAGATTTTTTTCAAAAAAAGGTTGACAATTTCAAATGGGCAAGGCATAATTAAAAAGTTGCCGCCAGTTGAGGGACTGTAGTTCAATTGGTTAGAGCACCGCCCTGTCACGGCGGAAGTTGCGGGTTCGAGCCCCGTCAGTCCCGTTAAATTTCAGATAAAAAAAATTGGTTTGCTGAATTTCCGTATAAAATTTAACAACCAACTATCTTAAACTCTTTCTCTCTGCGCCTCTGCGCCTCTGCGTGAGGCAAATAAGATGCAAAATGGAAAAATGCTAATAGAAAATAGCACATTCCATATTTTCACACCATGAAGACCATTTCAAGGATACCCTAAAATGGTCATACTTTGCCATAATAGAGAATTTGCTGTGACTGTTAGAGTGCGTATTGCTCCCAGTCCGACTGGGAATTTACATATTGGTACAGCGAGAACGGCTGTATTTAACTGGTTGTTTGCCCGTCACCAAGGCGGGAAATTTATATTGCGAATAGAAGATACAGATCAGGAGCGATCGCGTCCCGAATTCACAGAAAATATTCTCCAAGGACTGCGCTGGCTGGGACTGAACTGGGATGAAGGGCCATTTTTCCAAACTAAACGCTTGGAACTTTACAAAAATGCGGTGCAAAGTCTCTTAGATAAAGGACTAGCATATCGCTGCTACACCACCGCCGAAGAACTAGAGGCGATGCGAGAAGCCCAAAAAGCTAGAAATCAAGCCCCTCGTTATGACAACCGTCATCGCAATCTGACACCAGAACAAGAAACAAATTACAAAGCTGAAGGACGTAGCTTTGTAATTCGCTTCAAAATTGATGATGACCGGGAAATTGTCTGGAATGACTTGATCCGAGGGAAAATGGTATGGAAAGGTAGCGACTTGGGCGGTGATATGGTCATTGCTCGCGCCGCCGCAGATGGTGTTGGTCAGCCACTGTATAATTTTGCGGTTGTGGTCGATGACATGGATATGCAAATTACCCACGTCATCCGGGGAGAAGACCACATAGCCAACACCGCCAAGCAAATTTTGCTGTATGAAGCTTTTGAAGCAAAAGTACCAGAGTTCGCCCATACGCCCCTAATTTTGAACCAAGAAGGACGCAAACTTTCCAAACGAGATGGCGTCACTTCCATTTCTGAATTTAAGCAAATGGGCTTCACCGCTGAAGGTTTGGCTAATTACATGACCTTACTGGGTTGGTCGCCCCCAGACTCAACCCAAGAAATTTTTACCTTGGAAGAAGCAGCGAAGCAGTTTGGCTTTGAGCGTGTAAATAAAGCTGGCGCTAAATTCGACTGGGCAAAGCTGGATTGGATTAACAGTCAGTATATTCACAAAATGGCTGTAGATAAACTGACAGACTTGATTATTCCTTTTTGGGAGGAAGCAGGGTATAAATTTACAGGCGATCGCGATCGCTCTTGGTTAGAGCAGTTAGTAGTTCTAATTCAGCCTAGTTTGACTCGTCTGGTAGATGCTGTAGACATGAGCAAACTGTTCTTTGTTGATACAGTGGAATTTAGCGAGGAAGCTGTTGCTCAGTTGAAACAGGAAGGTGTAGCTACTGCTCTCCAAGGCGTTCTCGCTGCGTTAGATAATCAGCAGCAACTCTCAGAAGCCAGCGCTCAAGACATTATTAAACAAGTGGTGAAAGAGCAAAACGTCAAGAAAGGCTTAATAATGAAGAGCCTGCGCGCTGGTTTAACTGGCGATTTGCACGGGCCTGACTTGATCCAATCATGGTTATTGCTGAATCAAATTGGTTTAGACAAGTCCCGTTTAGCAAAGGCGATCGCACAAGCACAAGGTACTTAAAGCCCGCCCAAAGATTAAAAACCGACTGGTTAAGAATTTTAACCCATTAAAATGGGTTGTAGAGGCGTTGCATTGCAACGTCTCTACATAGCCGAAAATTGATTTCACGGCTGATTGCTCTGAGGATGACCAATATCTCGTGAATAAATAATTATAGATGGTAGGGGCGCACTAACCTGCGCCCTTATCTATGACTATTGACGATTTATGACAACAAAAAAAACTACATACAAATCCTCGCTAACTTCATCATATGGGCAATTTCCCTCATTTTGGGAACTCAGTGTGTAAAATTAGTGTCATCAAATCCACTGAGAAAAATTTAGAAAAAATGTAATTAGAATGCCGAGTAAAGTGATAAATCGAGGGATAAGATTATCGTTTGTAGTAGCAACACTCTTCATCGCATCGGTAGTGAGTGCTGTAGCACATGCACAGGACGAAACACCACCGCCCATATTTGGAGATGTCACCATTGGTTTAAAATTTTCTCCAGCTTTCCTTCGGGTGCGTGGTATGAGTGGCGGTTCAATGTCAGGTAAGAATATTGCTGGTAGAGCCGAAACATCGACAGGCCCATGCGCCGGATTTGTGGATGACAAACCAGACCACACTTTACACCTAACAAGCAAATTTGACTATTTGAAACTGCAAATAGATAGTCCGCAGGACACCACCATAATAGTTAAAGGTCCCGGCGGAACCTGGTGCAATGACGATTTTGATGGTAAAAATCCTGGTATTGTCGGTGAATGGCTACCTGGAAAGTATCAGCTTTGGGTTGGTTCCTATAAGAAAGACAAGTATTTTCCCTATAGTTTACAAATTACAGAAGTTAAGTGAGGGAGTAGGGAATAGGGGCGCTTGGACTAGGGGCGCTTGGACTAGGGGCTAGGGGCGCTTGGACTAGGGGCTAGGGGCGCTTGGACTAGGGGCTAGGGGCTAGGGGAAAAATCCAATGACAAATGACTAATGACTAATGACTAATGACTAATGACTAATTCCCTAGTGCTTGTATTAAAATTAAGTTAAATTTAATTAAGATTCTTTTTGGCGTCATGGCTTTGCCATAGCGTCCTATTAGCTCTGTCGCAAACCATGCAAAAACATTAGATTAAACAAAATGGATTTATAAACGTCCGTTTTACAGCTATGTGGTGACGGGTGCAAAAAATGGGCAAAGGGTACAGCCTTCGGCTAGGAGAAAGGTTAAAGGTAAAAGGACAAAGGTTTTTTTACCTTTTCCCCTTCCCCTTACCCTTTCTCCCACCTGAGCAAAAAGATTATTGCACCATTAAGTTACTAAAGCTGATTAGTTGTATCATCAGCATCTAGAGGCAAAAAAAGATGAAATTTTCCTGGAGAGTCCTGGTTCTCTGGACATTACCAGCATTAATAATTGGCTTTTTCTTCTGGCAAGGAGCATTTGCTGGCGCTCCTGCGGATATGGGTAGAAATACAGCCAGTACCCGCATGACCTACGGTCGCTTTCTAGAATATTTAGACGCTAATCGCGTTACGGCCGTGGATCTCTATGAAGGCGGCAGAACGGCTATTGTCGAAGCTGTAGACCCGGATCTCGATAATCGTGTGCAGCGAGTGCGGGTAGATTTGCCTGCTAGCGCTCCTGAGCTAATTTCCAAGCTCAAAGACAAAGGTGTGAGTTTTGATGCCCACCCGATGCGCAACGATGGAGCTATCTGGGGACTGTTGGGAAATCTTATTTTCCCAATCTTGTTGATTACTGGATTGTTCTTTTTGTTCCGTCGTTCTAGCAACTTGCCTGGTGGCCCCGGTCAAGCGATGAACTTCGGTAAATCTAAGGCGCGTTTTCAAATGGAAGCCAAAACCGGAGTTAAATTTGATGACGTTGCGGGTATTGAAGAAGCAAAAGAAGAACTACAAGAAGTTGTCACCTTCCTCAAACAGCCAGAGAAATTTACTGCTGTTGGCGCACGCATTCCCAAGGGAGTGCTTTTAGTTGGGCCTCCAGGAACTGGTAAAACCCTGTTAGCAAAAGCTATTGCTGGAGAAGCTGGCGTTCCTTTCTTCAGCATTTCCGGTTCAGAATTTGTAGAAATGTTCGTCGGTGTGGGTGCTTCCCGTGTCCGCGACTTGTTCAAAAAAGCCAAAGACAACGCCCCATGTATCATATTTATCGATGAAATCGATGCTGTAGGTAGACAGCGGGGTGCTGGTATCGGTGGCGGAAACGACGAGCGTGAACAAACTCTCAACCAACTCCTCACGGAGATGGATGGTTTTGAAGGTAACACCGGCATCATTATTATTGCTGCCACCAACCGTCCTGACGTATTAGACGCAGCATTGTTGCGTCCCGGACGCTTTGACAGACAAGTAATTGTTGATGCACCGGATATTAAAGGGCGTTTGGAAATTTTGAAAGTTCACTCTCGGAACAAGAAACTAGACCCCAGCGTTTCCTTAGAAACGATCGCTCGCCGCACTCCTGGTTTTACTGGTGCAGACTTGGCTAACCTGCTCAACGAAGCAGCCATTCTCACTGCCAGACGGCGTAAAGAAGCTATCACCCTGACAGAAATTGATGATGCTGTGGATCGGGTGGTTGCTGGTATGGAAGGCACACCCCTGGTAGATAGCAAGAGCAAGCGCTTAATTGCCTACCATGAAGTTGGGCACGCTTTGGTAGGAACTTTGCTGAAAGACCATGACCCAGTGCAAAAAGTTACCTTGGTTCCACGGGGACAGGCGCAGGGTTTGACTTGGTTTACTCCCAATGAGGAGCAAGGGTTAATTACTCGCGGTCAGCTAAAAGCTCGAATTACTGGTGCTTTGGGTGGTCGTGCTGCTGAAGATATCATTTTTGGTCGAGATGAAGTTACCACAGGTGCAGGAGGAGACTTGCAACAGGTAACTAGCATGGCACGGCAAATGGTAACTCGTTTCGGCATGTCTGACTTAGGGCCATTGTCCTTAGAAAGCCAGACAGGAGAAGTATTCTTGGGTCGTGACTGGATGACTCGTTCGGAGTATTCTGAAGCGATCGCATGTCGGATTGATTCCCAAGTCCGCGCCATTGTTGAAGAATGTTACGAAGTCGCAAAGCGGATTATGCGCGAACATCGCACCGCTACAGACCGCTTAGTTGATTTGTTGATTGAGAAAGAAACTATTGACGGTGAAGAATTCCGTCGAATTGTTGCTGAGTACACCACCGTACCTGAAAAACTTCAGTACATGCCAATTTTGTAATTTGCTGTAAGGTGGGAAAAAATGGGGATGGTTAGCGCCATCCCCATTTTTGTTTTCTCTTCCTCAGCACATTTTCTAATCGTTTCCTCTATAATTAGTCTTTATTTTCTCTATTGCTTCATCCAATCCTTTAGCATGAATCCATCCCACATAACCGCCAAAAATCATTTTGCCGTTGGTGTCTGCTAAAAAAATATGTTTTACTTGAGCAGGGTTGATGAAGATTTTAACTATAGTTTTATCTTGAAGTGTAAACAATGGTGTTGCTCTTTTAAAATCTCTAGAATGAGCTTGAGTCATACCTGGAGTGTTCACTAATATCTCAACAACTTTTTGGGCTGTTTGAGAAATACTATAGGCAATTTCTGCTTCAGTATTCCATTCTATTAACCAATCAATTGCTGTTTGACTCAAACGAAAACCTTCTTCAAATGCTCCAAATCCAATCAGTAACATATTTGACCTCTTAATGTTAACAAACTCCGTCATATTGATGTTTCTTATATAGTGCAAGCTAAGAGCAACTTATGCAGTTTTTTATTAGGATTTTCGCAAGTGTCTGAGTTACCATCTATCTAATTGGAATTAATTCGTATCCTGACGCCATGCGCGAGAATTGTGTTTCAACGGAGACCAGCAATGCACAAAGTTGATTTGAAAGAAGCTAAAATTCGGCTTGCTGAGTTAATTGAAGAAGCCGCAAGCGGTGAAGATGTAATCATCATCCGAAGTGATGGAAAAATCTTCAAAATTGTGCCGGTTACGGCAGAACAACCATGTCCAAAATTTGGCAGTGCAAAAGGCTTGATTGAAATGTCCGATGATTTTGACGAGCCATTGCCAGATTTCGAGGCTTATGCCCCATGAAATTGCTACTCGACACGCATACATTCCTATGGTTCATCGGTGGGAGTTTGAACCTGAGCGACACAGCAAAAAATCTGATTGAGGATCGAAGTAATCAGCGATTTCTCAGCATTGCAAGTCTTTGGGAGAATTCCCACGAAGCGGCTCAGAAACTAGGGGCATTGCTCGAAACAGACAAACAGGCAGGCGATGCGTAATTCTCAGAGATTTCCGTTTGGGAAGAACTCACGACTTCGGTGCAACTGGCTGGTAATCTCGCACCTGTTGAAGCAAGGGGACTGGTTGTGTCTGCTCAAATAGGCGTATTTACACCAGTAAGATTAGTGTTTGCGTGGAGTCTAACGGATGATGTGCCCTTACTTTTGGGTCGCATGAATTTTTTCTTAGAGTTTGATGTCTGTTTTTATCGTTCGCAGATGGTATTTGAGTTGTGTCCAAAGTCATCGTGAAACCTATCTAAATCATTCAGGAATTTGTTTCATACTGACGTTGGCATCACCTGCGTAGGCATATATATTTAAAAACGCATTCACAGAGCGTGCGCTTTGGGAATGTCATAAATTAATCATTACAGATAAATTTGACTACATATCTCAATCCAAAAGGTAAAACCTTGAATAATCTGATTGAAATTGCAGACCGATTCAAGCCCCAAGGTAAAATCATCAACATCCAAGAATTTGGGCATGGCAATATCAATAGCACTTTCCTAGTAACTCTAGATTCCCCAACAGAAAAGTACTTTATCCTGCAACGCATTAATACGCAGGTGTTTCGTCAACCGGAACTCGTCATGCAGAATATGGGCACTTTCACCCAGCATGTTCGCGATCGCCTACAAAATTCCCCCCTCACTACAGGTCGTCGCTGGGAAGTACCACGTGTACTATTAACACAGGACGCCCAGAACCATTGTATAGATGCTAATGGCTTATTCTGGCGGGCTATCAGTTTTATTGACGCTGCGGAGTCTTTTGACACCATCAAAGATAGTGAACACGGGCGTGAAGTCGGCTACGCGCTGGGTATGTTCCATAACCTCATTAGCGATTTACCCGTTGAAAAACTAGCCGACACGCTAGAAGGGTTCCACATTACGCCGCGCTACCTTCAGCATTATGATGAAGTTCTGCCCAAAACCAGCGTTAGCCAATCTGTGGAAGTTAAATATTGTTTGCAGTTTGTGAGCGATCGCAAAACTTGGGCGCACGTCCTCGAAAATGCCCAAGCACAAGGACAACTGTTTCTGCGCCCAATTCACGGCGACCCGAAGATAAACAATGTCATGATAGATACTACCACCGGGCATGGCGTCAGTATTATTGACTTGGACACTGTTAAACCTGGCTTAGTTCATTATGATATCGGTGACTGTCTGCGCTCAGCCTGCAATCCTTTAGGAGAAGAAACTGAGCAATGGGAAAAGGTGCGCTTCGATACCGATATTTGCCAATCTGTTCTACAAGGCTATCTCTCAGTGGCGAGAGATTTCCTAACCGAAAGTGACTATGAATACATATATGACGCCATTCGCCTAATTGCTTTCGAGTTAGGACTACGATTTTTCACTGATTATTTAGCAGGTAATGTCTACTTTAAGACTAAGTATCCAGAACACAATCTGGCTAGGGCGCTAGTTCAATTCAAGCTCACTGAGAGTATTGAATTTCAAGAAATCGCTATCCGTAATATCATCCAAGAAATGAGATGAACGACCAAAGTTTTTCCTTGCAACCATTTAACAGAACATTAGCGCCGCTTGATTTAAAAATTACAGGTAGCATCGCCAGGAACGCAAATACACTGAACATTTGCTATGCACTCATCGGTGATTTAGCAAAAATCGTGATTCCCCCACCAGCAGACATACCAGTGCGCAAGCACGAACTTTGGCAAGAAACGTGTTTCGAGTTCTTCTTGGGCATTAAGAATTTAACCCGTTATTGGGAATTTAATCTTTCACCCGCCGGACACTGGAATGTCTATCGCTTTGACGATTATCGGCAGGGAATGCAAGAGGAAACATTTATTACTTCACTTCCATTCAGTGTTCAGCACAAATCAGACGTTTGGCTGCTTGGCTTAGAACTACATTTAGATAAGTTCATCCCAGAGGAACAATGCCTAGATGTTGCCATTACTACCGTCATTAAACCCGAAGCTGGAGATATTACTTACTGGGCGTTAACTCATTGCGGTTCGCAGGCTGACTTTCATAGGCGAGACAGTTTCATTATCGAGTTGTAAAAACCAAAATAGTTCATGGTTCATGGTTAATAGTTCATAGTTCATAGTTGATGGTTCATAGTTGATGGTTCATAGTTCATGGCTATTAACCATTAACAATTAACCATTAACAATTAACCATTAACCATTAACCATTAACTTAAGGACTTAAAATCAATTCCCATTCTCGCTTTTGCCCATTCCATACAGGTGCGGAAGTTTCTCCAACAACATAGGGCCCCCAGTAGCGGCGGGAACCATCCTGGGCAAAGGCTACTAAAACATCTCCCTTTTCTAGCTTAAAGTTACCATTGGGCAGAGACAAAATTAGTCCCTTCTCACTACCCTCGCCAGGAGCAAAATCCCAATGTGCTGGCATGTTATTATATTTAGTTTGCCCAGAGGCGCTTTTTGCTTGCGATCGCTGCGTCAATAAAGCAAGGCGTACGGGTTGAGTGGTTTGATTGCTCATTCGCAAACTTCCTTGGCCTACCCCTTTCCCTTTATCTGCTGAGCCTTGATTGTATGTGAATAGAGAACTTTTAGGCGTAGGTGTAGGTGCAGGATTGCTGACAGTAGAAGCCATAGCGCTTTCTTGCTGGGAAGATGTTTCGGGCTGGGTTGAATCAGGCTCGAAGGATACTTTAAGCTCATAACATCCTACAGGCAGCAACAGCAATCCCAAGCAAGCAGCTGCAAAAACAGCGTGACGATACAATGGTGATTTCATATTGATATTTATTTAGAAATAAGTATTTTTTCTAGGCTCGGTGAAATAATAGCCTATTACCAAAATGGGCAATCAAAATAAATTACCCACCACTGACTCTCTAGGAACTTAGGGTGATACGTAATTATTTATGTCATTTTGAGCAAAAAATCTGAAGCAAGTTCACGGAAATATTCCTTAATACATCACTTCTTTAATTTGCTCAAGATGATAAAATGAGTAAATTTCGATATTTACCCCAAATCTAAGAGAAGCGCCAATATTATCTATACAACCTTATGCTAAACCGAATATCCTCAAGATGGGGATGTTTGATGAGATTTTGACTGAGCAATTTTTAAGAAATGCAAAACACTCGTCTCAATAACCTCTTAGGTACTATTGCTAGTCGCTTGCGACAATTCTTTTTCAATCCTTGGCGGCGGATATCGGTATTGGTAATAAGTTTTTTGTTCGGTTTTTTTATGGGATCGGCTCTTGCTACCACAGCCGGACAAACCGCTCAATGGGATATTAGCATAGCTGCGTTTCTAGTGATTGTGGCGGAGACGAGCAGTAGGATATTTTATGGTCGCACCGTCAGAGAGCGACAGGCACTTTGGGTAGAATCATTAAACATCTTCAAAATTGGTCTGACTTACAGCCTGTTTTTGGAAGCATTCAAGCTGGGATCGTAGAAAGAGGGCATTGGGCATTGGGCATTGGGCATTGGGCATTGGGCATTGGGTATTGGACATTGGGCATTGGGAATGGGGAAAAATCCAATGACTATTGACTATTGACTAATGACTAATGACTAATAACTATTGACTATTTATGGTATTACGGGATTTTTTGCTACCTATAGGTATCAAACTTGCATCGCATCGACAAGAACTGAAACGTCCTCTCATCCAAGGTATTTTAGGAGGACAAGGCACAGGCAAAACAACTATGTGCAAGGTTCTCTCGTTGATTCTCCAACAGTTGGGTTATCGTACCCTGAGTTTGTCTTTAGATGACTTGTACAAAACTTATAGCGATCGCCTCACTTTAAAACAACAAGATCCGCGTTTGATTTGGCGCGGGCCGCCGGGAACTCATGATGTTAAGCTAGGTTTAACTTTACTAGACAAAATTCGCAAAGGCGAGAGTCCGGTAACAGTTCCCCGCTTTGACAAGTCAGCACACAATGGCGCTGGTGATAGAACTATTCCAGAAATTGTGGATAATGTTGATATTGTGCTGTTTGAAGGTTGGTTTGTAGGTGTACGACCAATTGATCCAGTCGTCTTTGATAACCCCCCACCACCAATTATCACAGCCGCAGATAAAGCTTTTGCCTGTGATATTAATAATACACTCCACGATTATTTACCTCTATGGGAAAGATTAGATAGTCTAATCGTGCTGTATCCCCAAGATTACCGACTTTCTTTGGAGTGGCGCAAACAGGCGGAACAACAGATGATTGCTTCTGGTAAAACAGGAATGAGTGATGCAGAAGTTGAGCAATTTGTCAACTATTTTTGGCGTTCTCTGCACCCGGAGTTATTTATCAAGCCATTGGTTAAATCTGCGACTTTGGTTGATTTGGTGATTGAGATTAATTCTGACCATAGTTTTGGTGCTGTTTATCAACCAAGCGATTTATTAAAGCCTTGAATTAAAATAATAGACTTTTTGCAAAAACCAGGTATTAGGTTATTGAACCACAGATGGACACAGATAGACACAGATGAATTATCTGTGTTCATCTGTGTCCATCTGTGGTTAATTTTTCTTGAAAAACAATTCTTCAATTAATTTTTTGTCATTTAAAAAATTCAAAATTATAGGAAAGCTAATAGCAAATGGCTATTAGCTTTATTTAAGAAGCATTGTTAGCCAAAGCATGATTAATTTGGTTTAACAAATCTTCCATTGAGATTGAGCGAGGCAAAATTTGACTCGCGATCGCACTCACGGCATTTTCTAGTATCCCTTCCTGGGAATTATCATGGTCTAAGCGCTGGTCAAGTACCAACACTGGTGGCAATTTAACAGGTAACTGCGTCAATGTATTCAGTGCTGAGTACACCTCTTTTTCAAAGCTAGATTCTCCTAGACAAATCAGCAATAAGTCTACGCTTTCGTGCCGAAGTTGTTGTAGCAATTCTGCCCAAGACCTACCCATCGATGCTTTCAACCCAGCCGTTTGTAGATACTGAATTAACGCTTGAAACCATTCAGAAGCGCGAGAGATAGCCAGGGGTTTTAATCCTGGGACGGGAAAGGAGATATTTTCCAGCTGAGTTGCACTCTTGGTTGAGGAGTGTTTTCCAGAGCGATAACCTTGAACTTGGTTACGCTTTATCTCTGGTAAATCCGGCAAGATTGCCAAATCCACCACTAAGATACTGGGAGGACAGCAAACACCAGCGGCTATTTGCAGCACTGACAATAAAGCATCTGTTATTTTGCTGTTACTACTGTTGTCTGCGCCAGATTTTGATAAGCAAGGAAACACAGACAGTCCAGCTACTTGGGACGCTGCTTGCGTGGTTGCAACATCGCAGGTAACTAGGGGTAGAGATGCTAAACGGGAATGAGTTTTGAATTTTTGCAATAAATTTGCCGCTGCTGGCATTTCTGCATCTAGCAAAACAACATCGAATTGCCAAAGCCGCGCCATCAAATCTGCCTGTTCTATGTCATCAACTTCTATTACTCGATGCTGTTGCAATAAGGGATGAAAATTCTCGTGTTCTCCTTCTGGATTCACCAATCTGAGAATTCGCAACGGGGTAAATAAAGAAGTTTCATCTTTCTCTAACTCTTGCTGCTTTTCTTCGGGAATAGCACAAAAATTTTCCAGCAGTGGTGTCAAAAGCTGATGCTGTACTGGCAAACTCAAAAAACCATCAGCACGGTTGGCAAAAGCTTGCTCTTTTTCGGCTCCTGTTGCTGTTACTATCACCGGAATACTGCGAGTTACGGCATCAGATTTAAGCAAGGTTAGCACATCCCAACCAGAAAGCAGGGGTAGTAAAGGATTGAGGAATATTGCTTGTGGTTGTAAGCGACGAGCTTTTTCTACAGCCTCACATCCGGATCGCGCAATTACCACCCGATAACCCAAACCTGTGAGTTGTTCGCTTAAATCTTCAATATATCGAGCTACAGCTTCCACCACTAACACTAAACTGTTGCGGTTAGTTTGGGGAGTAGGGAGTGTAGAGACGCGCCAGGTTGCGTCGGTCGGGGGGGAGGGGGGGAAAAATTCCCTACTTTTCCTTATCGCCTTGTCCCCTTGTCCCCTTATTCCGTTGTCTCCTCCTCTTGCTTGGGGAGGAGAAGGCGGAAGCAGCAATGTAAACTGGCTACCTTTGCCTTCTCGAGATAAAAAGCTTACATCTCCACCATGAAGACGAGCAAGGGCCCTAGTTAACACTAAACCTAAACCTGTACCTTCAAACTGGCGGGTAAGGGGGTTTTCCAATTGTTGGAATTTTTGAAAGATTAAATGCTGTTGATGTTCGGGAATACCAATACCTGTATCCCAAATTGTAAACGTGATCCAACCTTCCCAGCGATTCACCCGCAGTCCAATTTCACCATCTGTTTCGGTGAATTTGAAGGCGTTGGAAAGTAAGTGTACCAGCATTTGCCGCAGGCGAAATTCATCGGCGACGATTTCTTCTAAGCCTGGTTCAATAATTAGTTTGAATTGGTGTTCTTGTTGTTGAGTGGTTGGTGATGGGGAAGAAAGTGAAGTTTTGCGACTTTGAGCATGGATCGCTTTTGCCTCAGACACAGCGCGATCGCACACTGCACGGATTTTCACAGGAGCTGGCATCAACTCCATCTGTCCCGTTTCCATCCGCGTTAAATCTAAAATATCATTTACCACGCTCATCAAGTGACGTCCACTTTGATGAATTAATCCTGCATAACGCGCTTGTCGTTCGTTCAGTTCTCCTAACTGCTTATCTACTAATAACCGCGATAATCCTAAAACTGCTGTCAGGGGAGTTTTCAATTCATGACTAATACAAGCTAAAAACTCATCTTTTAAACGATTCAGTTGAATTAAATCGGCATTTTTTGCCGCTAGTTCTTTGCTAAGCTGTTGCTGTTCGGTTACATCTGTAGCTAACATCAACCATAAGTCAGAATTGAGTGCTGTTTCTGACTCAGCAAAGTTGAGTTTTAAATCGGGACTATCGAGAGGAATTTTGGCAAATTGCCAAACTCGCTCTTGACCATTTTGTACTTCCACAATACAGGTACAAGTACCTTGCTGCTTATCTAAAAAACAGCGATTTAATGAAGAAGTTTGGGGTTGCTGCGGTTGTAAGTTATTTGCATCGACTGTAGTTACTTTTGACAGCAGTGGTGTATCGGTTGCCAGTATAACTTCACTCTCAGCCGCAAAATTGTTTTCAGGTGTCAGTACCTGAATAGATGTAGGCTGAACTTGGTAGTAATTGTGATTTTTCCTCAAACTGGAAGTGGCGTATTCTGGCTTTTTAACAACTCCTGGGGAAAGTATCGCTTCTACCTGTTGCCTTACTCCTTCTGGATCTTTCAATATTCCCAATTGCTGCCACCAAGCGGGATTTTGTGCTATAATCTCGCCGGTTCCAGTTTGCAACATTAAAGGCCAGGGTAATTGTTCTAGCAAATGTACCAATGGTTCATTTAGTAGTGATTTTGATTCACTTTTTATCTGTTTTGGTGCAACTGACTTTCCAATCAGAGGCACTTTCCGACGGCGAGATTTTACCTTAGCACTAGCCACCCAGGTAGTATCTTTGGAAATATCTTCACTATCCCGGAGCATGGGAGAATGCTTGCTTTCATCGGCGTTAATTTCTGTTTTCTGCTTTGCCAAAAATCGCAGCAGGCGTTTTGTATCCACAAGCCCCAAAAATTTGCCCTCACGGTCAATCAGCGCCCAATCTAGGTTATTATTTTTCTGGGTTTGTGGCGATCGCAAAAACCAGCTAAATTCTTCCACGCCCCAAGTAACCGATAATGTCTGAATTGGTTCCACTAGGGCATCATGCCAGTTGGTAAGTGGCTGTTGCAAATCAACAGACGCTGTAGTATCACGGCTTTCTTGATTTACTGTCAACAATTGTGATAATAAACGAGCAGAGTAAATTAACCCGATTGGGCATTGTTGCTCATTCAACACAACTAAGCGATCGCACTGCTCTTGTTCAAAAACCTCCAGTACATTGTTGAGAGTAGTAGTTTCTACGCAGCTGGGTACGCTTGCGATAAATTCATAAAGCGGGTACTTTAGCATTGACATAAGGCTTAGGGTGTCCTTCTTCGGTGCGGAAGCATCCAGTTTCACCAAGCTACCAAGATGGTGATGGTTCTCATGCTTGAGATTCCTCAAACTCGGCTGTGACTTGGTGATTCTTGTTACATCTGCAACGCCTTAAATGCAATGGGCTTTACCCTCATCAACACACTGGTTTTGACTAAGAGCTTGTCCCAGAGACGGCGCTTGCTTTTGCCGCTTGGAGATTCGTCAGGCTAACCACCCTACCCTAGGGTAAGTCCCCGATTGGGGTATATGGCAAGCTGATACTGTCAAATTGCTAAAAATCTTAATTTGTAGGTAGGGCTATGCCCTACAAATTCAGCATTGTAGGGCATAGCCCCACCTACATTAGATTCGCCAACAGTATCGAAGCTGATTTTAGCCAAGGTAGTTGATAACGGCACAACAAGCCGTCGCACTCTCCAAGGAGCCTCTTCACCTGGTTTTTCTGGTGTTAAAACTGTTCTTCGATGGCGACAGCTAAAACAATTATGGCTCCAAAGATTCGCTTTAGAACCTTTAGGAATTATAATGATTTAGAATGCGACATTGGTTTAAGTTCGTTTAAGTATCTTATCAAGGAGAGAAACAAACAAATCTATATTCAGGTAGATATGAAGATAGCACTCAATGATTAATTTGTGTCAACATGTCTTTGATTCACCACAGGAAAGCCAAACAGCAAGCGCCTCAAAGTGCGTTTCCTCCGCGTTTAACGCGCTCCTCGCAAGAGTAACTAAATGCTTGCCTTTAGTGGCTGTAACATCTTTTAATAAGTTGGCACAATTTGTAAACAAACAGCCAAGCTTTTAGATAACTTCAAAAATTGATAACAAAGCACAACAGGCTGTGGAAGGATTTAGGCTCGTTATCATTTCACCGGTGTAAGTCGGTTAAATTAGTAGGAATATTTACAATAATACGTTATATGTCCTCTATTGCGTTTATTCAAGCAGATGCAAGAAAAATTTAGACGATACTGTTTCAAGTGGCGATCGCCCCTCAAGCAGGGTTAGCAGTTGTCACTTAATCCCTACCCATTCCTAGGAAATCATTCACGTAATACAGAACCCATGTACAAAGTAGACAATAAATTGATAAAAATCACTAGCTTACCTGACTTCCTACTTCTATACGGGCAAAGCACCGAGCGATAAATTATTCGGTTTGATACCAAGATTTCTCTGCGAATGCTTCGTCCCTGCTAAAAAATCTGACTTAATATTTTGTATTTAGTGGAATGCCACCAGCAAGACCAAAAGCTAATTTTTTTTCAGCAGATGACAAAGGCTGACCAGCAGGCATTTTTACAGGAACTCAGAACAGACTACCGTGAGATTCTTATAAGTTACTTTAGCACAGACAAAACATTGAAAGAAAAAATTGATAAATTTATCAATGCGGTATTTTGTGCTAATATTCCTGTGCCACAAATTATAGAAATTCATATGGAGCTAATTGATGAATTTTCCAAACAGCTAAAATTAGAAGGAAGGACTGATGAAACCTTGCTGGACTATCGCTTAACATTAATAGATATCCTCGCGCACTTGTGCGAACAATATAGGCGATCGCTTCCTAAATAACATTGATAATAGTTCATGGTTCATGGTTAATAGTTAATAGTTAATAGTTAATAGTTAATGGTTCATGGCTAATAACTATTATCTTTAGATATAACGGGTGAGTAACTTAACTTTAGCTTGCCATTGTTGTAACCCAAAAAACTTTAGTCATATCTTGCACCTTTACGCATAAACCATAATTAGAACAATACTATGCAATTCAATTTCCAGCTTGATTTACAGTCCTCTTATAGAGGACTTATGCTATTAGCCTTGGGTTTACAACCCAAGGCAATGCAATTCAATTTCCAGCTTGATTTACAGTCCTCTTATAGAGGACTTATGCTATTAGCCTTGGGTTTACAACCCAAGGTAATAAGCTACATTGCGCCTTGCAAGATGTAAGTTTACCCAAATTATGAATCAAGTCAGAAAAACATACGTTCTCAAGCTTTATGTAGCAGGGAACACACCCAACTCAGTACGGGCATTAAAAACACTAAAGGATATATTAGAGCAAGAGTTTCAAGGCATCTATGCTTTGAAGGTAATTGACGTACTGAAAAATCCCCAATTGGCGGAGGAAGATAAAATATTAGCTACACCGACATTATCTAAAATTTTACCTCCACCCGTTCGTAAAATAATTGGCGACTTGTCAGACAGAGAAAGAGTATTGATAGGTTTAGATTTGCTATATGAAGAATTAATAGAAGAAGAGCAATGGGAAGAGTAGACTATATAAACAGCTAAAGCTATACTGAAAAATTTATTAATATAATAACTGGGTTTAATTCCCATTTGTCAGTTTAAAGCAATGAGAGAAAACGACCAACCAGAGAAAACCAACACACCGTTATTCGGGGGTGTAGAAAAAATTCGTACAATGATAGAAGGCTTTGACGATATCAGTCATGGCGGATTCCCTGTAGGTAGAACTACCCTGGTCAGCGGTACATCTGGAACTGGCAAAACATTATTTTCTCTCCAGTTTCTTTACAATGGTATTACCTATTTTGAAGAACCAGGGGTATTTGTTACCTTTGAAGAATCTCCTGTTGATATCATTAAAAACGCCTGTATCTTTGGATGGGATTTACAACGCCTAATTAATGAAGGAAAATTGTTTATTTTAGACGCTTCTCCCGATCCAGAAGGACAAGATGTCGTTGGTAACTTCGACCTTTCCGCACTGATTGAGCGTTTGCAATACGCCATTCGTAAGTATAAAGCCAAACGGGTTTCTATAGATTCAATTACAGCCGTATTTCAGCAGTATGAAGCAATAGGAGTAGTGCGGCGAGAAATTTTTCGTTTGGTAGCACGGCTCAAACAACTCAATGTTACTACCATTATTACTACAGAGCGCAGTGAAGAATACGGGCCCATTGCCGCTTTTGGAGTGGAAGAATTTGTTTCTGATAACGTAGTAATTGTTCGCAACGTGTTAGAAGGAGAACGCCGCCGCCGCACAATAGAAATTCTCAAATTGCGCGGTACGACACATATGAAAGGGGAATATCCGTTCACAATTACTAATGAAGGAGTGAATATATTCCCTTTGGGAGCAATGCGCTTAACTCAACGGTCATCAAACGTGCGAGTATCTTCTGGGGTTAAAGCCTTAGATGAAATGTGCGGTGGTGGTTTCTTTAAAGATTCTATTATCTTAGCCACAGGAGCCACGGGAACTGGTAAGACATTATTAGTCAGCAAATTTATCCAAGAAGGCTGCGTCAAAGGTGAACGGGCAATACTATTTGCCTACGAAGAATCACGCGCCCAATTATCGCGTAATGCCTACTCTTGGGGAATAAGTTTTGAGGACTTAGAACGTCAAGGATTGTTAAAAATAATTTGTACCTATCCCGAATCAACAGGATTAGAAGACCACTTGCAAATTATTAAATCAGAAATTGCTGAATTTAAGCCATCGCGGATTGCCATTGACTCACTTTCTGCACTCGCTAGAGGAGTAAGCAATAATGCATTCCGGCAATTTGTAATTGGTGTCACAGGTTACGCCAAGCAAGAAGAAATTACAGGCTTTTTTACCAATACAACTGACCAATTTATGGGTTCACATTCGATTACCGACTCTCATATTTCCACGATTACAGACACAATTCTCATGTTGCAGTATGTAGAAATTCGCGGAGAAATGGCGCGGGCAATCAACGTATTTAAAATGCGGGGGTCTTGGCATGATAAAGGTATTCGTGAATACAATATTACAGCCGATGGACCTGACATAAAAGATTCTTTCCGCAATTACGAACGTATTGTCAGTGGTGCCCCTACCCGTGTAAGTATTGATGAGAAAGCAGAATTATCTCGTATTGTCAAGGGATTTCAGGACAAAGATAGTTCAAGCTCCTCGAGTTAGCATCGTGCTATATTCTGTGTGAAAAAACGGTTTCTACCGCTTGATTTTCGTGTGAGGGGATGCGGTGAAAGGACAACAAATATTTTTTTATAATTTCTTGCCTGGTGTGACAGTAGCTATACTAACCACTCAACCAACTTTAGCTCAAACTGCGAAAGTCGGTGGAGTACAGCAACCTGTCTCAATCAACAGTATTTCAACTTCCACTGATGGTGGAAGTTTAGAGGCAGACAGTATAAATACACAACTGCCTTATCTTTTTGATAATAGTCTTCCAGCGATACTTACAACCACTGGCGTAAAGACATTCAACGCTCAGCTATTAAGTAGTAACGGTGTGCCAGTATTAGTGGGTGGAAAAACTGGATTACCAATAGGACACATATCTGGGAGAAGCGATAAAGGGGCAATTTTGAGCTTAGCACCTGCCTCATATCCAACCCAGCAGCTAGGTCAAAATCTGTTTGAAGCCAGCAGCCAAAAACAGAGTAACCCAATCATAGCCCGTACGGAAAAAAATCGCCCTACGGAAGGAAAATTAATTACTCAAGTTCCCAAAAACGTCTCTGGATCAGCACCCAATGTAACAAGGGTGGAATCTAAAAGAGGTGATATTAAACGAAAATTGCGTCAGGCGATTTTGGGTAAAAAGCCAAAGAGTAATTCTGCTTCTGTACCGTCTCCTGTTCCACCAGAACGGTTGGAGGATGCGATCGCCCGTACAGCCCCAACGGGTTCTCATTCCCAGAAACCGTCCCCTTCTTTGCAGCAGCCATCTGGGCAGACAAAAAATACTAACACACAATTGTCAGAATTTTTACAAAATTCCGCTAATAATTCAAACTCAGCCAAGCTGTTGGAAGAAGTGCAGTTTTGCTCAAACACGCAGGAAAACAGCGGGATTAGAGAAGTTTCTTCTAACTCGCCAACCTCTAATTCTTGCCTAGAACAAAATCTGACTAGGGAGGTGCGATCGCAAGCAATTCCCCCTACCCCAACAACGCCTACAACTCCTGCACCAGTAGTTCCGCGTACACCCGCCAAGCCAACAACTCAGACAGCACCTCAAGCGCCCGGACAAATTCCTGATTACCTCAACCCCAGTCCCAATCCCTTGCAATTTCCTACCAGACCCGAAGAAGTCCGGGTTCAGGGAACGCAACCGATTACCTTGGAACAGGCAATAGAATTGGCAAGGCGCAATAATCGGCAATTACAGGTATCTTTATTAGAATTAGAACGCGCTCAAGCTCAGTTGCGGGAGGCTCAAGCGGCTTTGTATCCTAATTTTGGTTTGAACGCCGGTATAAATCGCCAACAGTCTGCTGGTGGCCAGCTTCAAGCGGAACGGCAAGCTGACCTTGAAGCTCGACAAAATATACCAGAGCAATTTCGCACTAGGGAACAATCACCTACTACAGCTTTCAGTGGTGCAGCACAACTAAACTATGACCTGTATACATCCGGGAGACGGTCAGCTAACATCAGTGCAGCAGAAGAACAGGTACGCTTTGAGGAATTGGATGTAGAGCAGCAGTCAGAAGAAATTCGCCTGAATGTTACTACAAATTACTACGATTTGCAACAAGCAGGTCAACAGGTACGCATTGCCGAATCTGCCGTGAGGAATGCTGAGGCTAGTTTGCGAGATGCACAAGCACTAGAAAGAGCTGGAGTCGGTACGCGCTTTGATGTGCTGCAATCGCAGGTCAACTTGGCGAACGCTCAACAAGATTTGACTGAGGCTATCTCTCAACAACGGATACAGAGTAGCCGGTTGGCGGCTCTTTTGAGTGTGCCTGCGTCGATTAGCATTAGTGCAGCAGACGCTGTGAAAATAGCAGGTCTTTGGAATCAGACACTGGAAGATAGTATTGTACTAGCTTTTCAAAACCGCCCGGAACTGCAACAGTTTCTGGCACAACGTAACATTAGCGAGCAAAGACGACGACTGGCGCTTTCACAGCTAGGCCCACAGGTAAGTTTGGTTGCTAGCTACGAATTGTTAGATGTGTATGATGATAGCTTTGGCGTTACCGATGGTCTTTCGATAGGACTCCAGGCAAACCTGAATTTATTTGATGGCGGAGCAGCAAGAGCTAGGGCAGCTCAAGAAAGAACTAATATCAGGATTGCTGAAACTCAATTTGCCCAGCAACGCAATCAAATTCGCTTTGAGGTAGAACAAGCCTTTTCTAATTTGCAATCCAATTTAGAGAATGTGCAAACCTCGAATGCTGCTTTAGATCAGGCTAGAGAAGCTCTGCGTTTAGCCCGTTTGCGCTTTCAAGCAGGTGTCGGTACTCAAACTGATGTAATTAATGCTGAAAATGCCCTGACAAGAGCCGAAGGTAATCGCGTCGAAGCGATTTTGAATTATAACCGCGCTTTGGCTAATTTACAACGGTCTGTCACTTCTAGAGGATTGCGCTAAGTTAGTCATTAGTCATTAGTCATTGGTCATTAGTCATTGGTCATTGGTTTGAAGTTGGAATTTTTAACTATGGACTATTGACCATTGACTATTGACTCTTGACTAATGACTAATGACTAATGACTAATGACTAATGACTAATGACGTAACTTTGTGGTCAAAATTGGAATACTATTAGCTGAGTGGTTAATCCCTCGGCTAGTAAAAAAATCTCATGACTGTAGTTACATCGCAAGAAATAGCACGTTTTCGCTCTCAATTAGCAGATGATCCTGGAGCTATGGAAGCGTTAGACTTGATAGAGGATTGCGAGGGTGATTTGGAAGATGCAGCAATGACCTTAGCTATTCGGGTGGGACAAGAACCAGGAAGAGCGAATTCAGAGTGGCTAGATGCTTTGGCGAGAAAATGGCGTGCTGTGATTTGCGAACAAGGATTTCGAGACGACTTGCTCAATGGCTCGGTCAAAGGGATGATAGAACACATAAAAACAATGCCGACATTTCCGAAAATTTTGGCAACACCAGTTCTAATGTATGTTCTCAAGCAAGGTATAGACAATTTTTGTGAGCCACTGGATGAGGTGTTGGAGTGAAGAGCTAGGAGGCGCGGAGTTTGGAGTTAGGAGGCGCGGAGTTAGGAGGCGCGGAGTTAGGAGTGATTATAGAATTTATTATTTATTTATAAGTAGTTACTTATTATTCTCGGCACTGATACGCTGTTTAATAGGGAAAAAATAATATCAGACTAATATTTTTAATCAATGAGTTACCTTGTTGCCGTATTACCAGATCGCATCCAAGCGGAAGCTGCTTACTTAGCCTTAGAGAAAGAGAATATCAAAGGTACAATTTTAGGTAAGGGCTACAAAACCGCTGATGAGTTTGGCTTAATTGACCCCAAAGAACCAGCCCGAAAACAAGCGCGATTCATGGCATCCTGGCTAATACCCTTTGGATTTTTTGCCGGAACAACTTTTAGCCTCATCACTGGGTTAGATACCTTTGCTTGGGCGGGTGAAATTGGCAATCATCTGATCGGAGGATTGTTAGGTGCTGGAAGTGGTGCTTTGGGTAGTTTGTTTGTTGGTGGCGGAGTTGGTTTAATTTCTGGTAGCGGTGACGCTTTACCTTACCGCAACCGTTTGAATGAAGGTAAATATTTGATTGTAGTTCAAGGTTCTGAAAGTTTCATTCAGCAAGCAACTCGCATTTTGCGTCAGTTTGAACCAGAAAATATGCAAGGTTACAGTGGTGAAATTCGTTAATGGTTAATGGTTAATGGTTGATGGTTAATGGTTGATGGTTAATGGCAATGAGCAATTAGCAATGAACCATGAACTATTAACCATGAACTATGAACCATTAACAAGTAACTCCTAACTCCTAACTTTTTTATAATGTTACCAAGAGAAGAACTTTTAAAAGGTGTTGAAAATCGAGATACTGTAGCTCGTGTTATTGACCAAGCTGAACAAGCTATTAAAACATGGGAAGTTGTTTTAACAGATTTTCTGTCACCTCCGGAATTGGCGGAGATTCAACGGGTATTTAGCCGGTTAACAGAAGTGCAGTTACAGGCGTGGGGTGGATATCCGCAAGCTGAACGCCAAAGAATAGCGATCGCTCGTGCTGAACTCCCTTTAGAACAATCTCAAGTCGCGATCGCGGTACTAGATATCGCTGGTAATTTCTTGTTTGATACCGCCACTCACCGCGATTTTTTAGGTGCAATGTTAGCAACTGGCATTGTCCGCGAAAAGACTGGGGATATTATTGTACTGGGTGAACGCGGCGCACAGGCAATCGTTGCACCGGAGTTGGTGGAATTTTTAGAGATGAACCTCAAACAAGTGCGATCAGTTCCTGTCAAAATCCATCGCATTGATTTGAGTGAGTTAAAAGTACGGGAACCCAAGAAAAAAGAATTAACCACCGTGGAAGCTTCTTTGCGATTAGATGCGATCGCTTCTGCTGGGTTTGGTATGTCCCGTAGTAAAATGGTGGAATTAATAGATAGTGGTGATGTGCGCGTCAACTGGAAAGAAATCACCCAAGCTAGTTCTCAAGTGAAAACAGGGGACTTAATCGCCATTCGCGGAAAAGGACGTTTAGAAGTTGGGGAAATCGCTGTGACTAAAAAAGACAGATATCGCGTCCAACTAACCCGTTATATGTAGAGTTAATAGTTAATAGTTAATAGTTAATAGTTAATAGTTAATAGTTAATAGCCATGAACCATGAACCATTAACCATTAACCATGAACCATTAACCATTAACCATTAACCATTAACCATTAACCATTAACCATTAACCATGAACCATGAACCATGAACCATGAACTATTAACCATTTTTACCCTTTAAACTGTTGTTCTAAAATATTCAACAATGTTCTACGCGGAACAATACCACCTAATTTAGTAATTAGGTGAGTTGTAGGACCGCCAATAACAACTGTAGAGTCTCCCCTTTCCAAAGCCTTGAGAGTTTCCAGCACTACTTCTTCTGCTGTAGATATTTTATTTGATTTACTTGCAAGTGTTGGCGGAAACTTAGCTTCAACAAAAAAGTTTGTCTCCACAGGTCCCGGACAAGAGACAAGCACACGTATACCATAGTGACGATTTTCTGCCCACAAAGCCTCACTAAAACTGCGCACAAAAGCTTTACTAGCGGCATAAACAGAAAGATATGGTATCGGTTGAAATGCTGCCAGTGAAGCTATATTAATAATACTTCCAGAACGGCGCTCCCGCATTAGAGGTAGAAACCTGTGAGTTAAATCTACTAATGCCAAAACATTCAATTGTACCATCTTAATTTGCCGTTCTCTATCTGTTTCGGCAAAATCTCCATAATCACCAAAACCAGCATTGTTGATTAATAAATCTATTGTTAATCCCTTTTCTTGTGTGAAATTAAATACAGCCTCGGTCGTGCCCAATTCTGTTAGGTCTTTAACAATAACATCAACTTGAATCTGATATTTTTCTTGTAATTGTTTCGCTAGTTCATTTAATTTCGCTTCTGAACGCGAGACAAGAACAAGATTTGTATTGCGTGCAGCTAGTTCCTCTGCAAACGCTTTACCAATACCAATAGAGGCTCCCGTAATTAAAGCTGTCGGCATTCTTTGATTCTAAGATAATTTGTTAATTACTAAACTTCTTGCAGTCATTGCCTTGAAATAAATTTCAGGCTATGTAGAGACGCGAAATTTCGCGTCTCTACAAACCCGTTGAAACGGGTTCAAAAATTTGTTGAGTCAGCTTTTAGCTGACTTTAGCTTTAGAGCCACGTAATTTATTTCTGGGCTGACTTTAGCTGAAAGCAACGAAATTTATTTCTGGGCTGACTTTAGCTTGAAGCAACGAAATTTATTTCTGGGCTGACTTTTACAAGAGGTTTACTTTATACAGATACTAACAATACTAACTGGAAGTTTGACCCGTCCATAGTCATATACCCAAAAGAGCAAAGGCAATCCTCAGTAGGATAGGTAATTTTGATTTACAAGTGGGAATACTAAAATCATAAATTACTGTGTGTCTTTATGTACCGCCTTAACAATAAAGCCTTTAAAATCTTGCTTGCGGAAGTGGAAAATTGCAGTGGTAATGACGAAGTTAGCAAAACTGAACGGCAAATTGTTATCAAGCGCTTAGAAAAACTGCGTCAAGAAAAAGCTTCTCCTGCAACTATAAATGAATTGCGCGATACAGTAATAGATATATATCCACAATTTAGGGAAAAGGTACTCAAGCAAGCTGCACGAGCTAATCAACCCCCTGGTATTTTCAACAAAATTAAATGGACGGCTATTTTAGTAACTGGTGCGGCTGGGGTAGTTTGGGTAGTAAATTTACCTTATCCGATGATTCGCAAACCCGTTGCGAAAACAGCGCCAATCTTGCTTTTACCTAGCTTCATCAGTATGGATTATCACTACCGGGAGGCAATTAAAAATCTTGAGCAAGCGGAACAGTTGGTAAATAAAGCTACTAGTCCTGCTGATATCGAACGCGGTGGAGAAAAAGTGAAAGCAGCACAACAAAATTTGGATAATTTACCTGTTTGGTTTCTGGGATATTATCCTCAAGCTTACTGCGGGTTTTTTGGTTGCACCTGGAATTTTACCTTTGATGAGTTTGAAGCGGCGCGTCGGAAGGTGGCGCAGTTAGATGCCATAGTTTTTCAAGATAAAAATGCTTTGACTCCATTACAGGAAGGAGAAAAGGCACTACTGACAGCAAAACAGCGATACGAACAGGCTACTAATTCTAAAGACAAAGAGCAAGCGATCGCTTCTTGGCAAGCAGCAATTGACCAATTAGAACAAATTCCTACGCAAACCCTAGCCGGAGAAACTGCACAAACCAAACTCAAAGCTTACAAACGTGATTTTGAGGATGCACGTATTGGAACATTTGTTGCTGCGGCTGCTGAATTTGATTTAGAAGCTGAGAAAGCCAAGCAAAAACAACCTCAAACAGCATCAGAATTATGGCAGCAAGCTATTAACCGTCTCAACCAAATTTCTCAGGAAAATCCTCGTTATCTGGAAGCACAAAGGTTACTAGCAGCCTACCAAGTCAAATTGAAATCTACTATAGATCCACGTAGCGGGACATACATTGAAGCAGCCAAGCAATACGCCTTTGCAGCCGCCAAAGCATCCCAAAATCCACCTCATGCGGCTGCAAAATGGGAACAAATTGCTAGCTTGTGGCAAAAAGCTATTAACCAACTGGAAAACATTCAAGTTGAAGAAGCCGGTTATGTAGATGCGCAGAAGTTACTAGCGGAGTATCAAACTAACTTGGGTATTGTGCAAACTCGACAACAAGCAGAAAGCGAAGCACAAGAAACACTCAAACAAGTCAATCAGCAAATCCAAAGTTTGATTGCTTCTTCTCCCTCTGACTCGCAACAGTTAAAAAGTCAAATACAGGGGATTATCAATCAATTGAAAACTGTGAAAGCTGGGACAACTGCTTACGCAGAAGCACAACAGTTGCTGGTATCAGCACAGAAGAAGCTTTAGTAGTAAGGTTTTATAGCAATACAACGTAGGTTTTAGGAAAAAGGGGAAAGGGAAAGGGGGTAAAACAAGGGATACAACCCTTTTCCCTTTAACATGCACCCCTTTAACCGAGCAGTATTGGGTTTTATAGTAGGTGTGCAGGTAGAGCGATCGCCCTATTTGCAAGCTAGTTAATTACGGGAAAATCCCACAACTAAGCATTAAAAAAATTTCTTCCCCTACTCCCTACTCCCTACTCCCTACTCCCTACTCCCTTTTTCAAGCCAGAGCAAATCAATAACTAAAAAATATATTTGCTTTTTGGGTAAACCTGTGCTATTGTTGTGTAGTTGCGGACGTATAGCTCAGTTGGTTAGAGCGCTACGTTGACATCGTAGAGGTCACTGGTTCGAGTCCAGTTACGTCCATTTGTACAGTGACTAATTATTTGTCATAGGTGACAGATTAGTGTCGTCGTAAAAAATGCTTATCATCAAATAAATTTCACCTTTTCACTTCTGTGTTTTAACCAAAGAGGAGAAGAGATATTCCCGCGATCGCACATCATATATGCCTTGATTTAGCAACTTGTGCCCGGAGACAACAGCTTCACTATTTCCGTTTTACCAACTTTCAATGCTTGGGTATCGGCTGGGGTATCCAGAACAGACATACAACGAGGCTCGACGAAACAAAGGTTAGCGTTACTGCCAGTATGCCAGATTTTTCTTGTTTTACCAGCTTTCGGTTATTTGTTGGTATTTGAGATAGCAAAAACCAGATTATTAGTAAATATGTATTAAAATGTGCATCTTTATAGTCTCTCAGATATAATCATGAAAAACTTTGAATGGTATTTCTGTCTTTAGGCAGAGGAGGATGTCAAGGCGTTAGTGGTGTTCCCGGCGGGCGTTTGGGAAACGCTTCGCTGACGCCAACGCCTATTTTTCCGTCAACCTACAAAAGTTTTCGAACTACTGAAATTGTACGTCAAGGAATTTGGGAATAAACAATCGTGCGTAGCGAGATCACCGCTACACTCATAATCTTAAAGTGTTATATGTGGTACAGAAGCTTTAGAAAATCCCTGAATTTTTGAAATGTCAAGTGTGAAGCGAGATGCGTTCAGGATTTTGGGTGAGGCACGCGATGTGTTGCAAGAGATTAAGGAGAGGCGATAAAAATTGAGACTAGCGTATCAATATCAAATCTTGCCTACGACAGAACAAAAGCTAACTATTAATAGATGGCTAGATATGCTTCGGCTGCAATATAATTATTTGTTGCAGCAAAGGTTTGATTGGTATGAGCAAAATCGTTGCTCTATAAACGCTTGTCCACTTATTTGTTACCTACCAGATTTAAAGAATAATCCTGATTACTATAGTCAGAAAAGAAGCCTTGTTCAATTAAAAGAGGAACGTCCTTGGTATAGCGAGATTTACAGTCATGTCTTACAAAATATGGTCAAACGTGTTGCCAACGCTTTTTTTCCCTATCTCAAAGGTGATTGCAGCGGCAAACGAAGTGGAAAGCCAAGATTTAAAGGCAAAGCGCGTTACCGCTCTTTTACGTTTGATGATGCCAATAATCATTATTTGGAAGAGAACAAACTCTATTTGTCAAAAATAGGTTGGGTGAAAATAATTCTTCACCGTCCTATTCCAGATGGTTTTCAAATTAAAACTATTACTATTACCAAAAAGGCAGATGGTATCTATGCAACGCTAAGTCTTGAAGATAAATCTGTACCAGATTCATTAACACCTGACACCAAGCCGACAGAAGATAATTCTATTGGTGTTGATATGGGTGTATTGGTTATGTGGGCTAGTTCTGACGGGGGTATTGAACATCCTAGAAAACATTTCCGCACTGCGCTGAACCAGTTAGCGAAAATTCAACGGCGTAAAGATAAACATCGTAAAGGTTCCCGTTCCAGAAGAAAACTAGCTCGTCAAGAAGCACGGATTCATCAAAAAATAGCTCGCCAGCGTAAACAGTTTCATCATGAATCTGCTAACCGTTTGATATCCAAGGGTGCAAAACACATTTTTGTAGAGGACTTAAATACCAAAGGATTAACCAAACGGAATAAACCAAAACAAGACGAGAGCGGTAAATATTTAGCAAATGGGCAAAGTGCTAAGTCAGGTTTAACGAAATCAATTTTGGATAATGCCTGGGGTCAATTCGTTGACATTTTGACATACAAAGCCGTAAATGCTGGTGTGTCAGTCGTCAAAGTAAATCCGAAAGACACTAGTCAAATTTGCTCTTGTTGTAATGCATATGTGCCGAAAGATTTGTCAGTACGCTTGCACGTATGTAATTGCGGTTACAATGACGATAGGGATGTTAATGCCGCAAAAAACATTAAGAGAGTGGGGCTGGGCATCTTCCCCACTATAAAACGCCGAAAAGATGGTAGTGTCTCAGTAGTATGTCATAGAAAGAGTGCTACCATCTCCTAGGAAGCCCACACTGACCTTCGGTACAGTGTGGGAGTATGTCACAAAATAGAGACACACTTTTTGTTAACATCAAGATCCGACTGCTGAAAAATGAGTTCAAGTATGAGCAAAGGCACACTGTTTGATAAAGTTTGGGACTTACACACAGTTGGTACACTTCCTTCAGGACAGACGCAACTGTTTATTGGACTACACCTGATTCATGAAGTTACCAGTCCTCAAGCCTTTGCGATGCTAAGGGAACGGGGTCTAAAAGTATTGTTTCCAGAACGTACCGTTGCCACGGTAGATCATATTGTACCGACAACCAATCAGGCACGCCCGTTTGTTGATGCTCTAGCAGAAGAAATGATGCAGGCGCTAGAGCAAAGCTGTAAAGAAAATAACATTACCTTCTATAATATCGGTTCTGGTAATCAAGGTATTGTGCATGTAATTGCACCAGAACAAGGACTAACCCAACCAGGAATGACGATCGCCTGTGGAGACAGTCATACTTCAACCCATGGCGCATTTGGTGCGATCGCTTTTGGGATCGGTACTAGCCAAGTCCGCGATGTTCTCGCCTCCCAAACCCTCGCCCTGTCCAAGCTCAAAGTCCGCAAAATAGAAGTTAATGGCACTCTCAAACCAGGTGTCTACGCCAAAGATGTTATCCTTCACATCATCCGTACCCTCGGTGTCAAAGGCGGTGTAGGATACGCTTACGAATTTGCAGGCTCCACTTTTACCCAAATGAGCATGGAAGAACGGATGACAGTCTGCAATATGTCCATCGAAGGCGGTGCGCGTTGCGGCTACATCAACCCTGATGAAATTACCTACGAATACCTCAAAGACAGAGACTTTGCCCCCAAAGGTGCAGACTGGGATAAAGCTGTAGCTTGGTGGGAGTCGATCAAGAGTGATGCTGATGCCGAGTACGATGATGTAGTAGTTTTCGACGCCGCCGATATTCCTCCTACCGTCACTTGGGGTATCACTCCCGGACAAGGTATCGGAGTTAACCAGTTCGTACCCACTCCCGAAGAACTACCCGAAGATGACCGCTTTATTGCCGAACAAGCTTATCACTACATGGATCTTGTTCCTGGTCAACCTATCAAAGGTACGAAAGTTGATGTTTGCTTTATTGGTAGTTGCACCAACGGACGGATTAGCGATTTACGAGAAGCTGCTAAAGTTGCCCAAGGGCGTCGTGTTGCTGAGGGAGTGAAAGCGTTCGTAGTTCCTGGTTCTGAACGGGTGAAGAAACAGGCGGAAACAGAGGGACTAGATAAAATCTTTGTTGCAGCGGGTTTTGAGTGGCGTGAACCTGGATGTTCGATGTGTTTGGCTATGAATCCCGATAAGCTGCAAGGACGCCAACTCAGCGCTTCTTCCTCGAACCGGAATTTTAAAGGTCGTCAGGGTTCAGCCTCCGGTCGCACTTTGTTAATGAGTCCGGCGATGGTTGCGGCGGCGGCGGTGAATGGGGAAGTTTCTGACGTGCGCGAGTTGTTGAATTAGTTTTTGGTGTTTTGCGTGGTTGGTAAAAGATTGGAACCACAAAGAGACTAAGATACTAGGTATTGGTTTGCGCAGATTCGTAGCTTTTTAAACGCAGAGGCACGCGGAGGAAGCGCAGAGGGGAGGCAGCGCGTTGCGGGGGTTCCCCCCGTTGTAGCGACTGCCGTCGCGCAGAGTTTTTCCAACTAAAATCCAAAATCTAAAATCCAAAATTCCTATGGTGAGTGAAGTTAAAGCTGTTTCCGGACGCGGTATTCCCTTGGTGGGTGATGATATTGATACTGACCGCATTATTCCTGCTCGTTTTTTGCGCTGTGTGACTTTTGATGGGTTGGGCGCACACGCGTTTGAGGATGACCGCGCTGCGCTGGATGGAAAGCATCCTTTTGACCAGTCGCAGTATCAAGGGGCGAAGATTTTGGTCGTAAATCGTAACTTTGGTTGTGGTTCGTCACGGGAACACGCACCACAGGCGATCGCTAAATGGGGTATTCAAGCGCTGGTAGGGGAAAGTTTCGCGGAAATCTTTTTCGGTAATTGTGTAGCTATGGGTATTCCCTGCGTTACTGCTGATGCTGCCACTGTCAAGCAATTGCAAGAAATCTTAACAGCTAATCCTCAAGCTGAAATGACGGTAAATTTGGAAACGATGCAGGTGCAATGCGGTGATTTTTCTGGCGCGGTATCAATGGGTGAAGCTGCCAAAAATATGTTTGTTTCTGGTACTTGGGATGCTTGTGGTCAGTTGGTAGCGCAGGCTGAGCAAATTCGGGAAACGGCGGCGAAATTGCCTTATTTAAGTTGGAGTCAGGTTGCTGTAGGTTAGACCAAGCAAATTTTAGATTTTAGATTTTGGATTTTGGATTGAATTTATACAAGAGCCAAAATCTAAAATGGGTTTTAGCCTCCTAATTTTATTAGTAAGGCAGCCATGTGAATTAAAATTATGGCAATTATCAAGTGCGTGGAAATTAACCACAGATGGACACAGATAGACACAGATAACTTAACTTAATCTGTGTCCATCTGTGGTCGTGATTACCGTGAAACTGAATTTTTGTAATCAATACTATTAGTAGGTAGGCTAATTCACATTAGACGGTTAGTAATGATTATTCTTGTAATGGGTGTTGCTGGTTCTGGCAAGTCTACCATCAGTAAACTTTTGGCGGATTCTTTGGGTTGGGAATTTAGCGACGCTGACAATTTTCATTCACCAGAAAATATTGAGAAAATGCGGCACGGTATCGCTTTGGATGATGCCGATAGATTGCCGTGGTTGCAAGATATACAAGCAGCCATAAAACAGTGGTTGGAAGAAAATCAAAATGTGGTGCTGGCGTGTTCGGCTTTAAAAGCTAGCTATCGCCAGTATTTTTTGATTGGTGATGAACGCATCAAATTGGTTTTCCTCAAGGGGTCGTTTGAGTTGATTCAAAAACGCTTGCAAGAGCGGCTAAATCATTTTATGTCCGAAAAACTCCTCCAAAGTCAGTTTAATGCTCTTGAAGAACCTGGTGATGCCCTTTGTGCGGATATTTCAGCACCACCAGAGGTGATTGTGGAAAATATTAGAAGGGCTTTGGGGATTTAGGCAAGCTGAGGTAGCGGCAAGGCGAAAAAAGTAAGTGATTGTCAGCTACAAAGTGTCAACCTGAAAAAGTTTGATTTTTATGAGGAATGGAATTACAGGATTTTACCTCAAAATGGTTGAAATGCTCTTTTAGTAGCTGAAAATAGGTAACTTATTTCTGCACGACTCCTTAACGGGAACACCACAAAAACCTTGCACCCCTATAGCGATGCTGAGCTTAGGGTCGCAGCTTGACTACTGTTGTTGCAGTTCTTTGAGTATTTCAATTGCTCGTTGATAATAATATTTACTTTTGTCCCGCAAATAGCCAGCCGCTGCTTTTTGCACATCGGCGATTGCGCCCTCTTTATCGCCTAACGTAGCGCGAACTAAACCTCGACGGAAGTAGGCGTCACTCCATCTGGAATTGATTGTCAGCACTTTTGTGTAGTCTGCGATCGCCCCTTGTTTGTCACCCAATCGTAAACGGGTTTCACCTCGATCAAAGAATGCTATAGCAAGGTTGGGATTCAGTTGTACTGCTTTCGTGTAATCTTCAATTCCCCCGTGTTTGTCACCCAGTTCAACGCGAATTCCCCCCTTATCAGCGTAAGCAAGACTACTGAAATCACGACGCTCATTAGGTTTTTTCACTCCTGTGTTATAATCCTGTAGAGCTTGGTTAAAGTCGGCGCTCGCACCGTTGCTATCCCCCATCATGTCACGAGCTACACTTCGGTTGAGATAGGGGTTTAAATAGAAACCAGGTGCGCGTCCATTTTGTACAGCTTGGTCAAAATCTGCCATCGCTGCTTTGTGATTCCCAGATTTAAAGTAGGCTTTGCCTCTCCAGACGTAGACGTACATAGGTTTGATGTCATAATTACTAGGATTCATCTGCAATAGTTGAGTGAAATCTGCGATCGCACCTTGAAAATCTCCAAGTTTGTAGCGTGTCTGTCCCCGGTCATAGTATCCGTCAGCAAAGCCGGGGGCAATGCGCAAAGCTTGGGAGTAGTCTGCAACAGCTTTGCTGAAATCCGATAAGTAAAAATGACATAAACCCCGTTGATAGTAGGCACCCGCGTTGTTAGGATTAATTCGCAATGCTTGGTTAAAATCGTCGATCGCGGCTATGAAATCAGTTTGGGGAAGCCTCATTAAGCTTAAACCCCGATGATAGTAGGCATCCGCGTTGTTAGGGTTAATTTGCAATACACGGGTGAAAGCTTCAACAGCGCCCTTTAAATCATATTTCTTCTTCCTGGTTATACCCAGGTTGTAGAATAAATCTTCAGCGCGTTGTTGGCTTATGGAGGGCATTTGAGCCTGAACTTTCGGAGTTACGCCAAGCAAAGCCGTAGCCAAGCCAAAACTTATAATACCTTTGTAAATTGAGGTCATCTCTATCCCTCTTAGAGAAGCAAGAAAAGGTTCCACCTCAACGGTGGTAAATTGAGATGCGATCACGCAGTTCGGTGCGTTAACAATGGTGTAACGCACCGAACTTTCTCACCTATTTTAGTTCTGGACAAAGCCTACTCTTCGAGAACACCGATTCAGTATTCACAATTGATGAAAAAACCCGGTTTCTTCTAGAATAGTCCACAAATTTTTCGTCTTAAGCGTAACAGAAACCGGGTTTTTGGGACTATTTTAGTTCTGGATAATGCCTACTCTTCTAGTTCTCGGTAAGGTTAAATAAAGCCCGGAAGATAAGACAACACTGGCAATAGAAGCAATCAGGATAACACAAAGCGCATTATTCAAATCAAACGTCATAGTTGTTACCTCTTCGTAAATTTTCCTCAATCGAAATTTACAGGTTCTTATTTTCTATATTTAAGCTTTTGGTAGGGACAAAATCGTGATAAAAGAGTGACAATAGCAGGACAAATGCATCTACAACTTGATAGAAAAATAATTATCGAAAGAAGAAGGAAGAAGATTTAACCCTAAATTTTATGCCGTGAACTAAAGTTCCGGCTAAAAGCTAAAACCCGTTAAAACGGGTTAAAAGTCTTGTTATAGTTAGCTTTAGCTAACTTTAGCTTTTAGCCGAAACTTTAGTTTCGGGCTAATAATTGGACTGTGGGCGTTTCACGCTCCGCGCCCCGAAGGTATTGTTATTGAGAAGCAAGAAAAGCTTCCACTTCTGCTGCTGTTGGTTGAGATGCGATCGCTCCCGGTTTCATTGTCGTCAACGCTCCCACCGCATTAGCATACCTAACAATTTCTTTCGCTTGCTCTGCATCGCTTAAGCTTTGAATTCCACGGGTTAGCAACTGGTGAATCAAACCCGCTACAAAGCTATCTCCTGCACCCGTTGTATCAACTACAGGTACAGAAAACGCCGGTAGCCTACCTTCGTTTTCACCTAGACAGTAGGCACAACCGTTTTCCCCATCCGTCACTAGTACTCCTTCTACAGAATCTACACGGTAATTAATTGCTCCGGGGTCGGCGGTATCAAATAGCCATTCTGCTTCTTCTTTAGAAAGCTTAAGAAAATCAACTTTTTTAAACAATTCGCGAATCTTTTGCGGTGCTATATCAGGATTAGTCCAAAATACAGGACGCCAATTAACATCCAGCAAAATTTTCAAGTCGTAAACTTCTGCTAACTCTAGGGCGCGAACAATTGCTTCGCCACTTTCAGGATAGGCTAATTCCAAAGTACCGAGAACCAAAAAATCTGCCTCTTGAAATAGCGATTCGGGCAATTGCTGGGCGCTCATGTGAGTATCGGCAAATTCTGTGGTATCATATTCGCCAAATCCGGCAAAAGTGCGATCGCCTGCTAAAGAGCGGACAACATAAACTTGTCGCGTTGGGGCTGTAGGGTGGCGTTGTACACCAGTTGTATCCACACCTACTTTTTGCAATAGCTCTACCAGTTCATTTCCCGGCGGATCTTCACCCACACAACCAACAAATCCTGCTGACGTTCCCAGCTTGACTAAAGAACAAGCTACGTTAGCTGGTGCGCCTCCTGGATAGGGAGTCCAAGACTCAACCTCAGGGAGCGATCGCCCCAACTGATCGGCTAAACAATCAAACAAAATTTCACCCAAGCACAAAACACGGGGATTACTCATTTCAAATTTTCGATTTTGGAAGAGAAATTTCCAGTATAAAATCTACAATAATTTTTGCTTTCTTATTGGCAATCGTTCATACAATTACACAGCATTTTTTTCTACTTAAAATTCACTCTAGATATTCCTGTTTGCCTGTTTTTTGCATCAGTAATATCTCTGAGTATATACTTATAAATAGTAGCATATATTACATAAAATCTCAAATGTATTATTGCTAAATTAAATTAAGAAGAAAATCTTTATAATCGTATTTCTGCTAACAGTTGAAACGCCCACCAGCAGAAGAATCTTCTAGAATGAGAAAGAGCAATTAAGTACATATACCAAGGGAGGATAAAATAACGCATGGCTGGTGGCGAGTCTCAGACCCCCGTTAGTCTGTCAGACAGAGAACTGCAAATTATCGACTTAGTGGCCGCTGGCTTAACTAATCAAGAGATTGCAGCCAAACTGGAGATTAGCAAACGTACAGTTGATAACCATATCAGCAATATTCTCACCAAGACAGGCACAGATAATCGAGTAGCTCTTGTCCGTTGGGCATTGCACTGGGGCAAAGTCTGCTTGAATGATGTCAACTGCTGTCCTCTACCCAACTACCCAATTGAATAAATAAATTGCTAGTATACTGCCAAGCCAATTTTGATAGGTTTTTGTTTGTTCTTCTCCTCACGCCTCAAGTTAATTGTGAACCTTTCAAAACCAAGCACAACAGAGTACAGCAATATAGGTCAGGGGTAGAGGCAGTTTTTCTTGCTCATGAGAATAACGTTGACAATGGGAAGTTTCCCAACTGGACAGACGAGGATACTAACAGGCATAGGGAGCGCCGCCTATGATGTAGGTGGACTCCTTTTGTCTTAGGCAAATGTCTTTTGTAAAGTTTTGGCTAAAATCAAAAGACCTGAATCTCATAGTCAACAAAAATTAGCAACAATCCATAGGCTGAAAGGGTACATTTGAAAGAAATCTATTTATAATTGCTCCATCAGCATGGGGGGCAGTGTTGCTATGAATACTTCTGCTTTTGTCAGAACAGACGAATTTTCCCTAGATTTTTTTACTTTTGATTTTACAGCACCTCAACCCACATTAGATGCCGATTTACTTAGACAGCTATCGTTTCTTCCAGGGTTCAAAGAAATTCTCATCACAAGGCAAGTTCATGCTTTAGAACATGCTACAGTTTGGGTTTTGGGTGAATCAAAAAATGCCCATTCTTTCATCAGAACCTCCAGCAATTTTCAGGTAGATAACGAACATTTAGGCGGTTTATCTACAGACAGGGGATTTTACCTTTATGGCGAGGTAAATATTAGCGATTTGCGGCGTGCTGTCACACTCGCTCAACATCGCCTCATCAGTGGAGAATGGCATTTAGCTGTACATCCCCGTTGTGGAACAAATGTGTCAGTAGCAATGCTGCTGACAGCAGGACTTGCGGTAGGTATGCATCTATTGCTACCGCGAGGCCCGATAGAACAACTCGTTGGTTTGGGGTTGGCGACAACCACAGCAGCAGAACTAGCACCTGATATTGGTGCTTTAGCACAGCGCTACTTGACAACTGCCATTCCCTTTAACCTAGAAGTTGAAAATATTACACTTACGCGAGACGTTTGGGAACGCGAAGCGCATTTTGTGAAAGTGCGTTGGCGAGAGGAACAGAGTTAGGAGGCGCGGAGTTAGGAGTTATGAGTTAGGAGTTATGAGTTATGATTTGTCTGTGAATTGAGTGTTAAGTACTAAATATTGTCTTAGTTTCTTTATTCACAATTCCTAACTCCTAATTCCTAACTCATAACTCTTAATTCCTCACTTTTTATCAAGCAGAGTTGGTAATGAGAAAACTTTACTTTTTACTTCCTGGGACAGATGGCAAGTTTGCTTGTGGTGGTCTTTGGGCTGAGTTGAAAACACTAAATCTTGCTAAACTCCTTTGTAGTGTTGATATCGTAACTTACCGTCAAAGGGAAGAGGGCAAGCTTTTTATAGATGACCTACTACAAGAGAAAAATTTAGACGATGTTATTTTTGTCATTAGTTGGGGATTTGATGTAGCTAAGCTAGCCGCTAAACTTCAGCAATACAATGTTGTTTACCATGCCCACAGTGCAGGTTATGGTTTTAGTCTACCTGCGAGTATTCCTATTATCACTGTTAGCCGGAATACGATGGGTTATTGGGGACAATTATCACCCAATGCACTAATTTATTATTTGCCTAATCAAATTAGTAACGAATTTCAAAATTTTAATCTAGAAAGAGATATTGATGTTTTAGTCCAAGCTCGAAAATCTTCTGAATATTTAATGCAGGAATTGATTCCAGCGTTGCAGCAGCAATGTAAAGTATTCGTTGTTGATTCCTATGTAGAGGATTTACCAGGACTATTCAATCGCGCTAAGATTTATCTCTATGATTCTGCTGAGTACTGGGCACAACAGCGTGTTAGTGAAGGATTTGGTCTGCAACCAATGGAAGCTCTTGCTTGTGGTTGTCAAGTTTTCTCTAGTATAAATGGTGGGCTATCTGATTATTTAGATCCTGGTTTTAATTGCTATAAAATTGCTGGGTATTCCAAAGAATATGATATTCAACGCATTCTGAAAGTGCTTGCGTCTTGGCAATCTCCAACTTTATCGGCAGAGTTTTTTGCAGAATATCGCAAAGAAAATATTACCAAGCGTTTGCAAGTTATTTTGGATGAGTTAAATGATTTTTTTGACCATAAAATACATCATCCTTCTAATATCAGTAACTTGACGAAAATGCGTTTGACAAAATTACGCATTCAGAGAATATTTAGTAAGGTGAGAAAGAAATATTTGATGAGAAGGGAGTAGGGAGTAGGGCATCGGGCATTGGGCATTGGGGAGCCAGCGCTGTGCGGGGGTTTCCCCCGTTGAGGCGACTGGCGTCATTGGGCATTGGGAATGGGGAAAAAACCAATCACTAATGACTAATGACTAATGACTAATGACTATTGACTATTGGTGTATCTTTTGTTCTGTTTCATGAACTGCACGTGTAATTTAGCGGCTACTATTGTAATGCGTCAGTTTGGTACAACCACGACAACGCCTCAATAAATTAAGGCGGGGTTGCAATGGTTGTTGGTGTAAAATTAACCACCTCAGACGCAGAGAACACAGAGAAAGAGGAGTGAGTTTAATGAGTCGTCGGTTGTTAGTAACTGGTGGTGCGGGGTTTATTGGTTCAAATTTTGTGCATCACTGGTGTGGGAGATATCCTGATGACCGGGTGGTGGTGTTGGATGCTTTGACTTATGCTGGAAATCGGGCGAATTTGGCAGGGTTGGAGGAGCGAGAAAATTTCCGGTTTGTACAGGGGGATATTTGCGATCGCTCTTTAATAGACGAGTTATTAAAATCCGAAAATATCGATACTATTGCCCATTTTGCTGCTGAATCTCATGTTGATAGGTCAATTTTGGGACCTGGTGCTTTTGTACAAACTAATGTGATAGGAACGTACACCCTGTTGGAAGCTTTTCGTCAATGGTGGCAGATAAATTCCAAACCTATTGACTATCGTTTCCTGCATGTTTCTACGGATGAAGTTTACGGCAGTCTCGGCGCTGATGATCCGGCTTTTAGCGAAACTACGGCTTATGCTCCTAATAGTCCTTATTCGGCGTCGAAAGCTGGTAGTGACCATTTAGTTCGTGCTTATTATCATACTTACGAACTACCAACAATTATTACAAATTGCTCTAATAATTATGGTCCTTATCAGTTTCCTGAAAAGCTGATTCCTCTGATGTGTATTAATACTTTGATAGGTAAGCCATTACCTGTGTATGGTGATGGTAAAAATGTCCGAGATTGGCTTTATGTGGGCGACCATTGCAGTGCTTTAGATGTGGTGATTCATCGCGGTACACCAGGCGAAACTTACAATATTGGTGGTAATAATGAGGTAGAAAATATTAATTTAGTACGCATGTTGTGCCAGTTGATGGATGAGTTAGCACCTGAGTTACCAGTACGTCCGGCGGAGAATTTGATTACTTTTGTCAAAGATAGACCGGGACATGACCGGAGATATGCAATTAATGCGACTAAGATTAAAACTCAGTTGGGTTGGACACCTTCAGTTACTGTTGAACAGGGTTTACGTCTGACTGTGGAATGGTATCTCAATCATCGTGACTGGTGGAAATCTTTGCTCTCGGAGGAGTATCAAGCATATTACCGAAAAAATTATGTTTTTTCGGCGAGTTAAGGTTGATTCTGAATAAATTCACAAGGAGACGCTATAAATTGCGTCTCTATTTTCTGATGCGGCTAAGTGTAGTTTTGCGTAAAGTCGTAGTATTTTTTAACGCAGAGGTACGCGGAGTACGCGCAGAGGGACGCGGAGAATTGGGCATTGGGAATTGGGCATTGGGCATTGGGAATAGGGTATTGGGAATTGGGAATTGGGAATTGGGAATTATTGTTTTTTCTACCCATGCCCAATGCCCAATGCCCCTTGCCCAATGCCCGATGCCCATTGCCCTACTCCCCACTCCCTACTCCCTATTTTTACGAATTAATGAAACGCTGTACTAAGTACAATAAAAGTATAAAACCATAGCGAATTGAGGTTTGAAATTGAAATGCACTTTTGTTGTTGTATTCCGTAAATGCTAGTTAAGCTAGAGGTATTGATGAAAGCAAGCTTGGTACATACTCAGCAGGTTCCAGATGCTGCAAGTAGAACAAATAATACAAAACCGCTACCAACTCCAACGCCAACTAGGAAACAACGGAATTCGCCAAACCTGGTTAGCAACGGATTTACAAGCCTCTGATCCCGAAAAAACTCAAGTTGTCGTTAAACTCCTCGCTTTTGGCGGAACTGTACAATGGGATGACCTCAAACTTTTTGAGCGGGAAGCACAAATTCTCCAACATCTAAATCATGCCTATATTCCCAAATATGTTGATTATTTTTGTATAGATGACCGAACACTTTGGTTTGGCTTAGTGCAAGAATATATCCCCGGTGAGTCTCTCAAGGAAAAACTCGCTCAAGGAAAAAGGTATACAGAAAAGGAAGTACGGAAAATTGCTGTTGAGGTTTTAAATATTCTCACGATTTTGCATGAGTTGAATCCCGCAGTGTTGCATCGGGATATTAAGCCGAGTAATTTAATTTGGGGTGAAGATAATCATATTTATTTAGTAGATTTTGGTGCTGTTCAAGATAAAGCTGCAAAAGAGGGAGTTACTTTTACTGTAGTGGGAACCTACGGTTATGCTCCAATGGAACAATATGGAGGTAGAGCGGTTCCAGCGTCGGATTTATATGCACTGGGAGCGACTTTGATTCATTTGTTAACTCGTATTTCTCCAGCAGAATTACCCCAACGAGATTTGCGGATTCAATTTGCTGAGCGAGTAACCCTTAGTCCCAGTTTTGTTAGTTGGCTGGAAAAGATGACAGAACCAGCACCAGAACAAAGATTTTCTAATGCTCGTGAAGCGCTGGAAGCTCTAGAATTTGGTTTGACTCTCAAATCAGCCAAAAATAATTTGGTGGTATTACCGCGAAGAGAAATAATTAATAATTCGGGTTGCGGTATTAATAATTATAAAGAACAAGTCCCTGATGAACTTCTTGGCTGGAATTGGGGTGCGTTTTTTATGCCTTGGTTTTGGTTGTGGACTAATCAAGTTTGGATTGGGTTGATATGTTTCTTTCCATCTGTCGGGTGGATCATGACAATTTTACTCGGCGCGAAAGGCAATGAATGGGCTTGGAAAAGCAGACGCTGGCGCAGTATACAACACTTTAAAGAACATCAAAGAGGTTGGGCGATCGCTGGACTGTTAATCGGCGCACCGATTAGTTTGATTATGTGGGGAGGCGCGATCGCTTACCTCTTGTCTGTATTGTAATAGTAGATAGTAGATAGTAGTTAGTGGTTAGTAGATAGTGGTGAGTAGATAGTGGTTATTAGATCAGACCTCTTGCAAAAGTCAGCCCGGAAATAAATTTCGGGCGTCGGGCGCGCATTCATCTAAAGATGACTGGGTAAAGTTTTCAACCCGTTTTAACGGGTTTAAGCTAAGAGCTGAAATTTATTTCAAGGCATTTTTGCAAGATATCTATAGTAGATAGTGGATAGTGGATAGTAGGTAATGGGTAATCGGTAATGGGGAAGAAAATTACCAATTCCCAATTCCCTATTTTCTATTCCCAACCACTAACCACTACCCACTACCCACTATCCACTATCCACTATCCACTAACCACCAACTAAATTGAAAAAATGCGATCGCAAGATGCTACAAGTAGAACAAATATTACAAAATCGTTACAAACTCGAACGCCAATTAAGCAAAAATGCTGCGCGTCAAACTTGGCTAGCTACAGATTTACAAGCTAACGAAGATGGCGAAAATGCACAAGTTGTGGTGAAACTGCTGGCGTTTGGGGGTGATATTCAGTGGGATGACCTCAAACTCTTTGAGCGTGAGGCACAAATTCTTAAACAACTCAATCATTTACGTATTCCCAAATATATCGATTATTTCTCTGTTGATGACCGGATACTTTGGTTCGGTTTAGTTGAAGAATATATTCCTGGGGAATCGTTGAAAGATTGCTTAGAACAGGGCAAAAGATTTACAGAAAAGCAAGTCAAACAAATTGCTATTGAAGTTTTAAATATTCTGATTTATTTGCATGAACTCAATCCAGCAGTTTTACATCGAGACATTAAACCAAGTAATTTAATTTGGGGTGAAGATGAACATATTTATTTAGTTGATTTTGGTGCTGTTCAAGATAAAGCTGTAAAAGAAGGAGTTACTTTTACTGTCGTAGGAACCTATGGTTATGCTCCAATTGAACAATTTGGCGGTAAGGCAGTTCCCGCGTCGGATTTATATGCTTTGGGAGCAACTTTAGTTCATTTGTTAACAGGTATTTCTCCAGCGGAATTACCCCAAAGTGATTTACGAATGCAATTTAGCGACTATGTAAATATTCAGCCTAGCTTCCTCAATTGGTTGGAGCAAATGACCGAACCATCGGTTGAAAGAAGATTCAGCAGCACCCGTCAAGCTTTGGAAACACTCAAAGATAATCGTTTATTTAATAACCTCATACTTCGCAGCATTCGTCAGCCAGCAGATAGTTTTGTTCAACTTCGTAAAACTTCCAAGCAATTATTAATTAAACTTCCTCAACAGAGATTGTCTGGCTTACAAATCTTCGGATTTGCTGTGAAGACTTTGATTATGGGAGTTATAGGAATAAGCTTTTTGTCTTTTGTAATGTCTATTTTTGTCCTTGGTATTACACTTCCATTTTTCCTGATTTGGTTAGCGATTTTATATCAAGTACTGCTGTCAACTTTCGGATATCAGAAAGTTATCTTTACCAAAGATTTTTTTGCGATTGAATTGTGGCTTTTTAACTTTTGCGTTAACCGCAAAGCTGACCAAACTTCAGATGTTCAAGATGTTTTTCAAAGTGTTTTGCGAACAGGGGCAAAAAGTCGCTTTCAACTAGAAAATCTAGAAGATAAAGAAATGGTTACAATCCAAACCGAATATAAGCGGTATTCCTTCGGTGTGGGATTAAGCGCAATGGAGTGTGTCTGGTTAGCGCAAGAAATAAAAGATTGGTTGCGTTTGAATAGTCATTAGTCATTAGTCATTAGTGAGCCAGCGCGGTCTTGGGGGTCTCCCCCATGAGCGACTGGCGAACCCCGGAGGGGTCAATAGTCATTGGATTTTTCCCCATTCCCAATGCCCCATGCCCCATGCCCCATGCCCAATGCCCAATGCCCAATGCCCAATGCCCACTCCCTACTCCCCACTCCCTACTCCCTATTGTCATATGAGACTAGTATAGGAAACAAAGCATGAATGTAAAAGGCAGAAAGTAGTAAGTTTATGGCTTCCCAAAAGGGTAAATCTTCTAGCGATCGCCCAGCTTGGCGCGAATTTGGACAAGACAACTCCCCCGCCTTTGAAAGACCAACTCAAGAACTACCTCCAGAAAAACAAAACCTGCGCGTACAAGCAACCCGCGCCGGACGCAAAGGAAAAACTGTGACTGTCATTACTGGTTTTCAAGCTAAACCAGAAACTTTACAAGCACTCGTCAAGCAGTTAAAAGCCCAATGCGGTACAGGTGGAACTGTTAAAGATAACGAAATTGAAATTCAAGGCGAACACAAGCAAAAAATTCTCGAAATTTTGACCAAGCTTGGTTACAAAGCCAAAATCAGTGGCGGCTAGTTTGTCGTATTTACCGAACTCAGCTAACCTGCCACTTTCAAGCATAAATGTTATCTTTGAGAGGTAGAAAAATCCTGCTCAGTTTCAAATTCACAGGAGGGAGTGATGGATTTAGTTCGGATTCTCTGTGCCATTTTTCTACCACCACTGGGAGTATTTTTACAAGTTGGTTTAGGTAAAGATTTTTGGATTAATTTGCTTTTGACAATTTTTGGTTTCTACATTCTTGGCATTGTTCACGCCGTTTGGGTAATTGCTAGGAAATAAATAAATACCATTTCTCTTTGAGAATGTAACACAAGTCAGAAGGCAAAAGGAAAACCTCTGACTTTTTTATTGCAATTAAGGTAATACCAATTTTAAAAATAGACTTATTGCAAGATTAATTAGAACCACAGATGGACAGTAAATAAAAGTTTTTCCTCTGTATTATACCATTTCACGTTTATCACGATACACATAAATCTTGTAGAGACGCGAAATTTCGCGTCTCTACACCGTCTGCATTTGTATCAGAGTTTTTGTGAAATGGTATTACCTCCTTAAAAGGGGGGAATGAGGGGGTGGACACAGATAAATCCGTGTTCATCTGTGTCCATCTGTGTCCATCTGTGGTTAATTTAAAAACAAACTTTCATAAAATTTTCAACATTTTTCTTCCAAAGATACACTCTTTGTATCTGCTTTGCTCGACATTAATAAACCAAAACTGATTAAGCAAGTGTAACCCGAAAACAAAAAAGCACTATAACGTCCTGCTGTTTCAGGCTGCATATTAATCATTAGTTCAGAAAAGAACGAGAGAATTGGTATCTCACCAAGCATTCCCGGTAACGCAATATAAACAGCACCCTCTAACCAATTTCTTCGTTCAATGCGCAACCATTTCATCAGTCCAAAAAACACAGCACAAAACAAAATCGCTGTGATAACCGTGTTAATCCAATATTCAATAGCCGAACCTTCAAAGAAATACGAAAAAGCCATGCGGTAAGCCAAAGTTCCTCTTATTTCAAGGCGCAACCTTAGACTTTCTCACAACGGGAAACGCGCAACGTGGACGACAAGCCATTTACACTTTCATAGAAACTTTAAATAGATAGACATACTTTACCAAACACTCTGCGCTCCTCCGCGTTTCCCTCCGCGTCCCTCTGCGTTGAAAATTCAACACTCAGTTAACTTTACAACATCACTAACACACATATCCGAATCCGGGGGGTGAAAAGACTCAGCGTGCAACCTAAGTAACTTTCCAGCGGTTTTACCATCTCCTTGCGCCAAAGCATCAATAATTGGTTGATGTGAAGCAGCCACCTCACACAAATCGAGCCTGTCTTGTGCTACCGTAATTCGCGTTCTCGTTCCAAAATCCAGCGAATCCCAAACCCGCAAAAGTACACTGTTATCAGCCGCTTCCACAATTAACCGATGAAATACCCTGTTATGCTGAGCAAAGCGATCGCGATCGCCCAACTTCGCAGCCTGAATCATCGCATTCACTTCCACTTGCAGAACTTCTACCCGACCTTGCAAACGTATAGCCGCTTGTTCTGCCGCCATTTCCTCCAGCCTAGCACGAACCTGATAAGCCTCACGCATCTCGCGATCGCTAACACACCTAACACGAGTACCCCGGTAAGGTTCCGTTTCCACCAACCGCAACGCCTCCAAATCCCGTAGCGCTTCCCGCACAGGCCCTTGACTAATATTCAATTCACGAGCAATTTGCAACTCTACCAAGCGATCGCCTGGCTGATAAGTACCATCTAATATTCTGCCAAGCAATACCCGCTTAACTTGTTCCCGTATCGACTCCCGTTGTAAACTCACCGAACCTCAATACATCTCCAACTAACACCATTTTGGATTTTGGATTTTAGATTTTAGATTGCAAAAACCTTGCAAAGCTTGCTGTTTTCGCAATCTATCTGTCACAAACATTTTTTCAAATGGTATAACACATCTATAGCAATCATAAATAACCCACAACAATCTCTCTTCACTTTATTACCTAAACTACTTACCCAAAGGTTGATAATCTGCAACTCTTGTTTGTGGTGATATCATCTTTGGACGCAGAATCAGACGTGCAACACGCGCATGAAAAAAGTAATCCCTCAGCCAGTCAATCAACACCAACAAACGATTACGAAAACCAGGTAAATAAACCAAATGGATAATCAGCCAAGATATCCAAGCAAGAAAACCCTCAAATTTTAGCTTACCAATTTGAGCCGCTGCGGCATTGCGACCAATCATGGCGATATTGCCTTTATTCCAATAACGAAAAGATACCGGATACCGTCCCATTAACTGCCTTTCAATATTTCTTCCTGCTACTGTTCCCTGTTGGATCGCAGCAGGAGCAACCATAGGTACTGGCTGACCATCTTTTTTTGCTAAGGCTAAATCTCCTACTACGTATACTTCCGGATATTCAACCAACTGCAATGTAGGCAAAACAGCAACCCGATTCTGAGTAGAAGTAGGCAATCCCCATCTCTCAGCAAGGGGATCGGCTTGCACTCCCACAGTCCAAATAGCCGTATGCGTGGGTATGATTCTGCCATCTTGCAAATACACAGCTTCTTTTGTCACCCTGCTTGCTTTGGTTTCCAGGTAAACTTTAACACCCATCTTTCGTAGTTGCTTGAGGGTGTAAATTTGCGATCGCTCGAGCGGGGATGGCTGCAACGGCGGAGCCGTTGCAGCGGCGGCGGAGCCGCCAGCAGAAAAATCTCCGATTTTTCTGCCCCCGCCGGGCGCGCTCCGCGATCGCTTTGACATCATCCCAGCCAGCAAACTACTCCCTGACTGCAACAACACTACCTGCGCCTGCCTAGTATCCAGTGTGGGATAATCCTTATGTAAAGTGCCGCGAATCAATTCTATTAGCGCACCAGCCAATTCTACCCCCGTAGGACCACCACCGACGATGGCAAAAGTCAGTAACGAAGAGCGTCTTTGTGGATCTGTTTCCTGCGCCGCCAGTTCAAAACAATCAAGAATTTGGTTACGCAAAGCTACTGCTTGCTCTAAACTATCTAACGTCCAAGCGTATTCGGCTGCTCCTGGCACTTTGAGAAATTTAGTAATACTTCCAGTGGCCAACACCAGAAAATCATAGGGAATTTTGCGAACATTGGTTTCTACAACTTTGCGCTCAAAGTCTATCTGCGTGACTTCCGCCCTGACAAAATCTGCATTACGCTGTTGTTTGCGTAGAATACCCCGCACTGGGTAGGCTATTTGCTCCGGAGCCAATTCCGCCGCTACTACTTGGTAAAGCATAGGGCTAAAGGTGTGATAATTATTACGGTCAACTAGCAAAACCTCCACAGGCGATCGCGATAGGGCACGAGCAGCCCACAACCCACCAAAACCAGCCCCAACTATTACTACTCGCGGACGATTTTCAGGCGCTATCATACATCACCTCCAATTGCGCTTGTCAAGTTCTACTGAAAAAATGCCTGCAAACTTGGAATAACTAGGACTTCCTTACCTATGTACTCATACGGTTGGTGTTAATGGTGTTCGGTTCTTTTTGATCCCCCCAACCCACGCCACTTGCTACAACGCGGGAAACCCGCAAGGGCGCAGTGGCTCCCCTTAAAAAGGGGGGCTTTATTTTCTCCTGGAAAAGGGCGGGGCTTTATTTTCTCCTGGAAAAGGGCGGGCTTTATTTTCTCCTGGAAAAGGGCGGGGCTTTATTCCCTCCTTTTTAAGGAGGGTTAGGGAGGATCAAGTCTTATCTAAACCGCATTACCTCGATAGGCAGGAAATAATAGCGATCGCGAAAAAAATTCAACAACCAAACAATCAATTATTGATAATTGATTATAAGTTATGTTACAAAAATAAACAAGATTGTTAATGATGGTTAATGGTTGATTGCCATGAACCATTAACCATTAACCATTAACCATGAACCATTAACCATCAACCAAAAGGGATAGAAATTATGGTAGGGAATGGGAAAGAAATTAAACTGCGACGCAGTGATGTTGTCATTGCTTATACATTTCTGCGGTTGGTATTTGGAGTGAATTTTTTTAATCATGGCTTCACTCGCATTGGTAATATACCGGGGTTTGCTGAGTCGATGGTGGGTCTATTTAAAGAGACTTTTGTCCCAGCAATACTGATACGAATACCTGCATATTTAATACCACCTGTCGAGTTAGCAATTGGGTTATTGTTAATACTTGGGCTGGCAACGCGAGGAGCTTTAATCGCAGGTTTTAGCTTGATGATAGTACTGATGGCTGGGGTAACTTTATTGCAAGATTGGGATACAGCAACGAGTCAGTTAATTTACTGTTTGGTGTTTTTTATTTTACTGGCTGCTAATAGTTTCAATACTGTTTCTTTAGATTATCTCCGCAACCGAAAAAGCCAGCGTGACTCTCCAGCAAAGGCTTTTGCACAACGTTGATATTTATTCTGCTACCACTATATTTACAGATGTACCAGGCTTAGTCTGATACATCTGCCCAAGTTTTGCCTTTGGCTACGTGTTTAATTAAGTTAACTATCTGTATTATTTATCTATTTATTTATCTGTGGGATAATATTTTAGTCAGTTGCTATTTTTTGACAAAATATGATGATAAATGGGCAAATTGAAGTTTTTTTTGGTTTATAGCATCAAGCTATTAGCTGGACCATAAAATTCTTTTAAAATACGAGAGATTAATTCAAACAGTGAACAGTGAACAGTAAACAGGCTGATGGTGAGAAATTTACACCCAAGCAATGAAACTGATAACTGATCACTGATAACTGTTAATATCCTCTCGACGGAGCTTATACTTTTAATCAATACCGTCGTTGAACTCATGTGGTGGTACAAAAACAGGCGGACTAAGCAAATTTCTCCTTCTACTTTTCCTTTTGAGGTCATTAATCCCAACGGAAACGTATTGTCAATGGTTTTCGGTGCGGATCAGAATGGCCCTTTAGCAGACTCCTGCGTTCCTTATCAAACAAGATTAGCGAATCGAAATATCCGACGGGAATTAGAAAATAAATTAGAAGAATACCGTTGGCTGTTGATTGTCGGACGAACAGGATTAGGAAAAACGCGAGAAGCGGCGGAATTAGCCCAAATTTACAACCGAGAAGGCTGGACAGTTCTTTGGCTAAAATCAACCGGATTGGTTGATGAACCAACTCAAGAACAACTGAAAAAAATAGGCACTAATCGCAAATTGCTGTTTTTCCTCGATGATCTCAATCAGAGGATGCATTATTCTAGTCTTGGCGAAGTATCCAACAGACCGGAAGAAAATTCGGAGTATGCGCCTCTGATTATGCCATTACAAGAGCGACTACAGCGCGTTTTAGAGGCTTATGAACAATTCTACGGTCAAGAAAAAATACGAGTCATCGCCATTGCTGGGAATGAAAAAGAGCCAGAAATCCTAGGAGAACCAAGCGAATGGGAAAAATTGCAATGGGAGAAATATGAGAAGCAGTGGTGGCGGCGCTTCTTTGTCTACGAATTACCAGAACCGGAAAATGAAGCAATTGTTCAGTTGTTGAGTGATAGCGTTTCTCAGGCAAAAATAAAAGTCAACGAAGAGGATTATCCTTTTATTGCTGCCAAAAATGACAGCACTTTCAAAAATGCGATCGCGAATCTGCGTCGGTTGCAAAACAGAGGTTTGCCCTTAACCATTGATAATTACATTGAATCTCACACAAGTACTTGGGAACAGTGCTACGCAGATGCAGTGAAAAAATTCTCTGGTGCGCGACACATTTACGACGCTGTAGACTTGCTGCAACAATTTAATATCTCGCCTGAGCGATCCATCTTAGAACCAACTGCTCTGTTAATGATGCAGGAAAACAGAAACTTTTGGCAAGAGTTGTGGTATAGGTGGTTAACTAGTAGGGCACTAAATTATCTGATTGAGCGTGAACGCATCCTCAATGAAGCAAATGGGCAAATTGTAGCCAAAGACAAGCGGGTGGAGGCGGATGAATATGTGCGTCCCTTATTAGACTTGGTTTTGCAACTGACAGATAAATACCCCCAAGATTTACTAGGTTCGTTGTTTAATTTTGGCTGTCAATTGTCAAATTCAAATCGTCCTGAAGAAGCTTTAGCTTGCTTTAACAAGCTGAGTACTTTCGTCTCTGAAATATCTGATGTTTGGTTTTACCAGGGTGTAGCGCTGGAAAAGATGGGGTGTCACTCCGATGCAGTTGTCTCCTACGATAAAGCGTTGGAAATCAAGCCTGACTATTACCAAGCCAGCTACAACCGAGGTGTCGCACTAAGGAAGTTAGAACAGTACTCAGATGCGATCGCTTCCTACGACAAAGCGCTGGCGATAAAATCAGACTTAGATCAAGCCTGGAATAGCCGAGGGTTAGCACTGGCGAATTTAGGACAATATTCAGATGCGATCGCTTCCTATGATAAAGCGCTGGCGATTAACCCTGATTTAGATCAAACCTGGAACAGCCGAGGGTTAGCACTGTGGAATTTAAGACGCTATTCAGATGCGATCGCTTCCTACGATAAAGCGCTGGCGATTAAGCCTGACTATTACCAAGCCTGGTACAACCGCAGCGTAGCACAGGGTAACTTGGGGCGCTACTCCGATGCAGTTGCTTCCTGTGATAAAGCGCTGGAAATCAAACCTGACTATTACCAAGCTTGGTACAATCGGGGCGTAGCACTGGGGAACTTGGGGCGTTACTCGGATGCAGTTGCTTCCTGTGATAAAGCGCTGGAAATCAAGCCTGATTTAGATCAAGCCTGGAATACGCGGGGTGTAGCACTGGGGAACTTAGGACGCTACTCCGATGCAGTCGCCTCCTACGACAAAGCGCTGATACTTAAGCCCGACTATTTCCAAGCATGGTATAATCGGGGCGTAGCGCTGTACTTTTTGGGACTTTACTCCGAGGCGGTTACTTCCTACAAGAACGTTTTGGCTATCAAGCCTGACTATTATCAAGCCTGGAATAACCAAGGTGTAGCTTTGGGAAGCTTGGGACGCTACTCGGATGCGGTTGACTCCTACGACAAAGCGCTGAGTATCAAGCCCGACTATTACGAAGCTTGGAATAATCGGGGTAATGCGTTGTACCTCTTAAAGCGCTACTCGGATGCGGTTGACTCCTACGACAAAGCGCTGAGTCTCAAGCCCGAAAAATACCAAGCCTGGAAAAACCGAGGTAATGCGCTGAATCAGTTAGGGCGTTACTCCGAGGCGGTTTTCAGCCTCAACAAAGCCATTGAACTTGCTCCCGATTCTTTTGACGCTCACTACAACAAGGCTTGTTCCTATGCTTTGCAAGAAAATGTAGACTTGACGCTTGAGAATCTCAAACGAGCCATTAAGCTAAATCCCAAATGCCGAGAGATGATAAAAAATGATTCAGGTTTTGGGAAAATTCTCAAAAATGAGCGGTTTAAGGCGTTGATTGCTGAAAGTAAGTAAAGAATAGCCAGCCATTTAGCCAGGGACTATAAGTCCCTGTCTGAAAGCTAAAGTCCTCTACAAGAGGACTGGGAAAAGTCTTTAATTTGACAAAATAATTGGGTAAGGGATTTCCAATAAATTAATTATCCTATCTTGTGGGGCGGGCAAGATGCCCGCCCTAGGTCTAGTGAAGCTGACACCAAGCTCAAACTAAACGGTTTAGTTTGAGTATGTTTATATATCAACTAAAGAAGCAAGGAGTCCCACACCATAATCTTTGATTTGGTGTCGGGAGG
>JBHYDF010000029.1:0-58580 GCA_051861145.1 Nostocaceae cyanobacterium
TGGTGAACCCGGAGGGGGGTTCCCCCCGTTGTAGCACCTGGCGTCGCGTCTCTACGTAGCCGGAAATTTATTTCACGGCTTTTTGCAACTGATACAAGATAAGCTGTTCCACATTTAACTTGCATAAGTTTGGCGGGCAAGATGCCCACCCCACAAGACTTTAATGAAATTTAGATATGCAAACTAAATGTGGAACAGCTTATCAGCGGGTTTTAGCTTTAAGCCCTAATTTTAATTTAGGGCTATCCCTTGCAGTATTGCAATATTTCCCAATTTACATGCGTTTTTATGATATAGCCTACTCCCCTACTCTTGCACTTCCCTACTCACCACTCAGCTAAGGCAGCAGCCATAGCTTGTTGTAAATCGGGTGTCAAGGTATTGTTATGAGCTAACTGCTGTAACTGTTGGAGTGCGGTTTCAGGAGCCAAATTTTTGAGTGCAGCGATCGCGTGTAGTCTCACCAGTGCATCTGCATCTACTAACAGCCCAATTAAAGGTTCAACAGCCTCCATTCTGCCCAACTGCCCCAAAGACAGAGCGATCGCTCTTTTGACTGAGGCAATCCCGACTCCTGAATGCCCAGATCGCAGCATCGTCAACAAAATTTCTGCCGCTAGTGGCATTAAATTTGGTTCAGTTATTCGCCCCAAAACTGTGACAATTTCCTGCCACAGTGTTACTGATTCAAGATTATTTAGTGCTGTGCGGAGATATTCCAAACTAGATCCAGTTTCCATCCAACTCAAAGCGCGGATAATTTCCAGTTGTAGTTTCACTGGTGTATGTGGCGACATTAGCACTTGAAATAAATGCTTAGCTGCATCATCACCACCCATCCGAGAAAGAGCGATCGCGGCTGCACAACAAACTTCAAGATTAAAATCATAAAGTTTAGGTTGCAATTTTGCTACCAAATCCAATGCAGAGCGCAAGTCAGGACGAAAACCTAAACCTAGCACCGCTTCCCGTCTAACTGGGGCAGATAAATCATCCAAAGCACGTAAAAGTACTGGTGGTACGCGCTCATCATGAAAGCTACTGAGGGCTTCAATAGCTGTAATGCGGACAGCGACTTGTGAATCTTGTAATACACTCAACAACGGCGCAATCGTTTCTTTGTGGCGAATTTGGGAAAGCGATCGCACCGCCAACAAGCGTGTATCTTCGTCTACCAAAAGTTCCGTTAAGGCAGCAATAGCCAACGTACCCATTTGCCCCAGTGCCTCTGCTGCCATTGCCCGGAGTTCTTCATCATCTTCGCTTCTCAGTAATTCTACTAAAGCAGTAATTGCATCTGGATGCTTAAAATCACCTAGCAGCCGCGCCGTATACCAGCGCAATTCTTCATCAGCCTCTTCATCTTGTAATATCTCAATCAATGAAGGAACGGCAATAGTTCCCAATCGGGCAAACACCTTAGCAATCTCCCAGCGTTGGTGAAAATCCCCTACCGCGAAAACTGCGAGGGCTAATTCTAGTAGATGTTCCCGATTACCAATTATTTCGGGGTCTTTTGAATTTTCTCCTAAAATCATCTGTTGCAGGCATTGTATCAGTAGCGACCAGTCAGCAGTATCATACGCTGTCTGTGCCTGCCCCAAAAGCTGATTGATGTTATTCACTCTAGATAAAATCCCCAAAAACTTTTGTTAATTGTTAATGGTTCATGGTTCATGGTTCATGGTTCATGGTTCATGGTTAATGGTTCATGGCTATTAACTATTAACCATTAACTATTAACTATTAACTATTAACTATTAACCATTAACTATTTCACTTGAACAGAATCGCCCTCAATTCTGGCGGTGTAAGTTGCCAGTGGTTTTGTTGCTGGGCCTTTTTGCACCTTACCATCAATTCCATATTCTGATCCATGACAGGGACAAGCAAATTTTTTTGCATCAGCTTTCCATGTCACGATACAACCTGCATGGGTACAGGTAGGGTTAACAGCAATGAGATTGCTGGTTTTAGATGTACCAACTACTAATACTCGTTCAATCGGTGGATTTTCAACAAACAACTGACCAGACTTATCTAATTCTTCCAACTTACCCACTGTTTGCCAATCCCTAGGCGCAGCTGACGGGTTAGATGTTTTTTGTGAAGAACACGCTGCAATTGCTATCGGTAAACTACTCGCTACCCAACCCACACCAACCCAAGTTATGAAATTACGCCGGTTCATAACTAATACTAATAAATTAATTTTTCTAATTTAACTAATATAACGAAATTATAGATTTCTCTTTACTTTCAGATTATCTGGAATCTCTGACATTCAAGTACTAAAAAGTGCCCATTTAATCGTATTTATTCTTAAAAAGCATCGATTTAATACACTTTACGCATCAAAAATAGTATTCCGTAACAAGTTATACGATTTTGTGGATGATCCAACTTTAAGTTTGTGTATGTAAAACGTTACAGCACTAGTATCAAAGCCTGCTTGACAAGTTTCCAAATTTATAAATGCAGTGACAGATACCCGTTGATTTAGTTTTTGTAAGCAAATAAATATGCCTCTTTTTTAGCCCATACCTCGTAACGCAAACAGTTACGGGGATTAATAAAACTAAGGGTTGATTGATATTGGCAACTACCAGAGAGTCACTCATGACAGACACAGCTACAACCACCACAACCAGCCTCAATAAGTTCGAGAAATTCAAGGCAGAAAAAGATGGACTCGCCGTCAAGGCAGAGATAGAGAAATTTGCCTCTTTAGGCTGGGAGGCAATGGACGAAACTGATCGCGACCATCGCCTGAAGTGGGTGGGTGTGTTCTTTCGCCCAGTCACTCCAGGTAAGTTTATGATGCGGATGCGGATGCCAAATGGTATTCTCACAAGTAATCAGATGCGAACTTTAGCCGAAGTAGTGCAGCGTTACGGCGATGACGGCAGCGCTGATATTACGACTAGACAGAATATACAATTACGGGGCATCCGGATTGAGAATTTACCAGAAATTTTTAATAAATTCCACGGCGTGGGCTTAACCAGTGTGCAGTCCGGGATGGATAACGTCCGTAACATCACAGGCGATCCCGTCGCCGGGTTGGATGCGGATGAGTTATTCGATACCCGCGATTTGGTGCAACAAATTCAAGACCTAATTACCAACAAAGGCGAAGGTAACGCCGAATTCACCAATCTACCACGCAAGTTTAATATTGCGATTACTGGCGGGCGGGATAATTCTGTTCATGCCGAAATTAATGATTTGGCTTTTGTTCCTGCTTTTAGGCAGGAAAGGGGTAGTGGGAGAGAAGAAGGCGGGGAACCAGCAGGACGTAAATTTGGCTTTAACATCCTTGTAGGAGGATTCTTTTCTGCTAAGCGGTGTGAAGCTGCTATTCCTCTCAATGCTTGGGTAGCGCCGGAAGATGTGGTTAGTGTATGTAGAGCAGTTTTGGAAGTTTATCGCGATCGCGGTTTACGTGCCAATCGCCAAAAAGCCCGCCTGATGTGGTTAATTGACGAATTGGGTTTAGAACAATTTCGACAAGAAGTAGAAAAGCGCTTGGGTAAGACATTAATCAGCGCAGCAGAAAAAGACGAAATTGATTGGGAAAAACGTGACCATATCGGCGTATTCAAACAAAAACAACCGGGATTGAACTACGTTGGCTTGCATGTTCCCGTCGGTCGGTTAACTGCCGATCATATGTTTGAAATAGCACGTTTAGCGGAAGTGTACGGTAGCAGTGAAATCCGCCTCACTGTTGAACAAAACGTGATTATACCTAATATACCAGAATCGCGTTTAGTAATATTTTTGACAGAAAAATTGTTAAATAAGTTTACAATAAATCCAGAAACACTGACGCGATCGCTTGTTTCCTGTACCGGCGCACAATTTTGCAACTTTGCCCTCATAGAAACCAAACAACGCGCCTTGGCAATGATTAAAGCATTGGAAGCAGAGTTAGAAATGACTGTAGGCGTGCGGATTCATTGGACAGGTTGCCCCAACTCTTGCGGACAGCCCCAAGTTGCAGACATTGGCTTAATGGGAACCAAAGCCCGTAAAAATGGCAAAGCTGTAGAAGGGGTTGACATCTACATGGGCGGCAAAGTTGGTAAAGAAGCGCATTTAGGAACCTGCGTGCAAAAAGGCGTTCCCTGCGAAGACCTAAAGCCAGTATTGCGAGATTTACTGATCAAGCATTTCGAGGCAAAACCAAGGCAATTAGTCATTAGTCATTAGTCATTGGTCATTAGTCATTAGTAAAAAACAAATGACAAATGACAAATGACAAATGACAAATGACAAATGACAAATGACAAATGACAAAGGACAAATGACAAAGGACAAATGACAAATCTTTCCAGAAGAAAATTTATTTTTACCGCAGGTGCAGCAGCGGGTGTTTCTATTTTGGTTCACGGTTGCACTTCTGGTGGTTCTAAGTCAGCTACAACCAATGGTGATGCACCCTCCGCCGCCCCAGCAGCCAATGTATCTACGGTAGCTACTAATGCCCCGAAAGTAGAAACCACCAAAGCCAAGCTAGGATTCATTCCTCTAACTGATTCCGCTCCTCTAATTATCGCTAAAGAAAAGGGCTTCTTTGCCAAATATGGCATGACGGATGTAGACCTAGCCAAACAAAAATCCTGGGCTGTCACTCGCGATAACTTGAAAATAGGTTCGTCTGGCGACGGTATTGATGGCGCGCACATCCTCAGCCCTATGCCCTATCTATTAACCGTCAACGATAAAGTACCGATGTATATCTTGGCGCGGTTAAATACCAACGGTCAGGGTATCTCCGTTGCCAGTAAATATAAAGACCTAAAAGTTGGCTTACAAAGCAAAGCGCTGAAAGATGCTGCTGATAAAGCCAAAGCAAATAAACAAGCCATGAAAGTTGCTATGACCTTTCCTGGTGGTACCCACGATTTGTGGATGCGCTACTGGTTAGCTGCTGGTGGTATCAATCCCGATCAAGATGTGGCTTTGGAAGCTGTACCACCACCACAAATGGTGGCAAATATGAAAGTTGGTACTGTCGATACCTTTTGCGTAGGAGAACCTTGGAACGCCCAATTGGTAAGTCAGAAATTGGGTTACACAGCCCTCGTTACAGGCGAATTGTGGAATAACCATCCAGAAAAAGCCTTTGCCATGCGTAAAGATTGGGTTGATAAAAATCCCAATTCTGCACAGGCGTTGTTAATGGCAATTATGGAAGCCCAACAATGGTGCGATAAGCCAGAAAACAAAGAAGAGATGTGCAAAATCTGCGCTGGTCGTAAATATTTTAACGTTGCGCTTGCAGATATTTTAGAGCGGTCAAAAGGCAATATTGACTACGGTGATGGACGTACGCAAAAAGACTTTCAATATCGGATGAAATTCTGGGCAGATAACGCTTCTTATCCTTACAAGAGCCATGATACTTGGTTTTTAACAGAAGAAATTCGTTGGGGCTATTTACCAAAAGATACCAAAGTTAAAGAAATTGTAGACCAAGTAAACAAAGAAGATTTATGGAAAAAAGCAGCGAAAGCTCTTGGTGTTGCTGATTCCGAAATTCCTACCAGTACTTCTCGCGGCGTAGAGACTTTCTTTGATGGTGTCAAATTTGATCCAGAAAAACCAGAAGAATATTTGAATAGTTTGAAAATAAAGAAAGTTTAATTATCGAATCAGGGGCTAGAAAATAGGTAATTCCATTTTGGATTTTGGATTTGAGATTTTGGATTGATAAACCCTCCGTTGGGTATGGGTTATGTAAATCCATTTGTTGCAATCATTTTTCAAATTGGTATAAATTAAAATTCGTTATTAGCCCCTTTTTTACATCTGTAAATCGTCCAAAAAAAGTCAACTGGATTGCAAGTGGAGGAACTCAAACATGACCGCAACTCTTGGAAGCCGTACTACCAGAAAAAAACGACAGAAAGATATTAATAAATTTTTATCTAAAAAAGTTATACCGCCAATCATAGCAATTTTTATCTTTCTAGCAATTTGGCAACTACTTTGTTTAAATCCTAATTTTAAATTACCTGGACCAATAGAAACATTTTCCGAAACTTGGGACCCTTTTATCATTAATCCATTTTTTGACAATGGTGAAAATGATAAGGGTTTAGGTTGGCAAATTCTTAACAGCTTGGGACGAGTTGGTTTAGGCTTTTCTCTCGCAGCAATTGTCGGAATTGGCTTGGGTATCCTCGTTGGTGCTAATCAATTGGTATTTAATGCTGTAGATCCCATCTTCCAAGTATTGCGAACTGTACCACCTTTAGCATGGTTGCCTATTTCCCTGGCAGCATTTCAACAAGCGAATCCTTCTGCAATTTTTGTGATTTTCATCACATCTATTTGGCCGATTTTGATTAACACTACAGTGGGAGTACAACAAATTCCCCAAGACTACAGAAACGTTGCTAGAGTATTGCGTTTATCGGGACTAAAGTATTTCTTTAAAATTCTGTTTCCCGCCACTGTTCCTTATATATTCACTGGATTAAGAATTGGTATTGGATTATCTTGGTTGGCAATTGTTGCAGCAGAAATGTTAGTTGGTGGCGTTGGGATTGGCTCGTTTATTTGGGATGCCTACAATACCACTACAGAAACTAATATGAGCGAGATTATCATCGCACTGGTTTATGTCGGTTTAGTTGGCTTAATGCTAGATAGATTAGTTGCATTTATAGCCAGTAAAGTTGTACCCACAGAACAAAAGTAGTTAATAGTCATTAGTCATTTGTCCTTTGTCATTAGTCATTTGTCCTTTGTCTCATACCAATGACCAATGACTAATGACAAATGACTAATGACCAATGACCAATGACCAATGACTAAGGACTAATGACCAATGACAACTTTTGTTGAAGTTGACCACATAGACCGTGTATTTGACTTGCCAAATGGTGGTCAATATATCGCCCTAAAAAATATTGAACTGAAAATTAGGCAAGGAGAATTTATTTCCTTAATTGGACACTCTGGCTGCGGTAAATCCACCTTGTTAAATATCATCGCTGGTCTGGATCGAGCCAGTGTTGGGGGTGTGACACTGGAAGGACGCGAAGTTAGAGATCCCGGTCCAGACCGGATGGTAGTGTTCCAAAACTACTCGCTGCTTCCCTGGTTGACAGTACGGGAAAACATCGCCCTAGCTGTAGATGAAGTGTATCAAGATAAACCCAAAGGTGAGCGCCGGGGCATTGTCGAAGAACATATCGACATGGTAGGACTGCGTAATGCAGCGAAAAAACGTCCTAGCGAGTTATCGGGTGGGATGAAACAAAGAGTGGCGATCGCTCGTGCTTTGGCTATTCGTCCCAAGTTGTTGCTGTTAGATGAACCCTTTGGGGCGTTGGACGCCTTGACACGGGGGAGTTTGCAGGAACAGTTAATGAAAATCTGTAATGAACACAATGTTACCTGCGTCATGGTGACACACGATGTTGATGAGGCGCTATTGTTGAGCGATCGCATCGTTATGCTTACCAACGGACCAGAAGCGCATATAGGACAAATTCTCGAAGTACCCATTCCCCGTCCCCGTCAACGCTTGGAAGTAGTCAATCATCCTAGCTACTACAACTTGCGGAACGAAATGATTTACTTCCTCAACCAACAAAAACTCGCCAAGAAACGCAATGCTGGTAAGGTTGAAACTCCTGCAATCATATCCCGCAACGGTTTAGAAAAAGTCAATTTAGATATTGGCTTTATGCCCTTGACTGATGCTGCACCCTTAATCGTAGCTAAAGAAAAGGGCTTCTTTGCTGATTTTGGGTTAGAGTCAGTCACCCTCAACCGCGCATCTAATTGGACGGAAATCGCCAAAGGTGTTGCTACTAGCAGATTAGATGCCGCCCAGATGGTCGCTGGTATGCCCCTTGCGTTAACTTTGGGCGCTGGAGGCAAAACGCCAGTAACTGTAGTAAACGCCCTCAATCTCTCCCGCAACGCTAACGCTATTACCTTAAGCAAGAAATTGTACAGCGAAGGTGTCAGAACCCTAGCTGATTTAAAAGCAGCAATAAACGCCTCTCCCGACCAAATTCTCACTTTGGGAATTGTGCATCCAACGTCAATGCAGAATTTAATTTTGCGTTACTGGCTAGCTGCTGGTGGCATAGATCCTGATCGGGATGTCAGCCTAACGGTAATACCACCAATGCAAATGGTTGACCAACTCAAAGCCGGAACTATTGACGGTTACTGCGCTGGAGAACCCTGGAACTACCTGGCTGTTCATGAAGACGTAGGCTTTGTTGCTGCTACCGCCTTAGAAATTTGGTCAGGACAGCCGAAAAAAGTACTGGGAGTGCGGGAAGATTGGGCGCAAAAGTATCCAGAAACTTATATTGCTTTGGTCAAAGCACTGTTAGAAGCCTGCAAATACTGCGACGACCTCCGCAATCGTGAAGAAATTCTGCAATTAATTTGCCGTCCTGAGTACCTTGATGTTGATCCTGCATACGCCCGTCCCGGTTTTATTGACCCCTACGATCGCGGCGATGGCACAGAACCGCAGGAGCTAAAAGCATATAATCAGTTTTTTGTCAATAAAACCAACTATCCAAACCGCACCGAATTGCTGTGGATGATTACTCAAATGGCGCGTTGGGGCTTAGTGCCATTCCCCAAAAACTGGGTAGAAGTGATTGAAAGAGTCTGTCGTACGGACGTGTTTGGTGCTGCTGCACGTGACCTTGGCTTGCTCGATATCGGACAGGATGATCCCATTCACTTATTTGATGGTAAAGTTTTTAACCCTTCACAACCGTTAGAGTATCTCAAAAGCCTAGAAATCACACGTCAGATCCGCGTTGAAGAAGTATTTCTTTGAAAGTTAGGAGTGAGGAGTGAGGAGTTAGGAATTTTTAATTCATAACTTCTAACTCTTAACTCCTAACTCCTAACTCTTAACTCCTAACTCTTACCCACAACAAACCCATCATGCACACAGGAAACAGGACTAACACCAAAACCCAAATCAATCAACTCCAAACCCAGAAGTCAGAAAATTTTCTGGTGATTGAGGACGTAAACAAAATTTACCCAACTTCCGACGGTCCTTATACCGTACTCGATGGAGTTAACCTCAAAGTTCGTGAGGGTGAATTTGTTTGCTTAATTGGTCATTCTGGTTGCGGTAAATCAACACTGCTGAATATGGTTTCCGGTTTCAATACGCCTACTGAAGGTGTGGTCTACCTGCAAGGTACGCCTATTAGCGAACCAGGACCAGACCGGATGATGGTATTCCAAAATTACTGTTTACTGCCTTGGATGAGCGTATTTGATAACGTTTACCTGGCTGTAGATTCCGTGTTTCCCCGCAAAACTCAAGCAGAAAAACGAGCGATCGTCAAAGAACATTTGGCGATGGTGGGACTTACAGAAGCGGCTGATAAGAAACCCAGTCAAATTTCTGGAGGGATGAAACAACGAGTTGCGATCGCTCGCGCCTTAGCAATCCGTCCACAAGTTTTGATTCTAGATGAACCTTTTGGTGCATTGGATGCGATTACCAAAGAAGAATTGCAAGAAGAATTGCTGCAAATCTGGCGTGAACATCGAGTCACAGTACTAATGATTACTCATGACATTGATGAAGCACTCTTCCTAGCAGACAGACTGGTAATGATGACTAATGGCCCTGCTGCAAACATTGGTGAAGTCCTAGAAATTCCCTTCCCCCGTCCCCGCAATCGTCGCCGCATCATGGAAGACCCTAAATACTATCACCTACGGAACTACGCCTTAGACTTCCTCTATCGTCGATGCGCTCATCCTGGTGAATAAAAGAAAGCAGAAGAAAAACTATTCTTATTCCCCACTCCCCATTCCCAACTCCCCATTGCCCCTAATCCCCTTCAGGGGCCCCGAGTTCCCCACTCCCCATTCCCCATTCTCATGCAATCGTTGGCTTAGGAATCTTTAAATGCTAAAAGGATTATTGTCATTCAGGGGTCGTTATCGCATCTTACATCAGACATGGTTTGCCTTCTTTCTTACCTTTGTTTGTTGGTTTAACTTTGCTCCCTTCGCTACAACCATTGGCAAGCAGCTAAATCTAGCGCCTGAACAAATAAAAACCTTGGGTATCTGTAACCTTGCCCTGACAATTCCGGCGCGAATTATCATCGGTATGCTTCTGGATCGTTTTGGTCCTAGAATTACTTACTCAATGCTGCTGATTTTTGCTGCTGTTCCCTGTCTAGCTACGGCGCTATCGCAGAATTTTAGCCATCTAGTCATTAGTCGCCTACTAATGGGAATTGTTGGTGCAGGGTTTGTCGTAGGCATTCGTATGGTGTCGGAATGGTTCCCCCCGAAGCAAATTGGTATTGCCCAAGGCATTTATGGCGGTTGGGGTAACTTTGGTGCTTTTGGTGCGGAGTTTACCCTTCCTTTGATTGCAGTTGCTGCTAGCTTTATGACTGGTGGCGCTTCTAATTGGCGGTTTGCGATCGCTCTCACTGGTATCATTGCTGCTATTTACGGCGTAATTTACTACAACAGCGTTCAAGATACGCCTCCTGGTAAAGTCTACAAGCGACCCAAGAAAAATGGTGCTTTGGAAGTTACCAGCGTCAAAAGCTTTTGGGCAATGATACTTTCAAATTTTGGTTTGATTTTTGCTTTGGGTTTATTAGCTTGGCGCTTGGCACAAAAGAACATTCATTTTTTAAATCAAAGCCAGATGTATCTGGTTTGGATACTGTTAGCAGGATTGTTTGCTTACCAAACCTACAAAGCTTATCAAGTAAACCGAGAACTGCTAATTGGCAAGAAAACTTACGCTCCCTCCGAACGCTATCAATTTAGTCAGGTAGCTTTACTTGAATTCACTTACGTCACAAATTTTGGCTCTGAACTTGCAGCCGTTTCTATGCTACCTGCCTTCTTTGAAAAAACCTTTGGTTTAGAGCATGTGGTAGCTGGAATGATTGCCGCTACTTACCCATTTTTGAACTTAATTTCTCGTCCCAGTGGTGGCTTAATTTCTGATAAATTTGGCTCCCGTAAGTGGACAATGACGATTATCACTGTTGGCATTGCTGTTGGTTATTTTATGGCGCATTTTATTAATAGTAGCTGGCCGATTCCGTTAGCGATCGCAGTCACTATGTTTTGTGCCTACTTTGCACAAGCTGGCTGTGGTGCAACCTACGGCATCGTACCTTTAATTAAAAAGGAAGCTACTGGACAAATTGCAGGTAATGTGGGGGCGTATGGTAATTTTGGCGGCGTGGTTTATCTGACAATTTTCAGCTTAACCGATGCACAAACTTTATTTAGCACGATGGGTTTAGCGGCAATAATATGCGCTTTTATGTGTGCCTTTTTCCTGAAAGAACCGAAAGGCTCTTTTGCTGCTGCCTATGAAGGTGAAGCATCAGAAACAGTAAATCAAAACCCTACTGTCCTAGTGGAAGAATAAGATTAGGAACAGCGTTTAAATCACCAATCCACTAATGGACTTATTGCAAAAATCTAGTTTTAGATTATTGCGACCACAGATGGACACAGATGAACACAGATAATAATTCATCGGTGTTCATCTGTGTCCATCTGTGGTTGATTTTTCTTAAAGCTAGACTTTTGCATTCATGTTTTATCTTTGAATTTACAGAATAGAAAGTCCGCTAAATATCCATAGTAATATTTTCGGTTTTTTCTCAACCAAAAATCATAATTAATCTAGAACGATACTGAATTATAAATTGTGAGCTTTCCCATAAGATATTTAAACATCTTTATCAAAATATATTGAAATATAGGCAAACCATGACACATAAAAAATTTCTTTATTAAATTTGCCATAATGATTGTTTTTTTGAATATTCTTTTGTGGGAATCTGCATAGCTACAAACTATTCGTTATATCAGAAAAAAATAAATAAAAATCTCGTCAAAATGTATCCTAGCGAACTTTTTTATCTTGCTGTTTAATATCTAATAAGTAAAAATACTTCTAAAAGTAGTTACTCAAAATTAAATAGACCTATTTGGGTAAATTTTAGTAACTCAAAATATCAGGTTTACTCAATGAAAAATTCAAATATTTTTTAGTGCTGCAAGTTGAATATAACAGGTTTGAAAATACGGCAAATTTTTAGAGTTTAACCTCTACAAACCTTGCCTTTCAACTTCAAGAGAACTCGGTGAAAACGCTACAACTGCCATGACTGAATTTACCAAAACCCTCTGTCCTTACTGTGGTGTTGGCTGTGGACTGGAAGTTTCGCCCCCAGCGCAACATGGCAAACCGACTCATCGAGATAGCCAAGGAAATCCGATTTGGCGAGTGCGGGGCGACAAAGCGCACCCATCTAGTCAAGGTATGGTTTGTGTCAAAGGCGCTACGATCGCTGAGTCTTTAGATAAAAACAGATTGCATTACCCAATGGTGCGAGACTCGTTGGATCAGGAGTTCCGGCGTGTTAGTTGGGATGAGGCTTTTGATATCATCACCAAACGCATTCAAACCGTGCGCTTTACTCAAGGGCCAGAAGCTATATGCATGTATGGTTCCGGTCAGTTCCAAACAGAGGACTACTACACTGCTCAGAAACTCTTGAAAGGGTGTCTGGGCACTAATAATTTTGATGCCAACTCTCGCTTATGCATGTCTAGCGCTGTGGCTGGGTACATTCAAAGTTTTGGTTCAGATGGTCCCCCCTGCTGCTACGAAGATTTAGAATTAACTGATTGCGCGTTTTTAATTGGTACGAACACGGCTGAATGTCACCCCATCGTTTTCAACCGATTGGAGAAGTACCACAGAAAAAATCGCAAAGTCAAAATGATTGTGGTCGATCCCCGTCGCACACCTACCGCAGAAGCCGCTGATTTACATCTAGCAATTCGCCCCGGTACAGACATTGACCTAATGAACGGTATCGCTCACTTGTTGATGCGCTGGAACTACATAGATACCATGTTCATGGACGAATGTACTAGCAACTTCCCTGCCTATGCTGAGGTGATCCAACATTATCCTCCGGAAGTGGTGGCTATTCAATGTGGTATCAGCGTTGAAGACTTGGAAAAAGCAGCTCGCTACTGGGGTGAATCTAAGCGGGTATTATCATTGTGGTCGATGGGTGTGAATCAATCATCAGAAGGCACGGCTAAGGTAAGAACTATCATTAACCTGCACCTGATGACTGGAAATATAGGTAAGCCAGGGGCGGGGCCTTTCTCACTCACAGGTCAACCGAATGCGATGGGAGGACGGGAAGCCGGGGGTTTAGCACACTTACTACCTGGTTATCGGTTGGTAAAAAATGACCAACATCGAGCAGAAGTTGAGGATTTTTGGGGATTGAAGCGAGGGCAGATTTCGCCCACTCCTGGACTGAGTGCTTGGGATATGATTACAGGATTGGAAAACGGCACTGTTGGGTTATTGTGGGTTGCTGCAACCAATCCGGCTGTAAGTATGCCGGATTTAGAACGGACTAAAGCAGCATTAATGCGATCGCCCTTTACCATTTGCCAAGATGCCTATTATCCAACAGAAACCGCAGCTTATGCCCACGTTCTTCTACCAGCTGCCCAGTGGAGTGAGAAAACTGGCACGATGACCAATTCCGAACGGATGGTAACACTGTGTCCAGCATTCCGGCGATCGCCAGGAGAAGCGAAAGCAGACTGGGAAATTTTCGCAGAAGTAGGGCGTAGATTAGGTTTTGCAGACAAGTTTACTTTTGCTAACTCTGCCGAAGTTTATGCTGAATTTGTCCAACTGACTCGCGATCGCCTCTGCGACATGACAGGGTTAAGTCACGAAAAATTACAGACACAAGGTCCCACTCAATGGCCCTGTCCCAAAAAGAGTTATGAGTTAGGAGTTAGGAGTTATGAGTTAGAATCTCCAACTCCTCACTCCTCACTCCTAACTCCTAACTCCAAGCGTCTTTACACCGATTTGCGCTTTCCTACCCCTGATGGACGTGCCCGATTTGCAGCATATCACTCACGGGGACTGGCGGAACCGCCCGATCCCAATTATGCGTTTGTGCTGACTACTGGACGGCTTTATGGACATTGGCACACCCTAACACGCACCGGTCGGATTGAAAAAACTAGCCAAATGCATCCCGAACCATTTATAGAGATTCATCCCCGCGATGCTGCGAAGTTAGGAATTACAGATAACTCGTGGGTGGAAGTGCGATCGCGTCGGGGAAAATGCAAATTCAGAGCGAAAATTACAAAAGCGATCGCACCTGGTACAGTATTTGTCCCCATGCACTGGGGTGCGCTATGGGCGGATGATGCGGAAGCCAACGCCCTTACCCACCCGGAATCTTGTCCCGACTCACTCCAACCCGAATTAAAAGCCTGTGCAGTGCAATTAGTACCAGTTACTGTGGAGTTAACTGTTAAGGATTATCAACTCCAACCATCGCTAAATGGATGAAAATTAATTAAACGCTATAATACCTTCGCCAAAATGCCCTCACTCTTCTAGAGTAAGGGCATTTCACATTCCGCGCCTCGAAGGTATTGTGAAAGAAACCGAGTTTCGACCGATTGACCTATTTCATAGAGGAACTTTTCATGCCAAATATCAAAACTTTTTGAGGTGCTTCTAGTTTTTCAGATTTCTTTAGCCCTCATAATAATTTTTGTCGTTTTGTTTTAGTTTTTCTTTATGATTAAAAATAAATAGCTATTCCCTTTCCCTGTAACATGTATCCCTTTACCCTGCCTTAAGGGCGTTGACCGAGAAAGGGGAAGGGGGAAGGGGGAAGGGGTAAGGGGGGAAAGGAAAGAAAAGAAAAATACCTTTTCCCTTTACCCTTTACCCTTTACCCTTTACCCTTTTCCCTTCTTCTTCGCCCCTGTTTTAAAACAGGTCGCAAAGAAAAAAGACGTATTTCGTTCTGACTCCGTACGAGAAATACAGCGCTCTTATTTCAAGAAGGGGAAAGGGGAAGGTGGGGTCCCCTCTGGGGATAAGGGGCATCTTTGAAGGGGGAAGGGGATTTTTCAGATATTTCCTTTACCCTTTACCCTTTACCTTTTACCCCTCTTCTTTCCCCTTTCCCCTTTCCCCTTTCCCCTTTCCCCTTTCCCCTGCCCGAAGGGCTGTTGACCTCGATCCACAAGCACGTTATGAAAAAGCTATCACCAATTATTCACCAGAAGGCTTGCAGATGAGAAGACTATTCAAGCTGATTCGAGACGCTAGCAGGGATGAGAGGTTTATGCACTCTATTGAAAACATAGAGGTGCTAGTGTCGAAAGTTCTCTCTATTTTTATGGTGCTTGTCATTTTTGCAGCGATCGCTGATTTGGGAGTTTTTCTTTTTAAAGAATTATTTACCACACCATACGGCAAGTTTAACACAACATTATTTAAAATTTTTGGTTTATTTCTAAATATATTAATTGCCTTAGAAATTTTAGAAAATATTACTGGTTATCTCAAGAAACACGTTTTACAAGTAGAATTGGTGATTGTTACTTCTTTGATTGCTGTTGCTCGCAAAATCATTATTCTTGATTTAGATAAAGTCACAGGCATCGACATTATTGGCTTAGGAGTCGCAGTTCTCGCTTTATCAATTAGTTATTGGATTATTCGGCGCAGCAACGCGAGAAATTAAGTTAGGAGTTAGGAGGCGCGGAGTTAGGAGTTAGGAGTTGTAGAGACGCTTCAAACAGCGCGTCTGTACAGGAGTTAGGAGTTATTGAAATAATGTAAACTTAACTTGTTAAAGTTAAATTTTGTGATATAAAAAATCAAATTGCGCTCTTAAGGGGTTTCCAAATAAAAACATATCCAACTACCTCTTGTGGGTTGGGCCGGACAGCCCGCCCTAATTCGGCAAATTAAATGTGAAACAGCTTATTCTTCAAACGGGAAAGGAGTAGTTGAAAAACTTAATAATATAAATAATCAATCTAAATAACATTTTCTCTAACGTTATGGCAGAGTTTTTTAAATTTGAAGCAGATTTTGTTGATTCCTTGCGTTGCATTCCCATGCAGGTACGCTGCAATCTCGATACTTGTGGTATTAAGCTAAAATTATCAGACTGGAATCACATGACTCAACCAGAGCGTCAAACTCTAGCTGAATTACCTTGCAATACAGAATCAGAAATTCAGGCTTACCGCAAACATATCCAAGATTTGATTTTACAACGCACTGGTACGCCTGTAGCCGAATTGCCAATTGAACCACATCCGGCTTGGATGGATACTACCACCGTACCGAAGCTAGTTCATGAAAAAGCTCAAGAAAACAGCGTTACTATCACAACTGCGCAATGGGAAAACCTAACTGACTTGCAGCGTTTCGCCTTAATTAAACTTAGCCGTTCCGGACATGAAAATAAAAATTTTCTGCCAGCTTTAAGAGAATTTAATCTGGTTTAATTAGTCATTAGTTAATGGTTAATAGTTAATGGTTAATGGTTAATAGTTAATAGCCATGAACCATGAACCATGAACCATGAACAACCAAAAAATAAAGGAGTATATAAGAAGATGGCAGCTAAGAAAATTTTGATGCTTGTAGGGGACTATGTGGAAGATTATGAAGTTATGGTTCCTTTTCAAGCGCTGTTAATGGTAGGTCATACTGTTCATGCGGTTTGTCCTGGTAAGCAAGCTGGGGATAAGGTGCGAACCGCCGTTCATGACTTTGAAGGAGACCAAACTTACAGTGAAAAACCTGGTCACAATTTTACTTTAAACGCAACTTTTGACGAAGTAAAACCTGAGACATACGATGCTCTAGTTATCCCTGGAGGACGGGCACCAGAATATATCCGCCTGAATCAACAGGTATTATAAATTACTCGTCACTTTGCTCAAGCTAATAAGCCTATTGCTGCTATTTGCCATGGTTTGCAGTTATTGGCTGCTGCGGATGTACTCGAAGGTAAGAGTTGTACTGCTTACCCAGCCTGCGGGCCGGATGTGCGCCGTGCTGGTGGTACTTACGTAGATATTCCAGCATATGAGGCAATGGTTGATGGTAACTTAGTGACAGCACCTGCTTGGCCTGCTCATCCCCGTTGGTTGGCAGAATTTCTGAAAGTACTCGGTACGAAGATTGAACATCCGGAAATGGTATCCGCTAGTTAAGCGATCGCTGTTAGTAGCTAATTGGGGCGAACAACTGTTCGCCCGTACAATAGCTAGGAACAAATAACTAACTAATAACGACCCTGTTAGTTAGTAATGATTATTTTGCTTAATAAATGGGTAAAATCTGTAAAACATGTGAAGATTTGATATACTGCCATTGCCATATATTAAATCTTTTGTAAAAGTTTTAAGGGTTAAGGTTTAAACACATTAAAACTTACATCTACCACCCTTCGAGTGGAAGAGCCAGAGGCTCTTAATTATCGTTACCAGGTTGAACCTGGTAACGAGAGTTTGGTGGGCTGCTGCTGCCTCCAAGCTATTGCTCCCAGCGTACAAGATGTAAGTTTTAACAGATTTGTAGAGACGTAGCATTGCTACGTCTCTACACATCCGGAAATTTCTTTTCAGGCTGCAAAAGTTTTTAACAAGGTGCCATTCAGCTCAAGGATAAAAGGTTTTTTAATCCCTTAGCCTTCTGCCAACTTTTGTGAACAGTCAACTATAAGTTGCCCTAATAGGTGACTTTTTGTAGAAGTAAGCTGATAACTGATGGCTAATAAGCCTCGAAAACGATTATTCTTTTGATTTATTTAATTTGTCATTTCTGAGTAAAGAGTAAAGCTATAGTGTATTTAGCAATGCTGCTGTTAATGTGGCTAGGGTTAAGTCCTACTGCCAATTATTTTTCCAAAATAGTTTAGCAACACCCTGCAACTCGATGACAGGCAAAAACCCGAGAAGGAACGCATTTCTGCGGCTAGTGTCTGGTAATGGAGCAGCTTATGGGTCTAATTTTCGCTACTCGCTGCTTCCCAGTAAAGAGGTAGTAATTGGACGTGACCCCGGCTGTCAAGTTGTCTTAGATGCCATGTCGTATCGCATGGTATCCCGTCGCCATGCGGCGATTCGCCCAGTAACTTCATCCCCAGATGGAGAAAGTAACTGGGTAATTTGTGATCTTAATAGTGCTAATGGTACTTATTTAAATGGGCAACGCTTGCAGGGTTGTCAGCAACTCATGGGCGGCGATCGCATTACTCTTGGTTATGACGGACCGGAATTTCTCTTCGAGTACGAACATAATCCCTTATCTGCTACAATGCCTCCCTCGACGGGAGAACCGACATCACTACCCCCAGCCGGAGTTTATGAAACTCCAACGGTAACAGATTCTTCAGTCAGCTTCACACAACTGTTCCCAATTATTTCTACAGGCAAAGATTTAACCCGCAAAGCCTATCTCATCCCAGGAGTTATGACTGTAGTATTCGTAGTACTTATGTTTGCTACGGTCGGTAATCCACAAACAAACCAAGTTATAGTCGGGATTTACATCGCATCCGCTGCTTACTACTTTATTTATCGCTTGTGTGGTAAGCGTAAGCCTTGGTGGGTTCTGCTAGGTTCGGCGTGTACAACTACGTTAATTTTGCTCAGTCCGCTGTTAGATTTATTTATCTTAGTATTTCGCGGCATTTTGCCTGGTAACTTGCCTTCCGATGAATCTATCACCTTTACAGAATTACTCGTCCGCTACTTTTTTGGTGCTGGCTTGATGGAAGAATTACTCAAGGCATTACCGATACTGGGCGCGTATGCGATCGCTAAAAGGCTACCCTCCCCTTTACGGGAACGTGTTGGAGTCTGGGAACCTCTTGATGGTATTCTCCTTGGTACAGCTTCCGCTGTCGGCTTCACGTTGTTAGAAACACTTAATCAGTATGTACCACAAATTACACAAAATGTTGCCATTCAGGCGGGAGACGGTGCAGGGCAACTAGCAGGTTTACAGCTATTAATTCCCCGTATTTTAGGTTCTGTGGCTGGGCACATGGCTTACAGTGGTTATCTGGGCTATTTTATCGGGTTGGCTGTTCTCAAACCCAGAAAAAGTTCACAGATTCTCTTAGTTGGTTATCTTACTGCCGCAGGACTTCACGCTTTATGGAACGCGACAGGAACTATTAACCCTTTATTGTTAGTGGTTGTGGGTGTATTATCTTACGCCTTTTTGATGGCTGCTATTCTGAAAGCACGGGCATTATCACCTACACGCGAACAAAATTTTGCTACCCGCTTTCTTGGTCCCAAGTAATACCCTAATAGGATTTTGGATTTTGGATTTTAGATTTTAGATTGTCAAAATATTGGTAATTGACTGTAGAGTAAAATTAATCTGTTGCCAATATTTTTGCAAATTTTATAAGTAATTTCCGAATAGTCAGTCCTGGCAAATTTGCCGCCACAGTGGATGAAAATTCCTCTTCCCTACTCCCTATTCCCTATTCCCCACTCCCTATTTTGAATAGAAGTAGTTTGCCTACAATCTGGCTAGATTAGTAAAATTCAAATGCATTATCTATCTTAAGGTAGATGGTGCTGGTCTTGTTTTCGACTTACTCTTGTGATTACAGTGGTGCTTTATACCTTCGGAAAGATAAGCTAGATTTTAAAAAGACTTGCTACGGGTGCGCCATTTGTAGGCAAAGCTACTTGCCACCGGCATAAATTGAAACCGGAAATAAAGTTGGTTGAATCTAGGACTCACCCTGAAAGGAGTTGATTTCGTGCAGAACTTGGTAGGCGATCGCCAAACCAACTCTTGCTTGCTCGATTTCAGACAAATTTGTCCATTCTTGCTCATCCAGTTGATTGAGTGCAGCTTCAGCGTTTTCTTCTTGTTCACTACTGCGCATGGCATAGGCGTAAGGACGAGCCAAAACCAACAAGTCATCTGCGCCCCAAGTTGGTAGTAAAGTTTGAACACACTCTACTAACTGTTGGGCTATTGGTTGGTTGGTGTTAAAAATTTCAGATGCTTTGCTAGCGATCGCTCTCAACCACTCTTGTGGTACGCGAGTTGCAAAACTTGTTTGTAAACTTTCTTGAAGTTTAGCCACTAAACTGGGGCTTGTATTACAATCGTAATACGTAGATTGAGAAACATCAGACCAGAGATTATCTAGCTGGCTGTAGAAAGCCTGCGATCGCTCAGTCAGTTCTTCGTCTAAAACTTCTTGGAGGGGGAACTGATGTTCTAGTTGAAGAAAATATTCTTCTGAGTCTTCATCAGCTAAATTCCAGGGATAAGTACCATCTTCTGGTTGTAGGAGTGCTTCTAGAAATTCTAAATCCATTTGTGAAGGTAATGTTTGGAGATTGTTTGAACCGTTGAATTGCTTAGCCATTGTCGCCTCCCGACTAATTCTTTTGTGGTATTTACAGCTACAGCAGCCGGTTTATTATTTCCGCAAGCAAAGTAGGATTTTGTCAGGTTATTTATAGTTTTTTTTGCTGAATGCTACAGATTTCCAAGGGAAGAGGGAACTCTTAAGTGTTACCCACGCTTAAAAACATAGGATGCACGGCTGTGGAAGCCTTGTTTTTTTGGGCAACGCCAGCCAGAACAAATTTTCCTTTCTGACTGGACTTTAAACGAGCGTAAATGCAAGTTTTTTCTGTTGCCTGTTGCCTGTTAAGAGTTCCCTTTTTTGTAAATTCCACGGTCTAAACCCTCAAACTGAAGAATTTTCGACAATAAATTCCCAAGGTTGACTTCTAGTACTACCAAACTTTAATTGCATTCCTGCTTCTAGGGCGACTTCCTGACGGTGGATTTGTTGCCAACCTGTAGGGCGTAAAATCCAGGTAGTCCCATAGGTAGATTGTTCTTTCAAGTAATAAGTACGCACATTAGTAGCGCCTGTGAAAGTATTCCGACACAAGATTTCGGCTTGGTGTCTAGAAACAGACGGTTCTGGAATCACAATGTCATTGTCTGGCGTGCGACCGATGCGGGTAACGCCGCCAGTTTGCAGCGTATAGGTTATACTACCTGACTTTAAGCAGGCACTAGGAAGCAGGGAAGCAATACCAGGCATAGAAGTATCTTCTGGTAGTTCTGTAATTCCGTCTTCATAACTTCTAACCAGTTCGCCTTCAAATTCTGGGTGTAAGTAAAGAACTGGTAGCGTCCAAGCTGGTTGGTTAAACCGATAAATTTTTAACAAATGTTGCCTTGCTTCTGCCACAGCATGGTCAATAGGCAATCGCTTACGCAAAGCTTGCACAAAAGCATGAATAAAGTCATAACTTTCCTCGTCAGCAATTTGATCGCGCATTCCCAAAACCGCAGGTACGCCACTACGGATCAGCACTTCTGCTAAACTGCTCGAAGGTATAGCTTGACCTTGCGTAGTAGCTGGTTGCGCTCCCCAGCAGGCATTGAAAACAGCCAGTTTCACACCACTATGAGTTAAAACTTGTGCTAATTCCATACCATTGAGGCGCATATCAGGTCGCAAAGACAAATATCCACCATCCGGACCTCGCAAACCATGACCCGCATAAAAGAAGATGTTGTAAGCTTTGGTTTCCAGTTGTTGAATCAACTGCTGTGGGGTTGGTTGCACGAGTGTATTCACCATACAAGGTGCATATCCCTGAGAATTGCTGCCAAAAACAGAACCATTGGCAAGAGTTTGTTCTAGAATAGCAGCTTCTTGGTCTAGGTGGAGATTATCATCTTCTCCTAAAACTAGCAGAATATTTAAATCGCGATCGGGTCGCAAAAGCGGTAAGGGTTCTACTTCGCTAGTGGTACGACTAAACAGGATGTCTTGGGACAGCGACATTGCAGGCTGACCAGCATCACGCTGCATAATTTCCCAAGGCAAGCCAATCAGAACTGGATCGCGAATTTCCAACCGAAAGCGCAAGCGCGTATTTTGACCCATAGCAATGCCGCGACTGCGTTCGAGACAACCTAAAATTGGTCCATCGAATAGCCAGCGCCACAAGCTAATCCCCAAGTCTTGCATTAAACGACTGGTGTAATTAGTTGGCTTACCATTCGAGGGTGGAACCAACTCAATTGGGTGTGAGCCTGGTGTTAGAGGCATTACTCCTGGGTAAATATCTAAGCGGCTATTAGGAGCAAACATCTGTTGCCACTCTTTCCACGCTTGAGTTAAACCCACAGACCAGACGCAATCATGAATAACATGACCACTAGGATAGGGAGCTTCAAATACGTAAATGGCGAAGTTGTCAGGACCGGTATTGACGAGACGAGTAATCGCCAAATTCAGGGATGGAATCATTTACATATAAGTGTAAAATCAAAAATATGAAATAACAATTTTGTCAGGCAAGAAAATCCACCCTGTTTGAGTTTTTTATTCTGCCTCTTAGCTGTATTATTTCAGGCTTTTACTAGTTTATCGAGTTTTTGACTTTCAGTTGTCAGTCGGTTTAGTACCTCTTTGGGGTGAAACTTTCTCCACAGGTGCAACTCCAGGGTTAGAGTCCACTGGTGATTGATTCGGAGTAGCTACATTTGTCTCCGGACATTGACCAGCAGACTCCTGTGTAAGTTTGGAGACTTTGCTTAATTCCTGAAATTGGGATAATGGCATCCTGACTGCTTCCCCTGGTTTCACTACAGCTTTGTTATTTGCTGTATTACCTGGTGTGGGAGTTGATTGGTTCTTGGATGGATCACCAGATGAATTCGCACCCTTTCCAACAGAACAAACCCGCAGATACACCCAAGATATTTGATTTGCCTGTTGGGTATTTGGTTCTTCTTTAATATCGTTAAGAATTTTTAAAACACTATTAGCGGGGACGATCGCAGGTTTTGAAGGCGGTGCAGCGCCGCTTAAGGATAGTTGTTTGGGAATTATGATCACCGGCCGGTTATCACCCACTGGTTCAGATGTTGGTGTGGTGGCAGGGGGGGGATTATTGATCGCAGTATTATTACCTGCTGTTGGGGTAGATTCTGGAGCTTTCGCTTTAAATGGCCCTGCCTGTTGTCCCCACAAATAGCCCAGCAATGCGCCACCCAGCACTAATATTAAGAGGATAACCAACTGTAGCGGTACTAGCGATCGCTTACTGGGTAGTGTATCTGGAATCACACGAGTTTTTTGGTTGCGACCACGCTCTTGAGAGAGTTGTAAGGTTTTATTATGCGGGTGATTCGCGGTGCCATTCGCGGAAATTTCTGGCAATACTGCTGGTAGCTTTGATTCTGGTTCTGAGTATTTAATTTGATAGTGTACTAGGGCGATGGTGACATTATCATGCCCATTCAATGTATTCGCTATTTCTACTAATTTATCAACAACTTTTGATATATCTTTTTTTTCAGTCAGAATTGGTAAAATTTCCGTATCCCAGTACTGATCCACGCGGTCAAAGTCACTCAAACCGTCGGAACAGAGTAAGAAAATACAATCTTCGTCGAGGATAAAACGTTCTGCTGAGGGATGCAGCGAACTGCTAGGACTCATACCCAACGCTTGCACCAAAGAGCCAGAAGCACCTTGTTGGACAGCATCTCGGTAGATGGCATAACCTAGCCGTACCTCGCGGGAGGCAACATCATCATCAAGGGTAACTTGATAGCAGCCCTGACGATTAATCCAGTAGGCGCGACTATCACCAACATGAGCAATGTACATTTCGTGACCAACAGGCAAAGCCATTACCAAAGTTGTGCCCATGCGCTGACGTCCTTGCCGACTTTCGCTGTCGTTGCGCTGGCTGATTTTATCGTTGGCGATCGCGGCTGCTCGTTGTAAGTCCTCCAGCAACACTGCTGAATCTACGTGGTCATACGGTAATTTGGTGATTTCTTGTACCTGATGCTGAATGGTTTCTATCGCTAAATTTGAGGCGACATTACCGCCTTCGTGTCCACCGATACCGTCACAGACAATCGCGAGAGCAGTTGCTTGAGGGGGTTTGCTAATTGTGCTACCACTGGGAGGATAGCAGGCATCTTCGTTACGTTGACGGCTGGGCCCAGTGTCACTCTTAGTCGCGATTGTTACAGTAGTAACTTGCTTTTGTGCAGTTCCTTTAGAGGAAGTTCGCCCTACTTCTGCCAATCCCTGATCTAAAACTCTAATTAATTGCTCTGCTGAGAGTATTTCTGCCTGAATTAAAGAATGGCAAATTTGGTTCAGAAAATCTGCTATTGCTGGTTTAGCTGTTGGTAACAAGCGTTTTTGCCAAACTTCTCCCAATTGGGATAAATCGGGCGTAAAATCGTGATCAGAACGCAATTCTAACAATCGTACTAACGGACCTTCTGTCCTTAACACTTGGGTATCGAAAAAACTAGAGACTACGCCTTCACTAGCCAGAGGTTGCCACAATTGCGCTATTTGCCACAGCCAATTCAGTTGGCGTAGTGATGTTGCATCACGCCAAGCAGTAGTTAAATCGCTACCTAGCTTTGCTGATAACGTATTTGTGTTATCTATTATTTTTAGTGGTGGTTTTTCTAACAATAATATTTCTTGATGCGATGATCGCTCATCGCCAACAGGCAGTACGCCATATACTTGGGGTACGTGCAAGCGGTAGGGAATTAGCCGCAGATAAGGTCTGATAATTTGTAAATTTTCTGAGTCTGGTGCTTGGGGTACCAAACCTGGTTTAGTATCTAAAAGGATAGATTTGTCAATAACTAAATAACGAGCGGCTAATATTTCTCCTGGTTTACCCAACTCCAAGCCATCTGCCACCGCCCAAAGGAAGCGTTTGGGTAAAGGTGTAGAGCATCGCTGGCAGAATTTGTGGGTAAGGGGGTTGGCAGCTTGACAAATTTCATTTGGGCAGTATAGCGTAGCCGCATCATTTTCCATAGTTTTCCCACCGCTCGGAGATTAGCAATTTCTTCAAAAGTATTGGCAGCAACATTTTAGACCGCTCAATTTTCCTTTTCTTGATACATCCAACTTAGGGATTACAATTCTAACTTGAGGATGAAGCTAGGTGCTAAGGTGCGCCCAAACAATAATTTCATCAATCTACCCAATAGATTCACGTTCGCGAGTGTACAGCAAATACTCGGAGGTTCATTTATCAGTAATATCTTGTAATTACCTGTAAATTTCCTCAGTTTGTAGTTGATTAAAACCGCTTCGGTATCCTACCAAATAGTAAATCCTAATAATTTCAGTAATTACCGAAATTCACTATTGTTTTAGGTAAGAGTTCTTCTTTGGGTACTCCATCATAAAATTCTCGCGGGAAATAATGTGGAAACCGTATGGCTTTAGTCTGTGGAGGAAGCATGACACGGGCACTTTGTAAAAGCCGTAGTTAATGAGAGAATTTTTCAGTATCACCCTGGAATTTTGCAAAACCCGTATATACATTCCTTTATCACTTTTTTAGTCTCGGATTTTTGAAGTTGGTTAGCTGATATCTTGCATCATTCTTAACACGAGCCAGAGGCTCTAATTCTCGTTTCTCGTTACCAGGTTCAACCTGGTAACGAGGGTTTGGAGAGGCTCCGCCTCCTTTGCTGTTGCTTTCGGCGTGCAAGATGTCAGTTAGGCTTCTGTTTCCAAGCTCCATGGCTTTTAGCCTGCGGTAAGTGACAACCATACTGCTTTTAGTAATTACCTCCTAAGAAAGAGGAGATAGTACTAATCTTTCTTTAGTTTATAAGTAGGTCGGTGTTAATAAACTTAAAGTTAACAATAAATACAGCTAATAGCAGGTTGCCACTTGCTATTACCAATTTCTTATGGTCAAAATTTAAGTTTATTGCACCGTTAGCTACTTTAACAGCAAATTTAACATATTTAATCAGTGAAAGTGTAATGGAAGATAACAAAGAAAAAAAAATTCACCGCACTGCTAACCCTGGTGATGTAGTTTCTGAAGAACCACAAACTATAGAACAGAAATCCGAGCAAGTTGCTGTTGATGCTCCCGACATTACAGGGGATCAGATAGAGGTTCCGACATACTTTGTAGTAGACGAACCCGATGGAGAGAAGAAAGCTTTACATCACGTCAAAGATGCGGAAGAAATTTCTGATGTAATTAGAGAAGCTCGAGTAGACGAAGAAGGAAATCGGGTTTGGTGGTAGTCATTGGTCATTAGTCATTGGTCATTGGTCATTAGTCATTGGTCATTGGTCATTAGTCATTGGTCATTAGTCATTGGTCATTAGACATATCCGCCAATGAGTCTGAAAGCCTTGTACAGCAAGGGTAAAAACTTAATTTTCGGATAAATATATTAGCTTCAAACAAATGACTAATGACTAATGACTATTGACTATTGACTAAATTTAAGGGTTTTTTAAGGCGAATAAGAATAAATTCAGTATTATCTGGTTGTTTGGGAATACGACCAAAGGTATCTGCATAATTGTTATCGTTAATCACCAGCAGCGTTCTGTCATCTACAGGTAATACGCTTTCTATTGTTACAAAAGGAAAAGTAAATACTCCGTTAGTGGTGCCATTGCCTCCAATTTTTTTTGGATCGGAAATTTTTAACAAATCTACTAGTAATTCTTTCTCTACAAAACCCTGCTGATCTAATTGTTTAATATTAATTTTATAAAGGCGTTTGAATTTAGCGGGAGACTTAAAGGCTGAGTTATTGGGGTCGCCTTGGTTGTTATCGCGCTCAATCACAATAAATTCATTATCGTTAATGGCTGTCAGTTCACCAATTGCATGACTTTCATCCTCAAGCTTGTAGAAGAATATTTTACCTGTATACTGTTTGCTATTTAAGTCAAATTCATTAATTAACAAGCGTTGCTTTTCTTTATCATCCTTTAACGCTCCTTCTAACATTGCATAAAGTTTTGTGCCACTAGTGTTAAGTGCTAAGCCTTCAAAACCCTTTGAACCACCGAGATTGGCGGCTGCATCTCGTGCTTTTTCATCAGGTAAGTTGGCAAATTCTGGATGGTCAAAAGATTTAACAAAATTTAACTTACCGACTCCTAAAAAATTCGGTAAAGAAATTGGGGGATCCAACAATTCGCCATTTTTGCCGACATGCAGCAAAAAGGGACCGAATTCGTCCCCTAACCAGTAGCTACCATCTTTTACTTGCCGAAATGATTCTATATCAAAATCTCCCCCTGTCAGCAAGCGATTTGTTTTGATAGCTGGACTAACTGGGATGGTACTACCTGGATAAACTGACTGTTCGGCGACGATAGGAAAGTTAACTTTACGATTTATATCATTTAGTTGTAAGAAGCTTTGGCGATTAAAACTTGAAAGCCTTTCACCCGTTTGCAGATTAACTGGAAAAACTTTTCCTGTAGTAAAATCAGGTTCTACAGCATAAATGCGCAGCTTATAGTCAAGAGAATTTGCTTTGCCTCCGAAACCATTATCAGAAATTACTAAGTAGGTACCTGCTAATGGTCCTTTAATAACACCAGAAAACCCCTGAACGGGTTGAGCATAGAGGAAAGGGAGAGTACGATTAGTTTTTTTAAATTGACCTGTGGTTGAACCGGGAGCAAAAGTATCGACGTTTAAGACAGCACGTCCAACAAGTTCAGCACCAAGGGAATAGGAGTTAAGCAAAAACACTAAAAAAACAGCAGTTTGTGGCAATAGCCAAGCAAGCAGAAATTTAGGAAATTTTAGCATTAGGATTGGGAGGCGCGGAGTTAGGAGTTAGGAGTTAGGAGTTAGGAGTGAGGAGTGAGGAGTTAAAAATTTTATAATTCCTAACTCTGCACCCTAAACCCTAAACCCTGAACTCTTAACTCCTAACTCCTAACTCATAACCCGTAACTCTCTTTATCGTCAGGTGCAACTTGGGGAAGTCCCATGCTGTAGTTGTTGACGCGAGAAGAGAGATTATAGCTTACTTCGCCTTTGTGCAGGAGCGATCGCACGTAATGCTCTAAATCAGACCCGATGCGGCGTAAGTTGTAATCTGTTAGGTCTGCACCACTGTATGCTTCTACTAGTTCATCAAACTTATGATAAACCTTTTGCAAAGCATCTTCATTCCAGTTGAACTCGTTGTCTGGATCGATATCCAGTGTTAAGACCTGATTACTTGGAACTAGTTCGCCTTCCCGGTCAATTTCAGCCGCAAAAATACGGATGTGTCGGGTTGTGGACTTAAGTAGCGTCGGGTTGTCCATAAACGGTGTCAGATTTTGTGTGTCAGATTAGGGTTTTGACATTTTTCCCAACTCGCCTGAAGGCGCTTAGTCAGGGATTCCTAGAGTCACCTCTAGAATTTTCTGTATACCTATGAGGATCTTACCTTTTGGAGTGAGGATAGTAATATCTTAATCCGTATCAGGGATTCATAAAGAAATCAAATACACTTAAATCATCAAAAACCTAGCGGGTTGTGTGGAAACCCATAGTCTTTAGACATGGAAGGAAGCACAACACGGCACATTGGTGTACCTAATTCAGTTTGATTGTAGACGTTATCCCCTTAGCTTTAATCTCCTCAAACCCTTCGCTATCGAATTGATTTCTCTTTTCCCCCTGCGGAATGTAATGAGAAAATCTCCAATGTTTGGAACCTTCTACCCTATTTCGGGAAACTATTCTCCGAATATTTACGCAGAAATTATGCACTAGCGTACCCTAGTGCATAATTTTTGTTTACAAAGCACTGTCTTTTTTATTTCTGCCTTTTTCAAATAGAGTGTATCTTCATAGTCTTGACACTAATAGCATCTAAGGTTATGGTGCTTTTTTTTGGTATAACAACAGCCAAAGTTTTCCCACTACCAAGATAATTGGATACGCTGTTTTTCTTATCTTTGGAATCTACGAATTCACCGCAGTATTCTAGTAAACCTTACTAATGTATAACGCGCTAACTTTTTAGTACTCCTTCGGCTTGAAAGCCCCTAAAGTGAGATACTCAACACAATTAATTGCGATCCCTATCTTTTTTTCGTATTCAAAGCAAAAATTTTACCTTTGATGACTTTACTACTCAATTTTTCTGGTCTTGTTTCCTGAAAAAATAGTACATACAGTAATTACACGTAAATGTGCAAAAAACAAGTATAGACTTGATTTTGGTTAAAAAATCAGAGTTTTTGCTTACGTAATATTACCATAAACTAAGTAAAATTTTTATCTTTTATTGACATAGAGATAAAGTTGGTGTAAAAACCTTTAAAAAGCCAGAACAAGTTCTTACAGAAACTTTATTGTATACAATCTTAAAAACTGAATAATAGTTATGGCTTAGTTAAACTACAGCGACAGCTGGAATATCTCAGCCTGGGCAAAGGAACTCGAACTAGAAACAAAAACAGGAGATGCAAAATGGAATACAAATTTGATTGAAGAAGCAAGAGAGTAAATTCAAACATTTTGGATTTCAAAAACATAAAGAATTATTGTTTGAGATACAGTTCCTCACACAGTCTGTCAAAAAGTAAAGGAATCCTAAAAGCTATGAACTCCAAAGCATTACCACGCCAAATAAATAATATTGAAGTAGGTGTTTACGAATGTGAAATACATCTCAAATTCCGGATGGTTGAAGAAAAGAGTTTATTGAGCGATCGCGAACAACTGTTGCAGGTGCTACTTGATGCTTTAGCTGAAGGTTCTGATGACTTTCTCGATATGCTGCAATCGTCTGTGAAAGCCCATGAAATTTCGGAATTGAAAGCCTCACCACAAATGCGCCGTCAGTTGATGCGCCTGCGTAACTCTAATGAGAATGCTCAATAAGTTAAATTTTTAATCACCAGTAGTTGCAAATCTTGTATTCGACAGGGAACGGTAAATTTTTTTGAGTTCGCCTATTGGCTTATTTACTCTCTCCAGTGAGTTAGCTTATGTAACCTGACTCCATCACACTTCAGCTGGGTCTAACCCGACTCTACGAAAAATTGCTTTCCGGGCGTCTAGGGGAAGACATAATCGCATTTACAGTTGCCTTCACCCTTTGCACTATGGATAAAACTGGGTGCCTACTAGCGTAATCAAGCCTTTGTTTACGGCAGAGTTCAGGTTTTGAAATTATATTCCTAGGAAATTGCTAGAACCAACGCTCTCCTAACAACTAGGAAGGTATTAGCGAATAGCCATTTCCGTGACATTTCCTAAACATCTGGAATGATTTCTATTCTGTGAAGCAAAGATGAAGGACATCTCAGAGTTCAGAGATGAGAACTTAGGATGAAGAGTTCTGAATTCTGACTTCTGGATTCTGAGTGATGTATGAATGATGTCGTGTCAGTCTTAAATCCTCATTTTCAAATTGGTTCTTTAGTGGTGTTTGAATAAGTGGTATAGTTTCAGCGTTTTTTGGTGAGCTTGAACACCGATTCAGTATTCACATTTTTGATGAAAAAATCCGGTTTCTCTGGTTGAATAGGGGCGCTTGGGCGCTTGGACTAGGGGCTAGGGAAAGAGATTTTTTCATCAGTTCGCCGTGAACTTTGTTCATGTAGTTTCTTGCAAAAGTTAGCCCGGAAATAAATTTCGGGCGTCGGGCGCGTATTCATCTAAAGATGATTGGGTAAACTTTTCAACCCGTTTTAACTGATATCTTGTAGCATTCTCAACAAGAACCAGAGGCTCTTATTCTCAACTGCCAGGTTGAACCTGGTAACGAGGGTTTGGAGGGCTGCCGCCTCCTGGCTGTTGCGATTGGTGCAAGATATCAGTTTTAATTCAAATCTTGTAGCATTCTCAACAAGAGCCAGAGGCTCTTATTCTCAACTGCCAGGTTGAACCTGGTAACGAGGGTTTGGAGGGCTGCCGCCTCCTGGCTGTTGCGATTGGTGCAAGATATCAGTTTTAATTCAAATCTTGCACCAGTTGCATGAAGCCGTGAAATAAATTTCCGGCTGATAGCTAAAACCCATTAAAAATGGGTTAAAACTCTTATAAGCGTCGGTTTTTAACCGACTTTAGCTTTGAGCCACGTAATTTATTTCCAGGCTTATTTAACCCTTTATTGAGAATGGTGCAAGATATCAGTTGTCCCAGACGTGCCATGGCACGTCTCTACACATCCGGAAATTTAATTCACAGCTAATTGCTAAAATAGGCAGTCTCAACCCAAGAATCCCTAGACTTAAAGTCGAGAAAGTGTCAATTAGCTAAACCATGTTCGAGAGCAAAACGAACCAACTCGGTGCGGCTATTCGTGCCAGTCTTACTAAACAAACGGCTAACGTACTTTTCGACATTGCGCACACTGGTATCTAAACGCCGGGCTATTTCTTTATTCATTAACCCTTCAGCTACCAAGTTTAAAACACTTTGTTCTCTGGGAGTTAAATCGATTGTGAAAGGGGGTGGAGATTGAGCGATCGCATTTCTTTGAGTTAACAACGCCTTAATCTGGGCAATTTGATTAGCTAAATCGGCAATATCAGGAGTTTCGCCTTCTTCCCTTGTAGCTGAAGTTTTGGTAGCACGGCGAGTGAGTAAATTTTCGACTATTGCCACTAACTCATCTGGATCAAAAGGTTTGGGTAGATAAGCATCAACACCGGCTTGATAACCTTGGATGCGATCGGTTGTCATGCCTTTAGCGGTTAAAAATACCACCGGTAACGTCCGAAAGCGCGGATCTTCACGCAGTTGCTTGAGGAACTGATAGCCATCCACCTGAGGCATCATGATGTCAGAAATTACCAAATCAGGTGTACTTTGCTGCATTAACTCCCATCCCTCATGAGCGTTACTGGCAACTTGAACGCTGAAACCGCTTTCTTGTAGATAGTCTTTTACTGCTTCACGCAACCCCGGTTCATCATCAACCAGTAACAGTTGTGCTGACATCTAAAGTTTTCCTTGCTTAACTTTATTTCCAATGTAGCGAAATTTAGTGGTTAATAGTTAATGGTTAATGGTTAATGGTTCATGGTTAATGGATAGTGGATAGTGGTTAATGGTTAATGGTTAATGGTTAATGGCGATGAACCATGAACTATGAACCATTAACAACCAACTACTAACCACTAACCACTAACCACTCCCAATCCAAAATCCAAAATCTAAAATCCAAAATCGTTACAGTTTCTCAATTATTTTCGCCTTTTCTGGTAATTTAGCTTGTCTTTGCCCAGCACTACGCGCCCTAGCAGTAAACAATCCTATAGGAGTATTTAATAAGTCCACAAGGGAGGCTTTACCTACTAAAGCCTTGACGCTATCCCTTGGTACTTCCTTCAATAACCAACGTGCTAGCCGATAACCGCATTCTTTAAGTGTTATATCCCGCATCAACTCTACGCCATACAATTCGTGTAAATAGCGGTTTGAACGCCCATAGCGTCGCCATTGGCTTTCCAATTCTTTAAGTGTAGTGCGGTGGTGGTGCTGCACGATCGCATCTGGTGCAAATTCCAAACGCCCTATTTTCTCCTTTTGAATCCGCCAACAGATATCAGCATCACCACCAGTGGTAAGATAGGGACGAAACAAACCTGCTTTTTGTAGTGCTTGTAGTCTAATCGCTAAATTTGCTGTTTGACCGTAGGGACAAAATTTATGGGCGAGGGTGTGCTTTTGCGATAACGTATCTTGACGATCTGCAAATTGTTCTAGCAAACTTTTTCCTGGTAGCGCTACAATTTCACCCGCAACAATCACTATATCAGGGTTGACAAAAGGCGCGATTAATGATAATAGCCAATTTGGCTGGGGGCGGCAATCAGCATCAGTAAAGGCAATAATTTGGCTGGTGGCGGCGCGAATACCTGTGTTGCGGGCAGCGTAGGAACTTTGAATTTGATTTTCGCTCAAAGGGCGAATTGGTAGGGGAGAATTTTCGGCAGTTTGTTGGAGAATGACGGAAGTGCGATCGCTACTGTTATTGTCAACCAACAAATACTCTACCTGTCGTCTTGGGTAAGTTTGAGCCAATAAACAATTGATTAACTCTGGTAAATCTGCCTCACCATTATAAATAGGAATAACCACCGATACTTTTGGCAAGTAAGCATCGGTGGTGATTGTATCAACTGCCTCGTGATTCATAGATAAGATTTTGGATTAGGTTAGTCATTAGTTATTAGTCATTAGTCATTAGTCATTAGTCATTAGTCATTAGTCATTGATAAAGACAAATGACAAAGGACAAATGACAAAGGACAAAGGACAAAGGACAAATGACAAAGGACAAAGGACAAAGGACAAATGACAAATGACTAATATCCAATTCCTAGTATTCCCAATCTGCAATATTAAATATATCTACAACCGCAAATCGCTAGCGCGAGAGCTAATTGGTTTTTGTGAAGGTTGATTTTGCATAGGTTTGGCGAAGTTGTTGCTGTTGAGAACTGTTAAAGCACGAGCATATTGAGGATCGTTTTGAGTTCCCAGCAGATTTGGATTAGACGCCAACTGCCGTTGTTGTTGCTCTGTCAAATTTAACGTGACATCGGGTGAAATTCCCTTATGGTTAATGTCTGTTCCTTTGGGAGTGTAGTAGTGAGCAATGGTAATTGCTACACCGGAACCATCAGCAAGTTGATGAACTGATTGCACCAAGGCTTTACCAAAGGTTTTACTACCAACAACAACTGCTCGTCTATTATCTTTAAGTGCGCCTGCGAGGATTTCGCTGGCACTAGCAGAATTATTATCTACCAATACAGCCAAAGGCCGATTTGTCAATGCAGTTTTATTGGCTTTGGCTTCTTCACTTCCGCCTTTACGATCTATCGTGCGGACAATTGCACCATCATCCATCCACATCCGGGCAATTTCGATGCTTGCTTGTAACAAACCACCAGGATTGCCCCGTAAATCCAACACATAGCCATCAACGTTTTTGGTATTCAAATCACGGATAGCTCTTTGCATTTGCTCAGCAGCGTGGGCGCTGAACTCTCGCAAGCGGATATAACCAACACGGCGATTACCTTCTTGCTTGAGTTCATAACGCACTGTTGGTACTTCGATAGTAGCCCGTGTCAACTTCAGGTCAAATGCACTCCGCCCATTTCTTTCCAAACGCAAGGTTATAGGTGTACCCGCTTTACCTCGAATCAGCTTGGAAGCATCTTCGATTTTCATTTGTAGAGTGGGTTTACCGTCAATTGCCACAATTTGATCACCAGGCCTTACCCCCGCTTTCATTGCTGGTGAATTTTCCAAGGCTTCGACAACGGTTAGCCGCTTGGTTTTTTCATCCATCTCCATGCGAATGCCAATTCCGGAGACTTCCCCAGATGTTTGGCTAGTCAGGGCTTCATACTGTCGGGGGTCCATAAACCGAGTGTAGGGGTCCTCCAACCTTTGCAAAGCTTCGCGGATGGCAACGTAAGCTTCTTCACGGGAAGTATAATTTCTGCTCAACAGGCTTAGCCTAATTGCTTGCCAATTCTGTCTATTAAAAGAGCCATCCACATATTCACGATTGACCAGTTGCCATACTTGGTCAACTACCTGTTTTGGACTATCTTGTAATGCTGCACGGACAGAGCGAGACCAAGCTGAGCCAAATACGGATAGTGTTGCTGTGGAGGCGATCGCTCCTCCAATTAAAGCTACTTGCAGTGGCGAGTAACGTTTCGCAGATTGTTTCATGTATATTAGCTGCAATAATTGTGTTGTTGACAGTTTAGCAATCAGAGCTTTCCAGAAAGCTATAAGTTTTTCTGCTAGGTTACACTTGTTTCATGCTTTTTTTCCTTAAAACTTTCCTTAAATATAGTGCATCACTTTTCCTGTGAGCTTTCTGGCATGAGTTAGATTACTTAATTTGTAAAAGCCAGCTTACTGCATTTATATGACACTTTCATCAGTGTCATCTTGGCACCCATTATTACTCAAATTCAATTGTAACTAAATTAACTCACAGCCAATTTCATTTATTTTAACCACATTTTTTTGTAGGGGGTGGGTTAGGGGCGGCTTTAGTAGACATCCTCTCGGCAATAGTTCGAGATTCAAACAAAACCCGCCCGACCTTGTTTCTGTGGTCTATTCACCGGAAAAGGGCTGTAATTTCTAATAATTACAAAATTCACGCAACTTAAAGCAACTTAAGAAATTTTATATAAAAATGCCATGAACCGTAAAGTTAAAAGTAGTCGATTTGCTTCCCATAAAAATCACTTGCGAAAAAAGAGACAATTTTTACAAAAAATTGCTATGGGGGTAGGTTTTCTCCTAGGCATTTGGCTGATGTTTACCACTATAACCTTAGTTTCTGCATCCTCCAAGCCAGTGGATGCATTTTTTGTTCTTGGTGGCAGTATTCGTCGGGAAATATATGTAGCTCAATTAACAAAAACATACCCACAAATCCCAATTCTAATTTCCCAAGGTTCCCCAGAACCTTGTATTTGGCTTATTTTTCAAAAGCAAGTATCTCCTGTAGCAAATGTTTGGTTAGAAAAGTGCGCTAATTCGACTTTTGATAATTTTTACTACGGTATTCCCATTTTACGCCGTTGGGGTGTACATAAAATTAAGCTAATTACCTCGCCGACACACTTACCACGAGCCAAATGGATAGCACAAATTCTTTTGGGTGCGCATGGTATTTGGGTAGAACAGGAAATAGTACAGGAACAAGGTATTCCCGGTAATCGCGAGTTTTGGTTTAAAACTGGACTGGATGTAACCCGCAGCTTGTTTTGGGCAGGTTTAAGTCAGATTATTCAGCCGCAATGCTCTAATGTGCAAAAATTGGCAGAAGTGGATATGGTTGCTTGGCAGCATCGCGGTTTTAAGTGTGAACGGCAGGGAAATTTAACAAGTCATTAGTCATTAGTCATTGGTCATTGGTCATTTGTCATTGGTCATTAGTCATTAGTCATTGGTAAAGACTTTTGACAAAGGACAAATGACAAATGACAAATCTAAAATCCAAAATCCAAAATGGTAGCCGCTATTGTTTGAATAGTTGATAAAGGTACTTCAGCAAAATACTCGCGTTGAAATTGTTCTTCTCTGACAGCGGCTAAAAATTGTAAAATAGCGGTTTGTGCAAGATTTGATTCCGTGTTGGGATGGTAGTCGATTTGCAAATAACGGTCTTCTCTTTGGACTGTAAAACCCAAATATCTTAAAGCTTTGAAGCTCAAATGTAAACTTTGATCAGCTATGCCTAATTTCTCTAAAAGTTGAACGCGGGTAACTAGTTGATTAGTACGGCTGAGGTATTTAGCAATTCCTACAAGCGTTAGCCAAATTTCTTCTGGTGGTTGGTGTTGGGGTTTAGACCATGCGATCGCTAATGGTTGCTGATTGTGAAGCGATCGCCTTAACCAAGCCCGTAAATTATCCCAATTCGTAGGACATTCTCTCACTACAAGTGGGGATTTGCTTTCTCTTGTAGAAATGCGATTAATCGCTTCTGTTATCGCTGTTGTAGAAATATTGCGCCAATCTAATATTAGTGCTGAGCGCTGAATATTGAATGCTGAATTTTCGCTGGGACGTACGGCAATCAAGCGAATTTCATAGCGTTTTTTAAAGGTGTTGTAGTCCAACTCTGCTATACAATCACATCGTCCCAAAGGTAATTCATCCTTATAATGTCCCCACCATATACCAGGGAAACGATTTTTGCTCGACTCATCGCGAATATCAAACTCGGTTTTAATGTACTGTACCTTTTTCCCTTGCCAATCTTGTTGATTACGATGCCAAGCATTTTCAAACCAGCAGTTTTGAATCAACAATTTCGGTACGGGATTACCCATACCGCAAGGTTCCAATAATTTCAATTCTGCAAATAATTCTTTCCCCAAGTCTGCTACTGTCACCACTAAATCTGCCTGTACCGTTGGTGCCAGAGTTACACCCCCCAGAGTTTGCCGTAACTGCTGGTTAACCGCCTCCTTAAATAAAGGAATATTCTCTACTGGTAAACTTAACCCCGCTGCATAAGGATGTCCACCAAAACGATGTAACAGATGAGCTTGGTTTTTCACCAGTTGGTATAAATCAATTGAGTTGACTGAACGAGCAGAACCACGGGCCAAAGCTGAGGGGCTAGGGGCTAGGGGCTGGGGGCTAGCTTCTTCTCTAGTCTCTTCTGTACTCAGTAGAATCGTCGGGCGTCCTGTTTCTTGTGCTACTTGCCCTGCTACTAATCCCAAGACACCAGCAGCCCATTGAGGGTCTTCTAAAACAATAACGCTGGTAGTAGATAAGTCCATTTGCGTGAGCTTTTGGGCTACATGCTGGGAAACTTCTTTTTGTAAAGATTTACGGCGGGAGTTGGCTAATTCTGTTGATTCTGCAAGTTGATTAACACGTTTGTAATCACGATTGGTCAGTAATTCTACGCAAAATCTGGCATCACCTTGGATACGGCTAACGGCATTAATGCGGGGACCAAGACCAAAGGAAATATCTGTTGGGCGATCGCCATTTTTCTGACACAATTCCAATAACCGCCCTACCCCCGGACGCCGCCGCAGTTGAGGAGGTTGTTTAAAATCCTCATGCAGTCGCCCAATTCCCATTTGTGCTAAATGGCGACAATCTCCACTTAACTGTACTAAGTCTGCAATTAATCCTACCGCAACTAAATCTAACAAATCCTCTAACGGTTGTTGCGGGACGTTTGGCAAACTTTGATAAAGGGCTTCCACTAACTTATATGCTACCGCCACCCCTGAAAGATGAAACAATGGATGATCATTTGGCAAATAGCGGGGGTTGATGATTGCAACAACTGGGGGGCGTTCCGCTGGTAAGGTGTGGTGGTCTGTGACAATAATATCTATGCCTAATTCTTGAGCATAAGTAATTTCACGAATATTTGTACTGCCAGTATCACAAGTCACTATTAACTTGCAATCTTGTTTAACCAAGTTATCAATACCTTGACAGTTAAGCCCGTGGGATTCTGTTAAACGGTTAGGAATGTAATAGATTAACTGCGTATTTTGGGCAAAAAACTGCCCCAAACCATCCCATAGTACAGCCGTAGAAGTGATACCATCAGCGTCAAAGTCTCCCCAAATGGCAATTTTTTCACCAGTTTCCCGCGCCTGTCTCAACCGTTTCACTGCTAAAAGCATTTCTTGCCCAAATTCAAATGGACTTGCTGTTTGATAAATTTTTGGGTTGACAAAAGCAGCAAGTTGAGGTAAGTCTCGTATACCTCGTTGCCATAACAACTGCGCCGCAAATTGTCCAGTTGATGCGGGTACATATTGTTTTACCGCTTGCAGGAACCACTCTGGTGGTTGTTCATTTGGTGCAAGAATCCATTGCTGTTGCATTGAAGAAATTAAAAAATAAAAATGGGCAGTAGGTAGGGCATATGCCCTACTTAAATTTAGGCGTTGCTGAATTCGAGTATGAATTCTTTTTGAGTCTCACGCAAAGCCGCAAAGGCGCAAAGATTTTCTTGGCGTCTTGGCGCGCCAGTCGCTACAACGGGGGAAACCCCCCTCCGGGTTCACCAGTTGCCTACGGCGGGAAACCCGCCTACAGCACTGGTTCACCGCAACGCGCTGGCTTGGCTTTGCGTGAGACTTTTCATAATCTTTAATCAGCAATGGCTAAATTTAAATTGGTGTTTCTTCTTGCTGTTGAGATTGAGTTATTAAGACATTGAGGGCGGCTTCACTACCAATGGCTTCGGGTTTGCGAGAACGGATAGGACGAGTCGATCGCTTATAACCTGCTCTTTCAGCTTTTTGTCGTTCGTAATCAATTAGTCTGCCATAGTATTCATGTTTACTTAAATTCATTGACAAGAAAACATGCTGGCGAATATTACCAAATCCTTTGCGGCTAAAAAACTTGACTGCTGGAACATTTTCTGGATCGGTATCTACTAGCATGAACCTTGCTCCATCTTCAATCATACGAGCGATCGCAGTATCAACTAGTTTGTCTCCTACTCCGCGACGCTGAAACTTAGGACTTACTCCTAACCAGAGAATATATCCGTAAGTCCAGGATGCTTTGGTGATGATGGTTCCTAAAATGAATCCTGCTAATTGCTCATCTATTTCGGCAACTAGACAGTATTCTGGATCTGTGTTATAAAGTCCAATTACCTCCCATTCGTCCCAGCAACGATATAAATAGGGATATAAATCGCTGGTAAACAATTCTTCTCCCAGATGATAAACGGGGGCTATGTCGTCAATTCCTAATTCGCGGACATAAACCGCATTAAATTCTTCTGAATGCATAAAATAATAAGGATTAGGGGCTTTCATAAAGTTATCCAAAATTGCCCAGCCTTCATCAAATAATTAAGTAGGATAGGCTTTTGCGAGGGGGGTCACGAGGCGGTTTTACCGCGCTCAAAACAGTTTTTTCAGCGGTAAAACACCGCCTCGTGACCAAGGCTGGGCAATTTTGGACAGGTTTTTCCCAAGGGTTAGGGTCTAGGGGCTAGGCTAGAGGGAAAGTAAGAAGTAAAAGAGAAATTGTTTATGCGTTAATGCATCAATTTTAACTTTTGTTTTTATTCCCTAGTCCCTAGTCACTAGCCCCTAGTCTCTTCACAGAGATACCTCTTGAATCGTAGCGAGATTTAGTAGGTTGGTGTCTACTGAGTAGGAAGGAGAGTTTGCTGCTGATATCTGTTCAGTATTCGTCTGAAGGCGATTACATCTTGTTGCAAACTGACAATATTCACATGCTTTGCTACCTTCTGATACTTGCGGAAAATCTTCTCCCTGGTAATAGCGTTCCAGCCAACGGGTTAATTTACTTAAAAGTTGACTAAGTTTCTTGGTTATTTTCTCGTGCTGGGCAGTATCATAATTATATTTAATGCTTTGCGGTTTACCTTCAGACTGGACAAACCAATATGTCATAGAAATATTTTCTGGTAGATAATCGCTAGTTTCAGCTAATACATATAGATAGAGACGTGTCTGCCAGTTTTGTTCTAACTTGCGTTTATTTGGCAGTTTCGGATAAGTTTTCCAGTCAAAAATTTGTGCTTGTTGTTTGTCTGCAATTAATAAATCGTAGACAACTGTAAGTAAATAATTTTCTACTTGTAACGTGCGGTAGTGTTCGCTTTCACGGAAAGTTTGACTATCAATGGTTGGCGTTAAAATTTCTGGTGCTGCATTGGCAAAAGCAATCATCCAAGTTTGCAACTGTGGATCTGCTTGCAGGAAACCATCAATAGGCAAACCCATTTCTCGCTGTTGCATCAGTAAGTGAAAGCGACTTCCCAAATTTTGATGTTCTTCGCGTTCAGGATCTGCGGGAGAATTAAGTTTTTCTAAGTATATATGCTGAAACTGACGCGGACAACGTTCAAGCAGATTTAATTGTCCTTGCGAAAGTCTTAATAGTTGAGTTTGAGTGGATAGCATTTTTATATTTTAACCAATACCGCGCCTCATCCCTAATAATGGAGATGGTGCTTCAGGGTAAATTTGGCGATCGCCTACCTTTGGTGGATGCAGATATGCGGGGAGCATCCCAATTTTGCATGAATAGCCAGGCACTTAAGTGCCTGTCTGAAAGCGCGCATTCCTCTACAAGAGGACTAAGAAAAATCTTTCACAAGTATTTTGTCAAAATTGGGATGCTCCCGATATGCGTCGTCCCCGTCAGCACCGAATTTGGGCTACTACAGATTAAATTTTTGTGATTATTGACACACAAGCCTTAACTGCTGTGCCCCTACAGCTATTGAACTGCTGTAGCTATTGACTATGAGGAAAGCAAAATCTCCTCATCCACAGAAAAATCGATATCTTTTTTATCTCTACCAGAGGTAAGATAATCATTCTCAAATGAATCTTTTAATCCAGAAATCAAATCATACTCAGGTTGCCAGCTTAATTCTGCCATGGCTTTATTAACCGAAGCAAAGAAATGCTGTGCCCGCAACGGAAAAGCTTTACGCTTACCGAAATCAAATTTTTTCGGATCGTAATGGACGATTTTGATTTCATCAGCAGATTTGCCAGCAGCAACGGCACAAGCACGGGCTAAACCATCAAAAGTGACAAAGCGATCGCCTGACACATTATAAATTTGTCTTATAGCCTGAGAATTTCCCAAAACTTTGGTCATTGCCGTTGCTAAATCTTTCACATGACCTAACTGTGTGATATGCAAGCCATTGCCAGGGATGGGAATAGGGCGATCGCGCACTATTCGATCAAAAAACCATGCTTCCAAGTCGTTGTAGTTTTGAGACCCGTAGATGTAGGTGGGACGAATGGAGGTGAAGGGAATTCCCTGTTGAGTTAGGTAAGCTTCTGTATCGTATTTACCTTTGTGACGACTTTTTGGATCTATGGCATCGCCTTCTATATGGGGCATTTGGTCTGATTTGAGGTATACCCCAGCAGAACTCATATATATAAAATGTTGCACTCGGTCTTGAAAAATTTCTGCTAGTGGTTGAGTATCAGTAAGTTCCCGTCCGTTATTATCAAAAATGGCATCAAAATTTTCTTGAGAAAGTTTTTCTTTTAATTGGGTGGCGTCAGTGCGATCGCCTATTATTTGTCCGACGCCTGCAACTGGTGCTGGACGATTACCACGATTAAACAATATTACCTCATGTCCTTGTTGCACTAGTAGTTGAGTGAGATAAACACCAATGAATCGAGTGCCACCCATGATTAGAATTCGCATAAATCCCCATTTTTGTCTCAGTTGCAGTTTAGGAAATAGGGCATTGGGCAATGGGCATCGGGCAATGGGCAAGGAAAAAATCAGTACTTCAATTCCCAATGCTCAATTCCCAATGTCTAATGTCCAATGCCCCATGCCCATTGTCCCATGCCCCATGCCCCATGCCCCATGCCCCATGCCCCATGCCCTACTCCCTTCTTTGAGGTTATCAGGTTAGGGCATTCGTCTGGAACCTCTTTCAAGCGGATTACGTCGCTTGGAAAATATGGGGCATTTCCCATTTTTTTTCAGAGCGGGAAACTTTTCAGTTAACCTCATTATTTACCCTATTATTCTCTATCTACTAAATCAAAGTTAGCTGTGCCCTTGAAATATGCTTTGGTGCATGAGTGGCTGACACCTAAAGCCACTGGCGGTTCAGAATTGGTTGTGCAGGAAATTCTGAATCACGTTGATGCGGACTTATACGCCCTCATCGATTTTGAATCTAGCAATCCGGAAAGTTATTTATACAAACGTCAGATTGGTAAGACGTTTCTCCAGCACTTTCCTTTTGCTAGGACGGGTGTACAAAAATACCTGCCTTTTTTGCCTTTGGCGATTGAACAACTGGATTTGCGGCGGTATGACGTGATTCTCTCTTCGTCTCACTGTGTTGCCAAAGGCATACTCACTACTGCCGAACAGTTACATATTTGTTACTGTCACAGTCCCATGCGTTATGCTTGGGACTTGACTTTTGATTATCTACGCCAAAGCAAGATGGGGAGTGGCTTGCCTGGATGGGCAACGCGGTATTTGTTACATCGTTTGCGTCAGTGGGATGTACTGAGTGCCAATCGTGTTGATTACTTTATTGCCAATTCCCAACATACAGCGCGTCGGATTTGGCGCTGTTACCGCCGGGAAGCGACTGTTATTTATCCACCGGTTAATATCGAGAGTTTTCCTTTTGTATCTGAGAAAGAAGATTTTTATCTGACCGTTTCCCGATTAGTTAGCTACAAGCAAGTATCTTTAATCATCAGGGCTTTCAACCAAATGCAAAAACCTTTAGTAGTAATTGGCACAGGGGAAGATATGCAAAAAATCCGCGAAATAGCAAAACCTAATATAAAAATATTGGGTTGGCAACCCGATGAAATTGTAAAAAAATATATGGCTAATGCTAAAGCTTTTGTATATGCTGCTTGTGAAGATTTTGGTATCGCTTTAGTGGAAGCACAAGCTTGCGGGACGCCGGTAATTGCCTATGGCGTTGGCGGTGCAAAAGAAACGGTGCGGGATATTCGTTCTTGCCAACAGACGGGAACGGGTATTTTATTCGACGAACAAAAAGAGGCAGCTTTGGTAGAAGCAATAGAAACCTTTGAAGCCTGTGCTGATAAATTTAATCCGGAATACGCGCGATCGCACGCCGCCGGATTTTCTGGGCAAGTTTTTGCCCAGCGCTACCTTGAGTTTTTACACAGGTGCATCGAAAAAAGACCTTGAGGAGGATGTCAGGTCTGCTTTTGTTGCAAGCTTTTGGAAAATTGCTCCCAGAAGCACCTGCTTTTAGCTTTAAGATTGGGACTATGTGTGGTGTGGATAAATAAGGAGTATGATGACTGCCCAGAGCTCACTCCTCTCCGGCAAGCGATCGCGTACTTTGTTTAAGCGCGGTCAACCCAAAAAGACACCTAGAATTAAACCTAGGGGTTTGTCTTTTCAAGCTTTAAACGGAGAGTTTACCAAGCGACTGTTCGATATAATCTTTTCGCTCTCAGTACTGATTTTGTTTTCACCCGTCTACTTAATATTGGCCTTGCTGATAGCTTTAAGTTCAGAAGGCCCAATTTTTTATATCCAGAAACGGGTAGGTAAAAACTACAAACCATTCAATTGTATAAAATTCCGCACAATGGTGACTAATGCCGATGAAATCCTCATGCAAATGATGGACACATCACCAGAATTGCGGCAAGAGTTTGAGAGCAGTTTTAAACTCAAGCATGACCCCCGAATTACGAAGATTGGTAGATTTTTACGAATTACTAGCTTGGATGAATTCCCGCAATTCTGGAATGTTTTAAAAGGGGACATGAGTGTTGTTGGCCCGCGACCTTTAGTAGCAGAAGAATTACCAAAGTACGGTTATCACATTGATGAGATTTTAACCATCAAACCTGGAATTACTGGTCTATGGCAAGTCTCCGGTCGTAATGACATTCCCTACCCCCGACGAGTTCAAATAGACCTGCATTATGTTAAATTCAGAAATTTTTGGCTTGATTTATGGATAGTTTTGAAAACAATTCGTGTGGTCATTGTGCCCAAAGATAACGGAGCCTACTGAGGAGATACTACACGTTTTCTGGGGCAGTTAATGCCCCCAGAAACGAATTTAGAAATCATAAGTAAGAATAATTTCATGCGTTATTAGTGTAATCACGAACCATCTGTTAACAAAAATACATATTATCAAATCAAACTTGAGATTAATAAATTGTTTATATGTAAAAAAGATAACTTAACTGTTTTTTTAGCTCCTATTTACTACGAAAATTTACTGAAATTTTACTTTCCAAATTTGAAAATTTATAATTTTTACTTCATTAATTTTTAACAAATACACCAATAAATATAAATTATTGATGAAGTTTAAAGTAATTGTGTAGAAAAAGCTAGTATCTATTTGTCAAAGATTTGGGGTATAACTGTAAAAATATTTTATAAACAGCATAAACAGCATATTTACTGAGGTAGAAGAGTTGACAACCAAGAGATACTCGTAGGTTTCCCATTGGGCAATTGAGCAATGACTTGCTAGATTGTGCCAAGTCGCCTGTATAAATTTAATCAGAAACGACAAGGGATAAATTGAGCATGACCCAACAAAAGCGAGCGTTGATTACTGGTATTACCGGTCAAGACGGTTCTTATTTAAGTGAATTTTTACTCGAACAAGGTTATGAAGTTCATGGCATTATTCGCCGGACTTCCACCTTCAACACAGACCGCATCGACCACATTTATGAAGATCCTCACAAGGAGGGTGTGCGGCTGTTTCTCCACTATGGTGACTTGACGGACGGTACCACACTGCGCCGCATTTTAGAAGAAGTCGAACCAACAGAAATTTACAACCTGGGCGCTCAATCCCACGTAAGGGTAAGCTTTGATGCACCGGAATACACTGTGGATTCGGTTGGAATTGGTGCGCTGCGTCTGTTAGAAGCGATTCGTGATTACCAGCGTCGCACAGGAATTCAGGTGCGTTTCTACCAAGCTGGTTCTTCAGAAATGTATGGCTTGGTACAAGAAGTACCCCAAAAGGAGACAACTCCATTTTATCCTCGCAGTCCTTATGCTTGCGCTAAGGTTTATGCCCACTGGCAAACAGTAAATTACCGGGAATCTTACGGTATGTTTGCATGTAATGGCATACTGTTTAACCACGAATCTCCCCGCCGGGGTGAAACGTTTGTAACTCGTAAAATCACGATGGCAATTGCCCGCATTCTTGCTGGAAAGCAGAAAAAACTTTATATGGGTAATTTGGATTCCAAGCGGGATTGGGGTTATGCCAAGGATTACGTCCGGGCTATGTGGATGATGTTACAGCAAGACGAACCGGATGATTATGTCATTGCTACTGGCGAAACCCACACAGTTCGCGAGTTTTTAGAATTGGCGTTTGGCTATGTAAATCTTAAGTGGGAAGACTATGTGGAATTCGACCCCCGGTATTTGCGCCCAGCAGAAGTAGATTTGTTAATTGGTGACTCTACAAAAGCACGGCAAAAGTTGGGCTGGAAACCCTTAGTCACATTTGATGAACTAGTGGCCCTCATGGTGGAAGCAGACTTACAAGCGTTAGGGCTAACATCTCCGAATGGAAGCGTGACACAAGCAATAAAAGATAATGCCATGATTCGGCAAGAACTCGGGGTGCTGCACCTGTAACCGAAGAAGGGGGAAGGGAGAAGGGGGAAAGGTTAAAGGAGGAAGAAAATACTTGCCCTTTAAAAAGGTACTAGCACCATTATTTATGGAGCAGATAACAAAATTTATTCCGCGACGCACAGCGCGAGGGATGAGGCATCCTTAAACGTACACTCATCAATTTATTTATGGGATTCCCTTTCTCCTTGTCCCCTTCCCCTTTTCCCCGCCTGAAGGGCTGTAATGAAGACCTACGAGGACAAAAAGATGAACGCCTTAGAACTGAAAAATAAACGGATTCTTGTTACCGGAGGCGCTGGTTTTCTCGGACGCCAGGTGATAGACCAACTGTGTAAAGCAGGAGCAAGTCAAGAGAAAATTACAGTACCGCGATCGCGTGAATGTGATTTACGGGTTCTGGAAAACTGCCAGCGTGCAGTTGACCAACAAGACATTATCATCCACTTAGCAGCCCACGTCGGTGGTATCGGTCTCAACCGGGAAAAACCCGCCGAGTTGTTTTACGATAACTTGATGATGGGAACCCAGCTAATTCACGCTGCTTATCAAGCTGGTGTAGAAAAATTCGTTTGCGTGGGTACTATCTGCGCTTATCCTAAATTTACCCCGGTACCGTTTAAAGAAGACGATCTGTGGAATGGCTACCCAGAGGAAACCAACGCCCCCTACGGAGTGGCAAAAAAAGCTTTGTTGGTGCAGTTGCAAGCTTACCGCCAGCAGTACGGCTTTAATGGTATTTACCTTTTGCCAGTAAATTTATACGGTCCCGAAGATAACTTTGACCCCAGAAGTTCCCATGTCATCCCGGCGTTAATTCGTAAAGTTTACGAAGCACAGTTAAAGGGAGAAAAGCAAATTCCTGTTTGGGGTGATGGTAGTCCTACCCGCGAGTTTCTCTATTCTGAAGATGCGGCGCGGGGAATTGTTATGGGTACTCAATTCTATAATGACTCTGAACCAGTGAACTTGGGAACTGGCTACGAAATCTCCATCCGCGATTTGATTAATTTGATTTGTGAATTGATGGAGTACGACGGCGAAATTGTTTGGGAAACCGATAAGCCTAACGGTCAGCCACGCCGTTGTTTAGATACCGAAAGGGCGCATGTTGCTTTTGGTTTCACCGCTCAGGTAGACTTTAAGCAAGGGCTAAAAAATACAATTGATTGGTGGCGTCAAAACGCTGCTTCTGTTTAGTTTATTATAAATTAATTGAACCACAAAGACACCAAGACACTAAGAGTTTTTTCTTGGTGTTTTTGTGTTTTCGTGGTTAATTTTCGCTGGTGACAACTCTTTGGCTAACCGAAGAGCGGTTAGCCAAATTCACTTAGGAGACTTGCTGCTTCACGGACTGGGCATCCCCTAAGCCTCCACAGCCAGGAATCGGTAGTCCAACGGCTCCAAGATTCAACAACTTAAGTGCGCTGTTCCAGTCGCGGTCAATAACCAACCCACAAGAACAACTATGAACACGAATAGTTAGGCTGCATAAGCTCAGCAAATAGGAAGGGCGAATTACTACCTTGGAATATCCCTGAATAAAGAGAAATTATGGTGAAAGCATTACTCCGTAATATCAGATCTATAACTCCCATACAGCTTAAGAGATTCTTTTACAAAGTCGGTTTATTTTTTGGTGCTTCATTGTATCCTTCATATCCAAGTGTGGATGGTGCATTAAAGTACTTGAAAGAGTGGAGATTTCAACCTGCTTCAGTTATTGATGTAGGTGCATACCATGGTGAGTGGACAAAAATGTTCAAAAGCATCTTCCCTAACTCGAAAGTTCTTATGATTGAAGGACAAAATAGTAAGTCTTCCATTCTACAGGAGGTTTGCAGTAGCTTTAAGGGCGATGTAGTTTTTGAAATAGCACTTTTAGGGGCGAAGGATGGAGAAAAGGTTAGTTTTATGGAAATGGAAACTGGCAGTTCAGTTCTTGAGGAGTCTAGTCCCTACAATAGAAACTACGTTGAAAAAGAACTGACAACCTTGGATTCTCTTCTCGAACGTTACCCGGAGTTTAGGAAGCTAGACTTCCTTAAATTAGATGTTCAAGGATATGAAATAAATGTCCTACAAGGCGCTTCTAATTTGTTAGAGCTAACTGAGTTTGTTTTAATGGAAACATCTTTAATTCCAATTAATAAGGGCTGCCCACTAATTTCAGACGTTATTAAATTCATGACCGAAAAGAATTTTAGGCTATTAGATTTTTGTTCACAAATCCGTAGAAAAGATGGCGCACTGTGGCAAACAGACCTCTTATTCATTAAGAACACGTCGGCATTTGTGCCGAAATCCTCCCTAGATACCCAAAACTGGGGGTAGAACCTTAGCAGTTTCAAACCCTTGAAGAACTTAAAATCTTATGTTGAGAAGCAAAGCACTCTTGACAATTAAAAGGGTATCGAACACCCTTAATTGTCCCGCAATTCTCCTCGCCGCTAAACTTCGTTGTGGTGGCAGTACCCTTACGGAGGTCGTCTAGATGAAAAAAGCAGAATTACGTCGATCGCTTTTAAAAAAACGTCAATCAATGCCTGTGGAAGAGTGGAGGGAAAAGAGCGATCGCATCTGTACCCAACTTCTCTCCTCACCCCTGTTTACCCAAGCAAAAACAGTACTTGCTTATTTCAGCTTTCGTCAAGAACCTGATTTGAGTCCCCTGTTTACGGGCGGGCAAAATGCTTTGAAGTTTGCCGGAAAGAACATCTTCCCGGCAACTTCTCTCCACCCCACAAAAATATGGGGATTTCCTCGCTGTGTTGGCAATGATTTATCTTGGCATGTTTGCACGCCCAACGACTCGGTAAATGTCGGGACTTATGGCATTCCCGAACCCCATCCCGACGCCCCAAGTATAGATCATGCTCAGGTAGATTTAATTCTTGTGCCTTGTGTTGCTTGTGAATATAAAGGATATCGTTTGGGTTACGGTGGTGGATATTACGATCGCTTACTAGCTTCTCCTGAGTGGGCAAGCAAACCTACTATTGGTATTGTTTTTGATTTTGCTTATTTGCAGCAATTACCTATTGAACCTTGGGATAAGCCTTTAGACACTGTTTGTACAGAAAGTGAATTCAATTCTATTTGATTTGTGAAAATTCAAAGTTCTGGTGAAACCCGCTATTTCCCAGATACCGGATTTCTAGTTTTCATGAATGATGTAGGATTGCTATATTTCTTGCTAATGAAATAATAAAAGTTTTTACAATATTTTATTAGTTACGTCTAAGTACAACATTGCACAAATTAGTAACGAATAAAAATCAGAAAGACTCTGCTACAGGCGTGCGCTTCCTTTGCGTTACTCTGCGTTCAAAACGCTACGATTACGCAAATAGGCTTTTTCCAATTCCCTACTCCCTACTCCCTATTTTCAAGTCAGTTTTTTAGAAAATTCCGCGCCGGGGACGATTGTCCCCAGCGCGTCTAGCTACAACGGTATGTAGCTAGACAAATACAATTACTATATTATGATGTTTGTTGATAAAAAACAAGTAATGGACAAGATTTTTGTATATATTTTTGTTGCAAAATCTACTAACAATAGGCTGCAAATATTGCGATAATTTACAGGTTTACGATGAGATTAAAAATCAGCAACTACAGGTGAATTATGAATTTATTAACACGCAATTCAAAAGTAAAAATTTTGGGAATGTATGGGGTGTTGGGAGCGATCGCGTTGGTGACTCTCTTTCCCCTACTTTGGCTTGTAAGCACTTCATTAAAATCTCAAACTGAAAATATCTTTCAGTCGCCGCCGCAATTACTGCCAACTCAACCGACTGTGGAAAACTTTATCACAGTTTGGCAAACAAACCCTTTTGGACAGTACCTTTTCAACAGTACTTTAGTAGCAGTGCTGACTGTTAGCTTGAATTTATTATTTTGCGCTTTAGCAGCTTACCCCTTGGCTAGACTTTCATTTCCGGGAAGAGACTGGATTTTTATTGCAATTGTTTCTACGATTATGATTCCCTTCCAGATTGTGATGATACCCCTGTACATTTTGACAGTCCAGTTGGGTTTAAGAAATACTTATTTAGGAATGATTTTTCCTAGCTTAGCTTCAGCCTTTGGCATTTTTCTTTTACGACAAGCTTTTATGAGCGTTCCTAAAGAAATGGAAGAAGCGGCACGTATGGATGGCTGTTCGGAGTTAGGCTTGTGGTGGTACGTTATGTTGCCAGCAGTTCGCCCTGCACTTGTTACCCTGGCAATTTTCGTTTTTATCGGTTCTTGGAGCGACTTTCTCTGGCCTTTAATTGTGATCCAAGATGAAAGCTTATACACCCTTCCTTTAGGAGTAGCAAAGCTAGCGGGTACGTTTTCTCTTGATTGGCGCTTGGTAGCAGCTGGCTCAGTAATTTCTATTGTCCCAGTACTGATATTATTCCTAGTTTTACAACGCTATATTGTACCCACAGAAACTGGTAGCGGCGTTAAGGGTTGAAAAATAGCGATGCATCCTGATAAGTCGAAGTGAAGATAGCAAAAGCTTTAATAAGCTCCACTCTTTTTCAGAACCACCCAGATAGTTTTGAAAATCAGACTCAAATCGTAGGCTATTGACCATTTGCGTTGATAGTCAATATCCATACTGACGATAGTTTCAAAATCTTTGATGCTAGAACGACCATTAACTTGCCACTCTCCTGTAATACCTGGTTTGACTCGCAGTCTTTGCCAGTGTTGTTCTTGGTAGTGCATCACTTCATCAGGAGTAGGTGGACGGGTACCAACTAAGCTCATATCTCCCAGTAAGACATTCCAAAATTGAGGTAATTCGTCTAAGCTGGTGCTGCGCAAGAATTTACCCACACGAGTAATACGGGGGTCATCTGCACATTTAAATATATGACCTGTGGCTTCGTTCTTCACCAAATGTTTAACTTTATCTGCGCCAACAATCATGGAACGGAATTTCCAGATCCGGAAGGATTTTCCATTCAAACCACAACGAATTTGACTATAAAAAATCGGGCCTGGATCATCAAAATGACTAACAATTACTACAGGAATTGTGATTACTGCTGTAATTATGAGTCCAACAACAGCTCCAAAAATGTCAATTAACCTTTTTGTAACACTTTTAACAGAAGAATGTATGGGCTGTTGTGAAAAATCAACGAAGTTCGGATACTTCATAAAAGTTGAAGTATCGATATTAGAAACCATTACCTCAGAGCTAGTAGGGAACACGGCTTACCTTCGGTTTTTACATATACAATGTACTTCAAGTGCTAATATATACAAATAACTCTGCACTGAGAACGTTAAAAATATAAAGTTCATACAATCTTTCAATAAAGCTAGGAAAACCTTCCATGAATCAGAAGAATTTAAAGATTCAGTATTATTTCGTAAACAATAATTATTAAGTAACATTAGCGACAATAGAAGTAGACTTGTTTGATTCAGTAGATTGGTATTGATAAAGTAAACATAGGGCGGGCGAGACGCTCCGAAGTTTGCCGGAAATAACATCTTCCCGGCAACTTCTCCGGAGGCGGAGCGTCTCCGGCTCCGCTCCACCCCACAAGAATACCCACAAGAATACTAATGCAGTACGCCTATGGCAAAGTTAACCGTATAAGGTTCCTCCAAGGATTGTTGGGTACTAGCTTTGACGGCATTCAGATAGCGGACTAAAGTTTGCAATTGTGCAGAATTGGGACGATAGGTGAGACTACCTTGTTTTTCAAAAAGTGGTGCGGCTGCGATCGCTTTATAATCAAAATTTTCTCTGGAAGATTGAGACAGCCAGCTTATATCTTGGCTATTAGGCATCAAACCAGCAGGTAACTCACCTTCCAAGAAAGCCAGCAGGCGTTGCTGACAACTACGGGTATTAATTCCACGCGCCTCAAACAACTGAATCACTTCACTAAAAGATAAAGCTCTTTCTGGCACGAGTCGCAGCAATTCTGTAAACAAGAAATAGTCAGTATACTGCTGTCTGGGTACTTCTAAAACCTGGGGATGTAGAGGTAACATCGCCAAACCATACGCCACACGACTACAACTAGGAGTACCATTTTCACCCAAATACGAATCTTGAATAAACCTAGCATTGGGAAGTTTTTGCCGCAGCCAACGGGAAACCGCGCCTAAAGATGTTGTACCACCTGTCAAAATAGCTTGATTAATCGCTTCTGTCGGTATGCCTTTTGCTACCAACAACTTGTTGAGTTCACGGTTAAGACGGCGCACAAACGGAACTAATACCTGACTTTCCAAATCTCTGCGGTGCAAAATCCAGCGCTGGTCTGCGAATTCCAAAGTAAAAGATTCTTGGTGTTGCAAAATTAACTTCAAAGCAACAGCCGAATCCATTACAGCCTTACCAAGAAGAGAACTTTCTAGCCGCTGTTGAAGGCGAATGCGATCGCTAATATCTGGTTCTCCTGGTCGAGGTAAATTTAAAACTTCCAATCCCAAACTAGAAAAACTCATCTTATCCACGCCAGGAATGCCTGGTTGCCAGTGCCAAGGATTGCTAGTAATAGTATTATTACCATTTTCCTGCGCTTGGCTGCGTGGTTGTCGCCATTTTGTCGGTAACAGCAATTGACAGATAATATCCTGCTCAATTCCTTTACCAGCATAGGCAAAACTGTGCAGCATGAAATCATTATGGTTTAATTCTTCCAGATTTTCTGGTAAATCAACCAGCGCCATTTCCGTTGCTGATGCGCCAATATTAATTACAAGGGTACTGCCTACAAAGCGATGCTCGCTGGTTTTTGCCAGATGAGAACTTTGACTTCCGCTGAATCCGACAATTTCACCGTTAGCACCATCAAGTTCACTTAGCAAACAAGCGATCGCTTCTTCGACAAAAAATACTTGTTGCGGATGCTGCACCAACTTACTAGTTAACAAAGCTTCGCGCACGTTGAAACGATATTGTTCCGACCAACTAGAAGGACAAGTACAAATCACACCAGCAAGATTATCGATCAGGCTGTGAAAAATTTCTTTGTCTAAACCAACAGCCGCCGCAGTTAAACCCAAAGTAGTGCTATTGCGATCCGATTTTAAAGTTAACAGCAATTTCGAGAGCGATCGCACCACCCAAACCAAAGGAACCGCAGAAACTTCATTGAATTGTAATACTGGTTCCCATTTTTGCCGTTCATTTTTGTAGGGAAGGGCTATTTGCAAATAAGGCTTCAACTGCGCCGAGAACAAATTTTGCTTTGCAGCTGCATCACTAGCAGCTTGTTCGCTTTCTGTCTCTGAGTGGAAAGAAGTAGGCGGTAAATAAACCTCTGCTGGTAAACGATATGCTAGCGCTTTATTTGCTTCGGGTTGGTTTTCTGCTGACCAATAAAGAGGATACACCTCATTTGTAGAGCGATTCAATAGAGTTGCAGAAATTCCGGTTGTGCCTAAATCAATACCAAGATACCAAACTGAATCACGAGGACTGCGCTGATTTTCTGTATCATCATTTACTAAATTGTCATCTACAGACAAAGAATCTTGTTCTGTACCTGTTGTAACTTTCTTTTCTTCGGTATCAACCAATTCCACATCGGCAGGAGCAACGCTAAGCTGGTCTGAGACTGGCTGTTGATGTTCTAAACTAGCAGCAGCTTGCTCCCCATCAAAATTAGCTAAATCTCGATTTAATTGCTGTAACTGTTCTTCATCCAAGGATACTTCTGGGATAGTGAGATTTTGGTTTTCCGCTTCTGCTAGTAAATTTTCCTGTGGCGAAGCAGGGACATAGTTATCTATTGATTCATCATTTAAATCTTGATTAGGAATTTCTATTTCTATTTGAGTTGAATCTTCAAATGATGCAATTTTAGAGTTGCTATGGCTACTTTCGGCATTAACTGATAAACCTTCCAAAGTCGAAATTGTATCCGTATTAACTGGTTCTTCAACAACCGGAGAAGGTGTATCAGTATTAATTGCTTCTTCAACAGTAGAAGAAGGTGTATCAGTATTAACTGTTTCTTCAACAGACGGAGAAGGTGTATCAGTATTAATTGCTTCTTCAACAGTAGAAGAAGGTGTATCAGTATTAACTGTTTCTTCAACAGACGGAGAAGGTGTATCAGTATTAACTGTTTCTTCAACAGCCGGAGTATCAGTTTCTACTAGTGTAAATTTATCCCACAATTCTAATAATTGTTCTTGGACTACTGCGGATGTATCCTGTGTAGCTTGTGCCTGAACATTGCCTTCTTCCAACCAGGGATCAGGTACGATAGGAGAATCGGCAGTTTCTTCAGATGAAGTGTCATCGATATTAAAAGCTGATGGCTCATCTGCAAAATCTGTAATCTCAAAAATAATTTCATGCGGAGTAAACTCTGGTGGCGCAGGGTTGTTTGTGGCTGTCGCATCAACAGAAAATTCATCCGTAACATCAGGGACTTCAAAAATTACTTCCTGTGGAGAAAATTCTGATGGCTGTTGATTTGTCGCTGCTCTCTCATCAATAAATAACTCATCCGCAACATCCCCGACTTCAAAATTTATTTCCTGGGGTATGATTTGTGAGTTTGTCGCAGCTAAATTGTCAGAATTAAATAAACTGGCATAAAGTTGGTCTACTTCATCGCGAATTGACACAGAACTATCTTGCTGTAATTCCAAAGAAGAGTCGTCCTGCGTATCTTGATTTAGCTGCAAAAGCACAGCATCGAGATCCCCTACTGAGTCAGTTTCCTGGGAAGTATCAGCTTGTGTAGGTTCTTCTTGTAATTCACTCTCTAACTGGTTACTTGGTTCAGAGGATGGTGCTTCTTTTTGGATGTCAATAGTCAATGGTTCTTGGGAGGTGATTTGTGGCTGGACTTGATGTGTCAAATTATTCATCAAGTTCGCCAGCATCTGTTCTCCTTGCAGTCCTGTACTATGCATTCTTGCTAGTGCTTCGGACAAGGACTCATGATAAGTGTGAATATTACGTTGTAGCGCTTCAAACACTACATTCACAGTACCATCGAGTGTCAACAAGCGTTGATCCAACTCTCTAGCAAAGAGTGTTAACCGCTCTATTTGATTTTGTGACTCTAATAAAGATGGAGGCGGGGAAGATACTGCTTGCGCGTTGAGTTTTTGACTTGGGATCGAGGAAGGGGCATTAATTGCTAGTAATTGCTGTTGGGGAGGAGTGGTGGAAGTTTCTGACGTTTGCGGCTGGAAATTTACCCCCAGGCGATTTGCTAATACTTGTAAAAAATCTGCTATAATCTGCTCTTGGTTTGCCATCTGCTGTGCCAAAGAGTAGTTTTGCAGTCGCCTTTGCTCTAGTTGGCGAATTTCCTGGACAAGATTTGCTCGTTCTTGTAATAAGTTTTGTAATTCTGCTTGTAATGGTGCCAGGATTGCCGACAATGCGATCGCTTCCGGCGCATTAACACTACCCCCCTCTTGGTTAGTTTCATTTTGCACTGACGAAGGAGGGTGATGATTTTCAACTAAAAATCTTGATAACAAAGGCGATCGCTGTGACTGTTGCTGATTTTCTGAGCGATCGGCTTGCACATCGGTTTCTGTGTAGCTAGCCAGAAAATCGCGAACTCGTTCTAAAACCTGTCGTGGCTGTTGTCCCTGACTGGAGAGAAATTTAGAGAGCCGTTTGTTGTTAAGTACACCGTCAATGTCTGCGATTAGCGTTTGAATTTCAGTTGTGCGGGAAGTCACGTTCATTTACCTTAGGTAGAACTGTACGTCTGGTGATGGAAGAATAAATTTATTACTACTGCCATTATGTTATGTATTATCCGGGCGTCCAGAGATAATCAGTGTGGCGATCGCGTAACGGGTAGTACCTCCTATTGCTCAAGCGCACGGAGTGCAGTTGCTCTGCTTGGGATTAACCGGGGAGGTGCTGAGTTTTAGAAACACCTCGGCAATCTACGAGCGATCGCATCTAAATTGTAAAAAATAGCTAACAAACCAACTCCAATTTAGTTTTTCAACAGTTTTTTAAGTTGCTAAAAGACAATATTTTACAACAAGATAGGTCATAAGACGTGACAAATTGGCTATCAATCTATACACCGACATCAAAGCACGGTAGTCCATAGATTTTATCTATGGGTCAAAGTGCGTAGGATAATTTTTTACTGAGAAATTTCCCACCTTTTAGGCAGAGTAGTGCCAACTTGAGTATGATTAAAATGTTTGCCTATATTATCAGGAGGCTGGCTGAAAACCCCTGAGAAGCAACAACGCAGTTGCGAACTTCGTGCTTTAGACAGGGAATGAAAGCCGCCGTGGCAGGATTTATCCTGCCGTATCACTTCTTTCGAGAATGGACTTACAAAATAGCGTATGATTTTGTAAGAAGAGGTGATAGAACTAATGTTGAGTTTAACTTACGAGTACAAAGCAATGCCTACAAACGAGCAAATTCAACAGATTGAACACACTTTAACAGTGTGTCGCAAAGTCTGGAATTTTGCTTTGCGAGAACGTAAAGATTGGCTCAATTCTCGTAAGTGTCCCATCAACGCTTGTTCTATCGTTTCCGAATACATTACATTAGCCAATGCACCCTATCCTAATTACTACGAGCAAGCCAATGCTTTGACTCGCGCAAAAGCAGAATTCCCAGAACTAGCAACAGTTCATTCTCAGGTACTGCAACAAGTCTTGAGGAAATTGGAAACAGCTTTTGTGGATATGAGTAGAAAGAAAATGGGCTTTCCTCGATTCAAAAACAAATACCGGATGAGGTCATTTGTGTATCCACAATTAGGGAAAGGTCAAGTTCTTAAAGGCAACCAAATCAAGTTGCCGCAATTGGGATGGATGAAATATGTCAAGTCTCGCGAAATCCCTGATGGCTTTAAAGTGAAGCAAGTTCGAGTTGTTCGCAAAGCTTCAGGATATTTCTTGATGCTGACTCTGGAGTGTAATGTTAACGTACCTGATACTGTTGCCAGTGGGCATTGCCTTGGGATTGACTTAGGTTTGGATAAGTTTGCGGCTACTTCCGATGGCGAACTGATTGAGCGTCCCCGTTTTTTAAACACACTGCATCGCAAGCTGAAATTGCTGCAACGCAGGCTTAGAAATAAGAAGAAGGGTTCAAACAATCGCCATAAGCTAAACCGCAAGATTGCCCGACTCCATCAACGCATTTCAGACACTCGCAAAGATTGGCATTTCAAGCTTGCTCACAAACTTTGCAATGATGCTGGAATGGTTTTCGTTGAGGATATTGACTTCCGGAGGTGGGCAAAAGGGATGTTGGGTAAGTACATTCTTGATGCTGGATTTGGGCAGTTTGTTTCCATCTTGCAATGGGTGTGCTGGAAGCGAGGTGTGTATTTCACGAAAGTAAACAAAGATTACACCTCGCAAGTCTGCCCACAATGTGATACCCACACCGGGAAGAAAGAATTAAACGACAGGATGCATTCTTGTCCTGAGTGTGGTTACACCACGCATCGCGATGTGGCAGCCGCGCAAGTGATCCGAAACAGAGGGGTCTCTGGGCTGGGACGCAGCCTGGAAGAAAACGCCTGTGGAGACGGTCTGACGGGGACTGGAAACAGTCTAGTTAAGAGTCGAAAAAGCAGGAAGAAGGGTGGAGAGGCACGGTTTAAACCTGCCTTGTAACATCCTTTGAGAATCACCGTGGCTTCAGTCCGGTGAGTACGTCAACATGAAAATGTCCTAATGAAAGACCGATATAGCGTGCAGACACCCGACAATCCCTGGATTTTCTCAACTCCCTTTTTTCAAGGGTTGCCAGAGGCCGTTGTGGAAACAGCCTTAGCTCATCTTGTCACTCGCACTCACCCAGCCAATCAAGTGATCCTGCTAGAAAATGACTGGGGGGGTTCTGTCTATTTTATTATGGACGGATGGGTAAAAATTCGTAGCTACAGCCTAGAAGGTAGAGAGGTGACACTGAATATTCTTGGCAAGGGAGAATTATTTGGTGAAATGGCGGCACTTGATGAAGTGCCTCGCTCTACTGATGTAATTACTTTGACGACAACGATAATAGGCAGTATGCCTGCTCAGGATTTTCTCAAGTTACTACAGACAGAACCCTTGGCAGGAGTAAGATTAGCGCAACTGATGGCGCGGCGCTTGCGACAAGTAAATCGGCGACTGCGGTTACGGGAATCTGATAGTCAGTCGCGGGTAGCAGACACGTTATTGTTTTTGGCAGAGGGGCAAGGTAAAAAAGGACAGAAGGGAACCGAAATTCCTAATTTACCTCATAGAGAGTTGAGTAGTTTAAGTGGACTAGCGCGGGAAACTGTAACAAGAGTATTAACCAGGCTAGAAAGGAAAGGGTTGATAAAACGGGATCAAGAAGTAATTTGTATTCCGGATATATCAGCTTTAGAAAAAATGATTGTGTAATTACCTTCAAACATGAGTACTTTAGATTCTCCAGCAGATGAGCCAGAAAAACGTTCCCACTCCCAACCCTCTGACTCGGAAATTTCCCGCCATCAATTTATAAATAAACAAGATAACTTAAGACAACCTCAACTCAAGCTGGATGCGCCCTTGCGGATGGTGGAAACAGCATTTTTAGCCAGTGCTGCTAGCTTAATTTGGTTTATTAATTTCTACTTTCCTTTGGGGCCTATATTGCGGATATTTTTCCCAGTACCGATCGCTCTAGTTTACCTGCGTTGGGGCAAACGAGCAGCGTGGATGGCAGCGCTTACCTCTGGGTTACTACTATCGGTGCTGATGGGGCCTGTCCGCAGTTTGTTGTTTGTCATGCCCTTTGCTTTCATGGGAGTGCTTTTAGGGGCGAGTTGGCGTCGCCGCGTTCCCTGGATTGTTTCTATCAGCTTGGGTTCTATTTTAGGCACTTTAGGAGTATTTTTTCGGTTGTGGTTGCTGTCTTTATTATCAGGGGAAGACCTTTGGGTTTATGTAATTAACCAAGTTACAGATTTAGTTGAATGGCTATTCTTGCGGCTAGGAATACTGGGATCACCTACTGCCTATATAATTAATCTGGGTGCGATCGCCTTAATTATTCTTAACAATTTTCTCTACCTGTTCCTTGTACACCTGGTAGCATGGTTGTTATTTGATCGCTTGGGCAACCCCATTCCCCGCCCACCACATTGGGTACAAGTTTTGATGGATTATGAATGAGAGGCGCGGAGTTAGGAGTTAGGAGTTAGGAGTTAGGAGTTAGGAGTTAGGAGTTA
>JBHYDF010000030.1:0-58556 GCA_051861145.1 Nostocaceae cyanobacterium
GGAAATGTCTTTACTATTGGCGGTGCGCCAACGGCGCACCCCCCTGAACGCTTACCTAAAGAGTACATTAATAAGTATTTTTGATGTGTAAATAAGTTCACTAAATCATTAAGCGAATTCTACAACTTTAGTTGAAATATTCTCGGTTAATTTCTAATTCTTAGAATGTAATATAAAAAGTTAGTAATTTCACCTTTTTGATGTATTGAATTGATGATTTTTTATTATATTTAGGTGTAGAAGTGATTATTAAATGGTTAGGGGCACAGCATTGCTGTGCCCCTACTAGCAAAACCGCAGTAAAATTAATCTTCAACAATTTGAATTTCATCTAGTTGGTTTATCACCACATCCGCACCTGTAACATTTTCTGGCTTACCGATCCAAGTAATACCAATGCAACCGGCGGCTTTAGCATTACGCGCCATTTGCATATCACCCGTAGAATCTCCTACCATCAAAGTAGCGCCCGGTTCTACTCCTAATTTTTCACAAGCTTGTAAAAATAACGCTGGATCTGGTTTACTCAGTCCCTCATCTACTCCCATTTCCAACTGTATATAATCACTCAACTGGTGAGTTTCGACAAACTTACGCACTCCAGCAGTTGTCGCCGCAGAAAGAATACCGAGTTTTAATCCTGCTTCTGATAAATTTTTTAGTACGTCCAAGCTACCAACAAACAGCGGTGAAGGAGTTTTACCAACATATTTTTCAGCTTCTTCCAAGGCTTGACGAGCTATTTGTAAAGATTCAAACCAACTACGTCCAGTTTCGGCGATATATGCTGCGGCGGCTACTTCTGTTTCCCGACGACTCGCCACTGCTATTAAACCGGCTGGATCAAGGGTATCACTATTGACACCAAACGCCATTAACAGTGGTTCCCCGGTTCCGGGAATTTGTGCGTCTATCAGTCGCGCACCTTTTTGAGCGAGCGATCGCAAAAATTCTTCTGAATCTTCTAAAGTACCGTTTTTGTCAAACAAAATCGCCTGAATATTGGGAAAAGTGATGTTTCTACACTTAATAGTTACCAAGAGACTCTCCTTTCCACTGAATGAATTAAGTTAATGGTTAATGGTTAATGGTTAATGGTTAATAGCCATGAACTATGAACCATGAACTATGAACCATGAACCATTAACTCTTAACTCCTAACTCTTAACTCCTAACTTTTACAATAAAAAAGAGGGTTTTTCCCTCTTTATAGAATATTTTCATCAAAAAACCGTTGCAAGCAGCTACAACGGCAGATAAATTATTCTTCAATAGCTGCTGGAATTTCTTCTTCAACTGCGGTGGGAATTTCTTCTTCGGTAGTTGTTGTTGTAGTTGCAGCAGCAGTTTCAGTTTCAGTTGTTGTAGTAGTAACACCTTGCTGTTTCGCTAGCAATTGTTCTCTATACTTAGCAGCCATTTCTTCTGCTTTGTCATAAACTAAGTCACGATTCTTAATCATGTCACCGGGTTCGGGTTCTAGCTGTTTCGTGGACAGAGAGATCCGACCGCGTTCTGCATCCAAGTCAATAATCATGACTTTTACTTCATCATTGACATTAAAGACGCTGTGAGGTGTATCGATATGCTCGTGAGAAATCTCAGAGATATGCAATAGACCACTTACGCCACCAATATCAATAAAGGCTCCATAGGGCTTAATACCGCGCACAGTACCAATTACTACCTCACCGACTTCGAGGCGGTTCATCTTGCGTTCAACCAGCGCACGGCGGTGGGATAGCACTAGACGGTTACGCTCTTCATCTACTTCTAAGAACTTTAATGGTAGTTCTTCGCCTACTAATTCTTCTTTAGGTTTACGAGTGCTGATGTGAGAGCCGGGGATAAACCCACGTAACCCTTCAATCCGCACCAAGGCTCCACCACGGTTAGTGGCAAAAACACCAGAACGAACAGTAGCATCTTCTGCTTGCAACTGCCGTACTCGCTCCCAAGCCCGCATATATTCTATACGGCGAATCGAAAGAGTTAATTGTCCCTCTTCGTTTTCATCGGTGAGAATGTAAAATTCCCGTGTTTCGTTTGATTGTAAAACTTCTTCCGGGCTATCCACCCGGTTAATAGACATTTCTTGTATTGGTATGTATGCTGCGGTTTTAGCACCTATGTCAATCAGAGCGCCGCGTGGCTCTATGCTGAACACTGTACCGGGTACAATATCACCAGGGCTGAAATGATAATCGTATTTGTCCAGTAAGGCTGCGAAATCTTCGTGAGTAAATCCAATTTCAGTAATAGCGGTTGATTTCTGATTGACCATGCTGATTGTTTCCTGGTTTTTAGTCTCCGTAATTGTTGTGCTCAAGCGCGATAGATATGCAAGCGCATACTTCGGGGCAGTTTACACCTACATTTTTTTTCATGCTAGCGCAGAAAAGCTGACTTAACACATATCAACTTCCAGATAGTAAATTATATCAAATTTCAAGAATATTTTAGTATCTATAGTTAAAAGTTTATAGTCATTAGTCATTAGTCATTGGTCATTGGTCATTGGTCATTGGTCATTAGTCATTAGTCATTGGTCATTGGTCATTGGTCATTACTTTTTTCGGTATAGGCTTGGCTGATACGGCCGAATGCGAATTGCGGAAAAACTCAATTTGTAGGTGAGGCGATGCCCTACAAAACCTGGATGTGTAGGGCATAGCCCCACCTACATTGGATTCATCAACAGTATCCTTGCTCCTTTTAAGCGAAAAACCTATGGAATCAGGACTATTCCAAGCCACACCCCTAGTTGGTGTGGTTAATGAATGACTAATGACTAATGACCAATGACTAATGACCAATGACTAATGACCAATGACTAAAAATAATAACCGCTGTTACCTACGAGTAGCAGCGGTTTTAGTTGTCATTATTGCCATTAAAAGTTTGGCAGCAGAAAATTAATCATCTTTTCTTTCAATGCGAGGAGGTTCGCGGAATGCGATCGCAAAGAAAAGAGTTCCAATTGCCAATGTCAAAATCAAGATATATGCCACGCTTTCCATATCACAAGCTCCTGCCTCGACCGCCTGTTATGTTAGTGTATTTACTTACAGGAAAGAATGGTCTAACTCACTACTTTCCTATATAAAATTTTAAAGCAGTTATTAGACCATTCTTAAAGATTTGCTACAAAACTTTATGTAAAGACGTAGTATACTACGTCTCTACACCGTTTCTAAACAGCTTCCTTCTTCCGAGTGCTTAGGTCTCCCACTTTCTGGAACAAACCAAATTCGACTTGTTCTTCCAAATCGGGGTCAACACCAGCAAACACGTCTCGGTAGATTGTCCGAGCGCCATGCCAAATATGACCAAAGAAGAACAATAGGGCAAATACGGCGTGTCCAAAGGTAAACCATCCTCTCGGACTGGTGCGGAATACACCGTCAGAGTTTAAGGTTTCTCTGTCAAATTCAAAGACTTCGCCACCTTGAGCCTTACGGGCATATTTCTTCACATCGGCCGGATCTGTGAAGGTTTGACCGTTCAAGTCACCACCGTAGAACTTAGCTGTTACACCAGTTTGCTCAAAGCTATATCTAGATTCTGCCCGACGGAAGGGGATATCAGCACGGATAATACCATCTTTGTCGGTCAGAACTACTGGGAAGGTTTCAAAGAAGTTGGGCAAACGGCGTACTTCTAATTCCCGTCCTTCAGCATCGGTGAAGACTGGATGACCTAGCCAAGACTGGGCGATACCATCACCCTTGTTCATGGGTCCTGTACGGAATAAACCACCTTTAGCGGGGCTATTGCCGACATAATCATAGAACGCCAGTTTTTCGGGAATTCGCGACCACGCTTGCTCTGGAGTTGCACCGGAAGCAAGGCTACTTTGCACGCGGCGCTGAATTTCTTGTCTGAAGTAACCCTGATCCCACTGATAGCGGGTAGGACCAAACAATTCAACTGGGGTAGTAGCGCTACCGTACCACATGGTACCGGCAACCACGAAAGCGGCAAAGAAGACAGCGGCAATACTGCTAGAAAGTACGGTTTCAATGTTACCCATCCGTAGGGCTTTGTAAAGCCTTTCCGGCGGTCGTACTGTCAAGTGGAATAAACCAGCGATAATACCGACGATACCAGCGGCTATGTGGTGAGCTACTACACCACCAGGGTTAAACGGGTTAAAGCCAGCTGGCCCCCACTCCGGCGCGACTGGTTGGACGTGACCAGTTAAGCCGTAAGCGTCAGAAATCCACATACCCGGCCCAAAGAGTCCGGTGAGGTGGAAAGCACCAAAACCGAAGCAAAGTAGACCAGACAAGAACAAGTGAATGCCAAACATTTTTGGCAAGTCGAGAGCGGGTTCACCAGTGCGGGGGTCTTGGAAAAGTTCCAAATCCCAGAAAACCCAGTGCCAAACGGCAGCTAAGAATAATAAACCGGAAAGAACAATGTGAGCAGCGGCGACGCCTTCAAATGACCAGAAACCAGGGTCATAACTGGGAGCGCCGGTTACGTTCCAGCCACCCCAAGAACCAACAACACCCAAGCGTGCCATGAAGGGCAGCACGAACATGCCTTGACGCCACATTGGGTTAAGAACCGGGTCACTGGGGTCATAAATTGCTAGTTCGTACAATGCCATTGAACCAGCCCAGCCCGCCACTAAGGCTGTATGCATCAAGTGTACAGAAATCAGCCGTCCTGGATCGTTCAGAACGACTGTATGTACTCGGTACCAGGGTAGTCCCATCGACTACGCTCCTCCTCGATGAGTTTGTTTACAAAGGAATTTTTTAGTTTTTGTTATTGCCAGAAACTGAATTTTCCACAGCTTGGTCTTAAAAGTTAGACAGTGTGGCTGCTTTGGCAATGGCTACACCTTTTTTGGAACTTAAATCCCAAGGTTGGCGATCGCCAAGCAAAAATGAGAATGTTTAAAAAAGTGTAACTATTGATTGAGTTGTTTGCAAGCGTGTCAAAAGCAGCATTTGCGTAGCCCAAGTTAATCAGGCTACGCAAAACTAGCTTTTCAACGACCTTTCGGCTGTTTGCTGTTCCGAAAAAATTGTAATTTTTGTTACTGTACTACTGATTCTATATTTTGCAAATGACATCTAGCTGCGGCAATCCCCAGGCGCTCGATCACCTGTTCGGCACTCATTAAGCGTCTGAGCATGACTTGACCGATCGCCTGACTGGAATTACCTGTTTGTACTGGTGTTATTGGCTTGACTTCCACAGTGATAATCGTATCTTCGACTCGATACAACCACAGCACTTCTCCTTGTTCTACCAAACAAATATCCATTCGCTGAATATCTGGTTGGCGTCGCCATGCGGTTATTTGCCAAAGTCCTTCTGACGCCCAAACTCTGCCAACTGTCCATCCTTCAGATAAAAAGAAATACTTCACACTTTTTGTCTCGCTATTATACTCTTTAGTTTGCTGTTCTTGATGCTGTTCGTTATATCGTGAAAATCTCAGTTTGTCGTGTATAAATTGAGATTTTCTGCCCACCCTTACATCTAACTGTCCAAGCTAGAAAAACGAAGAATTGAGTAAGTGGAAAAGTCACCCATTCAAAAGAGATAATTGCTCTTTTCGCTTCCCTTATCTCCGTTTCTTATCCCTCTGTTGCCTTTTATCCCCTGTTTTTGAGAACCCAAATTCTCTGCCTAATTTTTCTGCTCGTACAAATAAACTACTTCAGCTACTTGAGAAGCTTAACAAACCTCTTTCTTTGAAAATATAAATTTACGACAACTTTATGCTATTTTGTCATCTTAATTAAATTAAACATTTTTACATATTAAAAAATATTAAAAAATATATTTTTTTCTCAGATAAAGAATATTGGCTGATTTAGATAGAGAGAGTTATGATTCAAGCCCAGAGATTAAATCAGCTAGATTGTAAATGAAATTACTAAATATTTTTTTTAATTTAAACCGATGAAGCCAGCCAGGGACTGTAAGTCCCTGTCTGAAAGTTAAAGTCCTCTAGAAGAGGACTGGGAAGAAACTTTAACAAGGGACTCTAAGGACTGTAAGTCCCTGTCTGAAAGTTAAAGTCCTCTAGAAGAGGACTGGGAAGAAACTTTAACAAGGGACTCTAAGGACTGTAAGTCCCTGTCTGAAAGTTAAAGTCCTCTAGAAGAGGACTGGGAAGAGTTTTTAACAAGTTGGAATTAAATTTGGCAAAAATAGCATAGGGAATTTTGCCAAACTATAGTAAAATTACAGACCTCATTCATTCCAAAATCCCAATGCTATGAACTGGTTTTCCTTGTCTGCAAGACAGTGGGGGCGGATTACACAATTAATTTTTGTGTTTTGTCTGTGTTTATTCTTGGGTGTTAGTTGTGTTAATAATTCGCAAACAACTACACCTGTATCTAATTCTGGGGATGGTCGCATTACTGTAGGTACGACACTCAAACCACGTACCCTCGATCCAGCAGATGCTTATGAGTCAGCATCGATTGGCTTATTTTACAACATGAGCGATCGCCTCTACACTTATGAACCAGGAAGCACAGAAGTTACACCGCAACTTGCTACCATATTACCTAAAATTAGTCAAGATGGTTTAACTTACACCATTCCCCTACGTCAGGGAGTAGTATTTCACGACGGAACCCCCTTCAACGCTGAAGCAATGGCTTTTAGCATCCGCCGCTTTATTGAAAACAAGGGTAAACCAGCTTTCTTGTTAGGGGATGTAGTGGAATCAGCGAAAGCGACGGGAGAGTATGAGTTAACTATAAAGTTGAAAAAACCTTTTGCGGCGTTTACATCATTACTTGGGTTTCCTGGGGTTTGTCCGGTGTCACCCAAGGCTTACGAAATTGGGGAAGGAAAATTTAACCCGAATAATTTTATCGGTACTGGCCCTTATAAATTGGCAAAATTTGGGCCTGATTCACTACGATTTGATGTATTTGATAAATATTGGGGAGAAAAACCAGCGAATAATGGCGTTAACGTGCAAATACTCAGTAGTGGGGTGAATTTGTATAACGCCTTCCGCAAAAAAGCAGTGGATGTAGCTGGCTTGAGTATGGATCCAGACCAAATTCGTAGTTTGGTGGAAAGTGCCAAAAAAGGTACTTGGCAGGCAATTCCCAATCAAGGTAGCGTAGTTAGTTATCTGGCTATCAACCGCAATCAAAAGCCTGTAGATAACCCAGTAGTCAGACGTGCGATCGCGGCAATGATAAACCGTCCACAATTATACGACCGAGTTTTGTATGGTCAAGCGGACGCGCTTTACAGTTTGGTACCGACAACATTTGATGTTTATAAGCCAGTGTTTAAAGAACAATATGGCGATGGCAACATCGAAAAAGCGAAAGAATTGCTCAGAAAAGCAGGTTTTTCTAAAGAAAATCCCGCCAAAGTAGAAGTTTGGTATCCCTCTAGTTCTCCTACTCGCAGTTTAGCAGCAATAGTACTGAAAGCCCTAGCGAAAAAAACAATGGATGGACTTCTACTATTTGAAGTGAATACTGTAGAATCTACCACTGCTTTTAAGAATATTGCCAAGGGTTTGTATCCCACATTTTTGTTAGATTGGTATCCTGACTTTTTGGATGCAGATAATTACACCCAGCCATTTTTATCGTGTGATAAAGGCTCAAAAGAAAAGGGATGTCAGGATGGCGGGAGTCAGTCTCAGGGTTCTTTTTATTATAGTGAACAGATGAATAAACTGATTGATAATCAAAGACAAGAACAAAACCCTGAAACGCGGAAAAAAATCTTTGCAGAAATTCAAGAAAAATTGGCGCAAGATGTGCCTTATGTTCCTTTATGGCAAAGCAAAGATTATGTATTTGCTCAAAAAGGAATTAGCAACGTAAAACTAGATCCCAGCCAAAATTTGATATATAAGAATATCAAAAAATAGTTAGGAGTGAGGAGTTAGGAGTTAGGAGTTAGGAGTTAGAAATTATGAAATAAATATTTTTGTCTTCAAGAATCGAAATTTATAATTTTAATCTCCTCACTCTTAACTCCTAACTCCTCACTCCTAACTCCTAACTCTTAACTCCTAACTCCTAACTCCTAACTCTCAAATTCTATGTCTCGTTCCAAAGCTTTAACATATTACATCACAGCCCGTTTGCTGTTAGCTCCACTTCAGCTATTAACTATCATCACTATCGTATTTCTCTTACTTAGAGCAACACCAGGAGATCCGGTTGATGCTATTCTAGGGGCACGTGCGCCAGAAAGTGCAAAAGAGGAATTACGAAAACAATTAGGTTTACACTTGCCTTTGTGGTTACAGTACCTTAATTACATAGGCAACTTGCTGCGCTTCGATATGGGAAAATCTATTTCCAGCCGAGGACAACAAGTCTGGGATATTATTTGGCAATATTTTCCAGCGACAGCAGAATTAGCCATATTTAGTATTGCGATCGCTCTCATTGTTGGTATTGTTGTAGGTACTATTTCTGCTTCCCGTCCGGGTACTGCTGTTGATGTGGGAGGAAGATTTTTTGGTATTGTTACCTACTCATTACCCATGTTTTGGGCTGGAATGATTCTACAATTAATTTTTGCAGTTCAATTTGATTTATTGCCCTTGGGAACACGTTTTCCGGCAACAATTTCAGCCCCGGATACTATCACTGGTTTATATACTATCGATAGTCTTTTAAAAGGTAATTTTGCTCAATTCTTTACAGCAGTACAATATCTTATTCTACCATGTTGCACTTTAGGAATTTTGCTTAGTGGAATTTTTGAGCGAATTGTGCGCGTCAATTTAAAGCAAACTATGCGAGCAGATTATGTGGAAGCTGCGAGAGCAAGAGGTATTCCAGAAAGGAAAATTTTGGTTTCCCACGCTTTAAAAAATGCTTTAATTCCAGTAATTACCGTTTTGGGATTGACCTTTGCTTCTTTATTAGGTGGGGCAATTTTAACAGAAGTAACATTTTCTTGGCCGGGATTAGCAAATAGATTGTATCAAGCAATTACCGAGCGGGATTATCCGATAGTACAGGGAATTATGGTATTTTTTGGAGCAATTGTTGTCGGGGCAAGTATTTTGATCGATATTTTAAATGCCTATGTAGATCCGCGAATTAGGTATTAATAGATAGCACATCAATAATTGAATATCAGCTTTATTACAAAAATCCGGTTGTACGTTAATAATAACCACAGATGGACACAGATAGACACAGATAAGTTAAGTTATCTGTGTTCATCTGTGTCCATCTGTGGTTAATTTCCAAAACTTGGTAATTGCTATAATTTTAATTCACATGACTACGTAAATTATTCAAATAGAAAATCGAGATTTTTATGAGTAAACAAGATTTTATGTTAATGACTCGTGCAGAATTGCGTAAATATATTCTTGAAGACAGAAAAGATGAAGAAGCTTTCCAAATTTATGTAGACAGGTTTAAATCGGACAGTAGTGAAATATTTCATGAACCACAAACCATAGACAATTTAAACTATTTTCCAGAGCTACAACATAAGCACTAAGAAAAACGAAATCAAGCTTAAGCTTTTGCAAACCAACATAATACAAGTGATTAGAATCAAATTTGAAGGTGATTAAAATCACCATGTCGGCTACATCTGTGCTATGAAGAGACGGACTTTTGCACTTCCCGTGTTACCGCGATAAGGAAAGAAAATTGCTAATTCCTCACAAGATTCTCAAATTTTTTCTCTAACTTTTAATTACAGATATTATAAAACTTAACTCCAAATGTGGTAGAGTAACGAAAAAACGACGAAAAACCCGGTTTTTTCTAGAGTCGCCCACAAGTTTTTTGTCTTAAGCGTAACAGAAACCGAGTTTTTGGGATTAGTGAATCGATGTTCTAGCAGCGAACATTCCTGATGATTCTAAAGAAATTTATCTTTAGAATAAGTTTGCTATCTGAAGGGGAGGGTTGGGTGATATGGCAAATAATGAACATCTTGCTCAACTTAAAAAAGGTGTAGAAAGCTGGAATTTGTGGAGGGAGAAAAATCCAAATATCATACCCGATTTTAGTCAAGCTAATCTCTGTGAAGCAGTCCTTGCATCTGCTAACTTAAAATATGCAAATCTTTGCTGCGCTCAACTCAGCAGAGTTAAGCTGACAGATGCTGACCTTTTGGAGGCTAATCTCACTGACGCTAACCTGTTCGAGGCTGAATTAATCAGGGCTAACTTCAATAAAGCTAACCTGAGTCAGGCTAACCTCACTGGCGCTAATCTCAGTGAAGCTGATGTGAATGAGGCTGACCTTAGTGGCGCTAATCTTAGGGGAGTTAACCTAAGTGGAGCTGATTTGACGGGAACAAAGTTTGTCAAGGCTAATTTCAGTTTCGCTAACCTAAATGGCGCTGATTTCAATGGAGCAAACCTCAATCGCGCCAATTTTAGTAAGACTAACATCAGCCAAGCTGACTTTTGTGAGGCAAATCTTAGTGAAGCTAATTTAAGTGAAGCTTTCCTCTGTGGCAGTGAATTCAGAAAGGCTATCTTGATAGAAGCAAACCTCTCTCATGCGGATCTAAGTAGGGCTAATTTCAGTGATGCTGACCTAACTGGAGCCGATTTAGCTAAAGCAAGCCTGAAAGGAGCTAATTTTAGTGGAGCAGACCTGAGAAATGCTAATCTCTGCCTAGCTGAACTTAGCGGGGCTAACTTTAGTTGGGCGAATCTCCAAGAGGCTATTCTTAGTTGGACTAATCTAGATGCAAACTTCAGTCATGCAGACCTAACGAAGGCTGACTTAACTAGGTCGCATTTGAGCGGTGGTAATTTTTATCAAGCCAAGCTTCCCAATAGTAAATAGGATTATAGTTGCTAAGTAGAAAGGGAGTAGGGACAACGCTTCGCACGGGTTAAAAATGAAAAATGTAAAATTAAAAATTTAATTAAATAAATTTTTAATTTTTAATTCTTAATTTTTAATTCCGAAGGTAGGGAGTAGGGAAAAGCTTATTTTCATTAGACCTCTTGCAAAAGTCAGCCCGGAAATAAATTTCGGGCGTCGGGCGCGCATTCATCTAAAGATGACTGGGTAAACTTTTCAACCCGTTTTAACTGATATCTTGCAGCATTCTCAACAAGAGCCAGAGGCTCTAATTCTCAACTGCCAGGTTCAACCTGGTAACGAGGTTTTTCCGGCTTCGCCGTAGGGCTGTTGCAATTGGTGCAAGATATCAGTTTTAACGGTTTGTCCCAGACGTGCCATGGCACGTCTCTACATAGCCTGAAATTTATTTCAAGGCAATGACTGCAAGATATCTATTATTGTTCTAATGTAGGCAGTTTTCATGATGGTTACTTAATTGTTGCCCCTTATGTGCGATGTCAGGGGCAAAATGAATGATTTAGGTTTGTTGTAACAATTCCTGCAATTTAGCAAGTACCGCTTGAGCATGACCTTTAGTTTTCACATTAGACCAGACATAAGCTAACTTACCATCCGGGTTGATTAAAAAAGTCGATCGCACCACACCCATATATTCCTTACCCATAAACTTTTTCAGTTGCCACACACGGTAAGCTTCACATATCTGGTGTTCTGGATCGCTTAATAGCTGAATTGTCAAATTATGTTTTTCAATAAACTTGCAATGGGACTTTTCCGAGTCGGGACTAACGCCGACTATCTTCGCTCCTAAGTTGCTAAACTCCTGAGAGTAAGCGCTAAAGTCTTTAGCTTCCACGGTACAACCAGGAGTGTCATCTTTAGGGTAAAAGTATAGGATAAGCCAGTGCGATCGCCAATCACTTAAACTAACTAAATTGCCGTTTTGGTCGGGTGCTGTGAAATCAGGTGCTTTTTCCCCTGGTTGGAGAGTATCCTTTAGCGATGCCATTATTTATTCAAGAGTTCAGCAGAGAAAATATTATCATTCGCAGGTTCAAATTTGATACTTAGCTGCCTATAAAAGTGAACAAGAGTGAGACTTTACCAATATTTATGTAGTATTTTTGGTAAAAGTCTGTATTTATGCTCAATCCAATGAAACAGCTCCTCAAGCACAACTACTGGAAAAAACACATCCAACAATGGCTAATTCTGCCACTGTTGATGATAACTCTGGCTTTTTCGCTTTTTGCTGCACCTGCTTTGGCTACAGGTGTATATGACATTCCAGCCTTCACACCTGACACCTGGGTTGTAGATGAAGCGGATGTAATTAGTCGCTTCAATGAAGGTAAACTTAGCAGCACCTTTGAGGAATTGGCGAAGCAAACCGGAAACGAAGTTAGAATTGTTACTGTTCGTCGTCTTGATTATGGTGAAACTGCTGAGACCTTTACTAAAGCTTTGTTTGAAAAATGGTTTCCGACAAAAGAAGCACAAGCCAATCAAGCTTTATTAGTGATTGACTCTGTTACGAACAATACCGCCATTATTACTGGTGATAAAGTCAAATCTGTAATGCCGGATGAGATAGCCCAAAGTGTGGCGAATGAAACCGTAACAGCACCCTTGCGAGAAGGAGACAAATATAATCAAGCGTTTTTAGATGCAAGCGATCGCCTAGTAGCTGTCCTCTCCGGTGAACCCGATCCTGGTCCTCCACAAATTGCTGATAATGTGCAGGTAGAAAGCACCTTTAAAAAAGCAGAAGAAACTGACAAAGGTAATGCTACTGCTTGGGTAATCGGACTTTTAATTGCCGCCACCATTATCCCGATGGCGACTTACTACCTTTACCAAATTAACCAACCATCTTCATAAATAGAAGAGTTAGGAGTTAGGAGTTAGGAGTTAGGAATATAACTCATAACTCCTCACTCATAACTCCTAACTTTACTAATCTTGGACATACTCTTGCCCTGTCAGTAAAGCACTCTGGGCGCGGACAAATTCCCGACCCAAGTAAGCTGCGTGATCTAGTTGAGTTACCGGACAGGGCTTTGTTTCTTCAAAAATTTTCACGCATAGTTCTTTTGCTGTCCTTCCGGTAAATACTGTTGTGTGAGTTCGTTCTACCTTTCCCCGTGCGGGAATTACCTTCCCTGTTTCTGGATCGACCGCTAAACCTTTCTCATTTATGACATTTGTGAAATGCTTTGCACAAATTAATCCTGCTTCCCGATCCAGGTAAATAATAAAATACCCACTGGGGTCAAGGTCAAGATGGCGCTGAGAAAGTTTGTTATCTATTTCCACCAATTCTTCAAAATTCAAACCCATAATCGACGTATCAATTAACTTTACTCAGGGAATTTTTTACCCCTACTCAAGTTTAATTCTTATCTTCCTCAGCGCTGATGTTACTTATAGATTTTGTTTTCCTCAACCCTGTTTCTGACTAAACGGCAATTCTGTATTAATCTCGTCAATTTCCTGCTGTTCCAACTCATTCACCTCACTGATATAAGAACACAAAATTTGCTGCAAACGCTTATTGTAAAAGCGATGCAAACTGTGATTAGGCATAGCAGGGAAACCGCGACGTTTTTTATGGCGTCCACCAGCACCAGGATCAAAAGTTTGGATACCGTTAGCAATTCCCCATTCAATAGGCGCGTAATAACAAGCATCAAAATGCAAGCAATCTATTTCTTGAAAACTACCCCAATAGCGCCCATACATCCTGTCGTCTTTAAACAGACAAAAAGACATTCCTAATGGCTGACGGTTATCTTGTTCGCTATAGGCGGCGAAAAATAACACCCGATGGCGATAGTTATTATGTAACTGCTCAAAAAATCGCTTAGTTAAGTACTTGCTACCCCACCAACCAAATTTGTCGCAGGTATCAGCATAAAACTCATACATTAAGGTAAATAAAGACTTGGGAATTTCATCCCCAGTCAAGGGTTGCAATCGTAAACCAGCTTTTTCTACTGCTTTGCGTTCACGCTTGATATTGCGACGCTGGTTAGCATTAAACACTTTTAAATAATCATCAAAAGTGTTAAAGCCAAGATTTTCCCAAATATAACTGTGATGCAGCCAAGCGGTAAAACCCTGGCGTTCCAGTACAGGACGCCATTCTGGATCGACATAGAGAAAATGACAACCAGAAATGCGATGCTTGGAACAAAAAGCATCTATTTCATGTACCATCATTGCTGTAATCTCATCTTCATCTTCACCCGTGGCAATCAAAAATCGATAGCCTTCAGCGGGAGTAAATGGCGTCATCCCCAGCATTTTTGGATAGTACTGTACGCCAATACGTTGCGCTAAGTCCGCCCACTGGTGATCGAACACAAATTCACCATAACTATGTCCTTTCAGATAAAGTGGTGCAGCTGCAATGAGTGTTCTATCTCGCCACACGGTTAAGTGATTTGGTAGCCAACCGGCTTTAGCTGTAGCGCTACCAGAAATTTCCAAATTATTTAACCATTCCCACTCTAAAAACGGCGTTTTCAGGGGTAATGCTAAAGCATCCCAGGCTTTTTGCGGGATTTCGGCGATTTTGTTAATCCAAGCAACAGAATAGCGAGGCTTTAGTTGTTCCACCATCGGAGACTTTTGAGATACAAAAGTTTGCAAAAGCTTTATCTAGCGTAATGTAAATTTAACTTATAAAGCTTTTCGTTTGCGTGAGTACATGGGTAGGGGCACAGCATTGCTGTGCCCCTACGACAGGTTGCAAAAAACTCACATAAATGCCTGCTTAATTCATCAAACAAGATTTTTGTCAATATTCATTTAGATGCGTTTATCTTGATTTGAATCATATTAATTTCCTCTCTTCACGTAATAATGGAGGAAGACTTCCTGATCAACAGTTTGAACTTCCACTAGTTGCAACTTATATGCCAACTGAGGTAAAAATCCTTTGCCTTCGACTGGTGTAGGCGCAGTAGCACCACCTAAAATTAACGGACAGACCGTTAGCCAAAACTCATCTATTAAATCCAATTCCAGCATCGAGGCGACTAATTCACCACCACCCAGTACCGCTAATTGTGCTATACCCAAAGTTGATAGATGTTGTAAAGCAGCCGCAATATCTATTTCTCCCGTTGGAGTTTCAAACACTAAAATCTGTTCAAATTCCGAGCGTTTTTGCCAAAAATCCGCTCCTGCGGTAGTCGTGAGCAACCAACGTTTGATTGGCTGCTGAAAAAAGCGAATTTCCGGATTTAGGTTTGCATTGTGTGTAATAATTACATGAATTGGCTGGCAGGGTTTCCCTGCCTGTATTCTTTGTTGCAGCAGTTGTGAATGTGATACGGTTAGCGTTGTACCGTAGGCGCGGAGAGTCCCAGCACCAAATAAAACGGCATCAGAGGCAGCTATTTGTTTTTCCAGGTGTGCTTTATCAGCCTTTGAGCCAAATCTTGAGGGCGATCGCGTCACATCTGCTATCTTGCCATCAGCACTCATGGCCAAAACCACTGTGGTATAAGGTCTGTTTTGCACCATTGATTGGTTTGATAGTTTTTATATATTCTTAAACTAAGTGATTTTCAAAATTTAATGATGCAGGAAAACCCCTGTTTGCTAGAGATTTCATCACCTAATTTGGATGAAATCAAAGTTGCAATTAAAACTACTTATTCTCAGTATTGGTATACTTTTCTCCTTTTTGCTATTAAGCTATTTTATAGTTTAAAAAGTGCAAAATCTAATGTTAAAAATTGGATAAGATTAGCTAGTCTAATTGCATCTCGTTGCTATTGTGGTTTGCATATGCCAAGTGAGAGTGCCGATGGCTAAGCAGCGTCAATCATCCTTTCGTAGGATTTTAGTATCGAAAATTTTGCTGTTGTCTGTTCCAGTTTTATTGATAGGGGAATTTGTAGCTTATCAGAAGGCACGCAATAGCCTGCTGGAAAATGCCCGCCAAAACTTAACAGCAAGCGCCATCCTCAAAGGAGAAAAAATTGTAGACGCGATCGCGGGCTTAAAAATTAACTTACTTAATGCCAGTCAAACACAGGTACTCCAGTCAGGAACACCTTCCCAGATCCAAAAATTTCTCGATCAGCTAGCGCGACAGCAGCCAAACCTGATTGAGTGTATACAATTAACAAATCTGCACAGAGATAAAATTATAGCTACTACTTGCGATATCGAACCCATTAATCTCTGGAAATCTTCTTTTTTCAGTGATGAACTTGCAGTAGAGCCGATGTTACCACCAAATTTAAATATAACTGGAAAAAGAGATAAAGAAAATAAACTGGAATTATTATTATCTACCCCCGTTTATGATAATGCTGGTAATTTACGTTACACTTTAAGTTTTAAGTCAGCGCTATGGCAAGAAAAAATGAGTAATAAGCCAGGTTTGCTGACAGGTTCTACAGTAGTTATTGCTGAAGATGGAACAATTTTATCACATCCAATTGCTAGCCGCATTGGTACTAATATCGCTCAGCACGTAGATGCTTCACGATTAAAAAGAATTGTCAAAAACGCTATTGCAGGACAACAAGATTCTCGACATTTGTTTTTTGAAAAACAGGGAGAAGAATTACTAGCTGGTTATACTGCTATTGATGGACCGCTGATAAATGGACGTAGACAAAAATGGGTAATTTTAGCAGTTACCAGTCTGGAAAATGCTTTGTATGGGCTAGGGCAAATTAAACTTATTCTTTTTACTTTAACTGTTGGCTTAATTAGCGCAAGTTTGTTGGCATCTTTATATCTAGCTAGTTGCTTAGCACGTCCTGTAGAAGAATTGCGAGATTATGCTTTGAATCTCCACAGTCATCACAACGCAACTCCTGTTCCAAGTAACTCCAATATTCGAGAGTTCAATCAATTGGCGCAAGCACTTGACCAGATGATGGAAAGACTTAAAGCTTGGGCAGAAGAGGTAGAAATAGCTTGGAAAGAAGCTAAAAATGCTAATCAAAGTAAAAGTCATTTTTTAGCGGCAACTTCCCATGAATTGAGAAATCCACTTAATATTATTATTAACTGTGTTCGCTTGGTTAGAGAAGATTTATGTGATAACCGAGAAGAAGAATTAGAGTTTCTTAAGCGTGCTGATGATACAGCTATTCACTTACTAGGTATCATTAATGATTTACTTGATATTTCTAAAATCGAAGCTGGTAAGCTATCTGTAACTTTGGAACCAATAGACCTCAAAAAATTACTCAAAGAGGTCATTAATTTACAATCAGTGAATATTCAACAAAAAGGTTTACAATTAAATATTCCTCAGCAAATAAGTGAAGTAATTCCGGTAAATGCCGATCCAGCTAAATTAAAACAAGTTTTGATTAATGTCATCGGTAACGCAACCAAATTTACCGAAGAAGGAAGTATCACAATTACAACAGAAATTCAAGATATTGATGGAAAATCTCAGGTAATTGTCGCTGTTAAAGATACAGGTGTGGGCATAGATCCCACTCAACAACAAAAACTATTTCGTCCCTTTGTGATGGTGGAAGATACTACTGGACGTAAGTTTGGCGGTACGGGACTGGGACTGGCAATTTCACGAAACTTAATGGAATTGATGGGAGGTAGCATTACTCTCGAAAGTACTGGTCTAAATCAAGGTACAACAGTGAAGATTATTTTACCTTTGATAGATATTTCCCTATTGTATCCTTCAGAAAAAGCAGGGGAAACAGAGGTGACTGAGTGTTCTTCCCGAACAGATAATGAGCCTGGGACTGTAAGTCCCAGTCTCATAGCATAAGTCCATTAAAATGGACTAAAACTAGAATTAGTTTTTGAGTAAAGTTAATTACTCTTGAATATAATAATTATTGGGTCAAGATATTAGGTAAGCTAGTACAGTTGTGATGAGAATCACAAAAGCTTTGTTATGGCGATCGCACTACAGAAAGTCAAATTACTGATTATATAGTTATTAATAAAAACTGGTTCAGGAAACAAGCCCTCGAAACGTGTTGGGGGCTTATTTTATTTTAGATGGTCAAAAAAGTGTACTGGATTAAAAACACATGAGGTGGTGATGGCGATCGCAACCATCAGTCTTCCCATCATGTTAGTTTTCATAATGATTTGATTCATTAGTCCGAATCCCCGTCAAGGGGTTTTTTCTTTTTAGAACAAAAATACTATTATTAGTAAGTTATAGCCTTTGGAAAAATGTTTAAAGGCAGATGGATTGCGAAAACAGTCATTACCGTGAAATAAATTTCCGTTTATGTAGAGACGTAGCATTGCTATGTCTCTACAAATCCATTAAAAATGGGTTAAAACTTTTAGCGAGTCGGTTTTTAACCTATGTAGAGACGTGCCATGGCACGTCTCTACATAGCCCAAAATTGATTTCCGGGCTAATTTTGCAAGAAGTCTAATCCAAAATCCAAAATCTAAAATCCAAAATACTATGAGGCGCATCAAAAACGAAGAAATTCCCCGTTTCTGATGCGTCTCTAAAATCTCTCGTTCTTGTATCCTTAATTAAGGAGCGAGAGCGTTACCGCGCAGTAGACTACCAATAGTCTTGGCAGTAATCTTTAGTTGAGTGATAGGATTAGCTGGCACAACGGTTTTATACAGATAGCTATCAAAAGTTAGCCGCTGCACATCTAAATCACCACACATTTCTACAAACGCCTCGCGGGTGGCGTCAGAACGATAAAATACGCTTTGCAGGATGTCTAGCACTTTATAGGTGAGACCGTATTTCTTATCCCAGCGCTTAATATAAACCTTAAGTTCATTTTCCGTGGGAATACGACTACCACCGTTAGACATTTCTACAATCGTTTCAGCACACATCCTTCCGGACTTAGCAGCAAAGTAAATGCCTTCACCAGAGGACTTGGTAACATAGCCCGCAGCATCTCCCACTAAAGCGACACGTCCAACAACGCGGCGAGGACGGGGATGTTCAGGAATGGGGTGTGCTTCTACTTTGATAATCTTACCGCCGATGAGCTTACGGGCAGCACGGGCGCGGATACCAGCTTGCAGTTGTTTGATGCTGGCTTTGTTAACGTGCATTGTGCCAGTACCGACGGCTACATGGTCGTATTTGGGGAAAACCCAGGCGTAAAAATCGGTAGAAACATCGTCACCGACGTACATTTCTGCCAAATCTTCGTAATAGACCATTTTATCTTGGGGTAGGCGAATGCGCTCTTGGAAAGCGATCGCATAATTGTAATCCCCAGCGTCAATTTCCTTGGCAATACGAGAATTTGCCCCATCCGCCCCGATGATTAAATCAACTTTCAGGGTTTTGGCAATACCTTGGGCACCGCCTTCGGTATGATCTAGGTAATGGATGGTATAAGGGTCAGTATTGTTTGTGGGAATATCGAGTTTATGAACGGTGGCATTAATTAAATTTGCGCCTAATTTTGCCGCACGATTGCGCAGATAACCATCTAGCACCTCGCGACGACACATTCCTATATATTCTTCTTCTTTTTCTAAATTGATATCAACCTCGCGATTCGAGGGCGAAATCATTTTCATCTTCCGTACCCGGCGATCAATGATATCCGGGGGTAGGTCAAATTCACCTACCATGCACAGAGGAATTGCACCGCCACATGGCTTAGCATTATCTAACTTACGCTCGAATAGATAAGTTTCAATCCCAGCTTTTGCCAATGTTTCTGCGGCAGAAGAGCCAGCTGGGCCTGACCCAACAACAGCAACCCGTAGTGTCAAAGGTCTTCTCCCTATCTTGACATATACCGAAAGCATCGTATCACGGAGTTTCGGCTCATTTCTCCCTCTTTCTCAGGATTTGACAGAATTGCAATATTCCTTAATATTTCGCTACAACATGTGGGCATAGGGCATTGGGCATTGGGCATTGGGCATTGGGAATTGGGAATTGGGAATTGGGAATCGGGAATTGGGAATTGGTTTTCTTACCATTGCCCATTGCCCCTTGCCCCTTGCCCCTTGCCCCTTGCCCCTTGCCCCTTGCCCATTGCCCATTGCCCCTTGCCCATTGCCCCTTGCCCATTGCCCATTGCCCCTTGCCCCTTGCCCAATGCCCCAATTGCAGTATTTAAAATTTTTACAATCCACAAGCAACCATCTTATGATATATCTAAATATACGCTAATCCCATCAAAAAGCCGTAGATTAGTAACAGAGGTTGTTATCAGTGGGCATAGTAGTTGAAGACGTATCTAAGCAGTTTGGCAGTTTTAAAGCTGTTGATCGGGTCAGCCTAGAAATTCAAAGTGGTTCGCTTGTCGCTTTATTGGGGCCATCAGGTTCGGGGAAATCCACTTTGTTGCGGCTAATTGCTGGTTTAGAAATGCCAGATAGTGGCAAAATCTTGCTGACTGGCAAAGATGCTACCTATCAAAGCGTGCAAGAACGAAATATTGGGTTTGTGTTTCAGCACTATGCCTTATTCAAGCACATGAGCGTCCGGCAAAATATTGCTTTTGGTTTAGAAATTCGCAAAGCTCCAAAAGCTAAGATAAAAAGGCGGGTAGAAGAACTACTGGAGTTGGTGCAACTGAATGGATTAGGCGATCGCTATCCATCACAACTTTCTGGGGGTCAACGGCAAAGGGTAGCATTAGCAAGGGCGTTGGCTGTAGAACCCAAAGTATTACTACTAGATGAACCTTTTGGGGCGCTGGATGCCAAAGTTCGTAAAGACTTGCGTGCTTGGTTGCGGCGCTTGCACGATGAAGTTCATGTTACCACCGTTTTCGTTACCCATGACCAAGAAGAAGCGATGGAAGTTTCCGATGAAATTGTGGTGATGAACAAAGGACGAGTCGAACAGGTAGGAACACCTGCACAAATTTACGACCATCCCGCCACAGCATTTGTAATGAGTTTCATCGGTCCTGTGAACGTTTTACCGAGTACCTCGCATATATTCCAGGGTAACGGGTTCGATTCAGCACATCCCGAAATGTTCCTACGTCCCCAAGATGTAATTGTAGAAACGACTCCAAACGGTACCACCGTACCAGCTAGGGTGAGTCGCTTGATACATTTAGGTTGGGAAATTCAAGCAGAATTGACGTTAGATGATGGACAAGTCGTGACAGCGCATTTAACACGCGATCGCTTTGACGAGTTGAAGTTAGAACCACAGCAAAAGGTTTATGTGAAGCCAAAGGATGCTAGGTCTTTTCCGCTATATTATTCAATTTAAAAGCGTGACATTTTTAAAATACTCCTACACTGACTCTTCGAGTTAACGTGTAGGCTTCCTAGGAGTCGGACATCTTTAAGATTTTTTGGTATCAAAAACTACTATTTTCTAAATGCTGTTCAAAATTGTAAAAATTTAGATTGTATTAAATAGTACTTTAATAATTGTTATCGGCTGCATTAATATTAACTCTATCCAATTAAATATTTCAGTAAATTGGATAGACTGTGATGCTTGTAGAGACTAAATCTATTGATAATAGGTAATTTACTAAATTTTAAGTAAGTTTACTTATTCAGCAACAAATTTTACCAGATATTTATAAACCATATTATACTGAGTGCGAATACTGTATACAAACCAGTTTTAACTTGCAATTGGAACCAGTATTCTTGCGGTCATGGTTACATAGTGTTTACTTAAGGGTGGGTAGCTTAATCCAGTCTTTACATTTTTTCCAACTCTTGCCGGAGAATGTTTGTTAATCTCAGTAGAAGTAAGTAAAATAACTGCTACTTACAACTTCACGGAGATTTTATCAACCTAATATCAAGCTACAGCCCTTGAGTTTAACCACAAACAGAATGTAAAAGTTTGTATTAAATAATACAACAAGTTGAAATCAAATCAATTCAGTTGTGGAAAAGCTCTGCACAAATATAGCCTACCCCTATTAATGAAGCAACGAGTACAAGCAAAATGAGCACAAGTCCCATCGGTAGCTACAGGTTTTTCCAGAAACTACATCCCTTATCTCTGTTGGCTCAATTGACTAGCAGACGTGCTACAGGGTGTTTGCGAGTATTCACTGAAGCAGCTTCTTGGTCAATTTATCTAGAAGAAGGAAAACTTACTTACGCTTCTTCTTCGGATAACCTGTTTGAAAGATTGGACAATCACTTGCGACGTTTGAGCCAACAAATACCAACTTTGTCAAGTGCAAATCGCGTGCAAATGCGACTGATGTTTGAAGCAAAGATTGAAAATCAATCGATACCACACGCTGATTATCAAGCAATTTGCTGGTTAGTAAATCAGGATTATATTACCCCTCCACAAGCAGCAATCCTGATAGATGAATTAGCCAAAGATGTACTAGAGTCATTTTTGACATTAAAACAAGGAAGTTATGAATTTCATCGGGAAACTCCTTTAGATGAGCTACCGAAGTTTTGTCGTTTGGACTTACGATTATTAGTAGAACACTGTCAAAAGCAATTACGAAATCGGCAAGATCAGAAGTCAGGTGTTACAGAAGCAGGAACTTCCCAAGCATTACCAACGACAACGCCACCAAGGGAGCCGCAACATCAATTTAAGCCTCCTGAGCAACATCAATTTAAGCCTCCTGAGCAAGAATTACCGACAAGAACGAACTTTGATAATTCACAAAGTAGAGAAGATAGCGATCGCCAACTTCCCCTACCAGCAGCTGTTAGCAAAACTTTATACACAGTTGCCTGTATTGATGACAGCCCAACCGTTTTAAATTCAATCAAGAATTTTTTAGATGAAAACACCTTTAATGTTGTAATGATTAGCGATCCAGTGAAAGCTTTAATGCAAATTCTCCGCAGTAAGCCCGACTTAATTTTACTGGATGTGGAAATGCCGAACTTAGACGGCTATGAATTATGTTCTTTGTTGCGAAGGCATTCAGCATTTAAGAATACACCTATAATCATGGTGACAGGCAGAACAGGATTCATAGACAGAGCCAAGGCAAAAATGGTCAGATCCTCCGGGTATTTGACCAAACCTTTTACACAATCTGAGCTATTAAAGATGGTGTTTAAACATCTTGGCTAATTTAGCAAAAAACGGGTCAAATTAACCCAATTTAGTAAAAACATAAATCTTTAGGAGATTTAGGAGTGAATTTAACTTTGCTAGGCACAATTTTGATTGTGGAAGATTCTCCCAGCGAGTTGGAACTAATGAGCCACTACCTGAAAGAAAGTGGTTACAACGTTATCAAAGCAGGTGGAGCAAAAGAAGCGATCGAAAAAGCGACATCCCAAAAGCCAGATGTAATCATTACTGACGTAGTTATGCCAGGAATGAGCGGCTTTGAGTTGTGCCGATCGCTGAAAAAAAATCCGATGACTCAAAAAGTACCAATTGTGATATGCAGTTCTAAAAATCAAGAAATAGACCGTTTGTGGGCAATGAGACAAGGCGCAGACGCTTATCTCACAAAGCCTTACACGCGCGAACAGCTTTTACGTGCGATTAACTCAGTAGTCATGTGACATAAATGAATAGTTCAAAAATTACCCTGTTATCAAAAACAGCAGATAATCACCTGGGAGATGGCTATCTCAGGTTTTTACTAAATCAACAGACTCCCGCAGTTTTACCGATGAGGTACACACAAGAAGCCATTGTTGTACCCGTGGAAACTATAACCTCAATGCCAAACATGCCTAGCTGCATACTGGGATTAACCAATTGGCGGAGTCGCATAGTTTGGGTAATCGATTTACCTAGAATGTTCAATCTCGAAGCATCAGAAGGTAGATTTAGGCAGTACAACATTATTATTACTAAAGTAGAATCAGTGCTTTTGGGTTTAGTTGTACAAGATATAACAGGTACAACTAAATTTATGCCTGATGAGATTCGCTCTCCAGTAGGACAAGTCGCTTCTAGTCTAGTTCCCTATTTACGCGGATGCGTTGTCCAAAATAAAGAAGTTTTGCTGGTATTAGATGCACAGTCAATTGTGCAGTCTTCTATTATACATAGCAACTAGGGTGTACTACTATTAAAACGAATTTGTGGGGTTCATATTCACCTATTCAGGGGAATCAGTTTATGTTTAATAAAACAGATGCGGCTAAGAGTAGTGAAGCGCAAAAGCGGGAATCAATAATTTCCCCTCCAGAAATAACAGATACTGTAGTACGATTGCCAAAAGTGCCTGTGAAGAAAGAAACAGTTCCAAAATCTCCCCTGAATCGCGCAGTTGCCAAATTTGCGCGGCTTAGCTTGAATACGAAGGCAACAATCTTGGCGATCGCCATTGGCACACTACCAGTATTAGGGATTGGGGCACTGACATTTCAACTTGCTAGTCAATCTATTTTCAACAAAATTGCCCAAGCTCAAGAAGCAGAAGCGGTAAGCTTAGCAGACAAGATAAATCGTTTCATGTTTGAGAGGTATGGAGATATTCAGGTACTGTCGAGTCTACCAATATTGACAAATTCCAGAATCAAGGCAGCTACCACTTCTCCAGAAAAACAACAACAACTAGATAAGTTTATAGAAACGTATAAAATCTATGACTACATTGCCGTTTTTGACCGCGACGGCAATTTAATAGTTCAATCTACAGGAGAAGCCGTACAAAACCCTAAAAACCAGCCCTATTTTCAAACAGCCCTAAAAGAAGACCGTCCGGTTATCAGCCAGCCAATATCAAGAAATATTTATGCGGCTGCACCTGTTAAAGATAGCGCCACAAACCAAACAATTGGCGTGGCGATCGCGCAGATGCCTCTTAAAAATTTAGATGAGTTAGCTAGAGCTAACAAGTCTAGTGATGTAAATTATCACTTGATTGACGCCTCTGGTAGATATTTTTTAGCTTCCGAACCGGAACATATCGGTCAGAAAGTTCAAGATGACTTGCCGATTTACAATAATCTCCATACCGGACAAAAAGTAGTTGCTCAGTCAGTTTTTGATGAGCATACCAACTCCAATCAATTCATCTCTTTTACTCCCACGAGACAAATACAAGGTATGCCCAATCTGAATTGGGAAGTCTTGCTTGCTACTGATGCAGGAAGTGCATTAGCACCCCAAAGGCAATTGTTTTGGACGATCGCCATTGGTACAGGATTAACAGCATTAATTGTGGCAGCGATCGCAGCTTGGGTAGCCAAACGTGCCACAGAACCGATTTTAAAAGCAACAACAGCAGTATCAAAACTCGGTCAAGGCGACTTTAATAGCCGTGTGGACGTAGAAGGAGAAGACGAACTCGGAATTTTAAGTGCCAATATTAACCAAATGGCGCTACAATTAGAGACTTTGGTCAAAGAACAAGAACAAGACGCAGAAAGAGCAAAATTACTTGCAGATATTACCCTGCGCATACGTAGAACCCTCAGACTCGAAGAAATTTATAAAACAGCAGTCCGAGAAGTTCGCCAAGCATTGAGAACAGACCGGGTAATTATTTACGAATTTAATTCAGAGGTCTGGGATGGTAGCGTTGTCGCTGAATCGGTCAGTGCAGGTTTCCCGAAAATGCAAGGAGTACACATCGACGATCCTTGTTTCCGGGAACGCCATGTAGATACTTATAAAGATGGTCGGGTAAGGGCAATTAACAACATTTACCAAGAACCAACTCTGACCAATGCCCATTGTTACACCAACATGCTGGAAAAATTTGCAGTCAAAGCGAATTTGATTGCACCAATTGTTAGCCAAGAGCAACTAATTGGCTTAATGATTGCCCATAACTGCGATAGTCCTCGCGTTTGGCTACAGCCAGAAATTGACTTATTTAAACAGCTAGCAACACAAGTTGGTTATGCGATCGAGCAAGCAAGGCTGCTAGAAGAGATAGAAAAAGCCAGGAACGTTGCCGAAAAATCCACCGAAGAAGAACGTCACCAAAAAGAAGCCTTGCAGATGCAACTTCTCGAATTGCTAAGTGACGTAGAAGGTGCAGCCAGTGGAGACTTGACAGTACGTGCTGATGTTACCGCTGGAGAAATAGGAACTGTTGCCGACTTTTTCAATTCCATCGTTGAAAGCTTACGGGATATCGTCACTCAAGTAAAAGATACCGCTAGTAAGGTAAACGATGCGATCGGCGCTAACTCCGGAGCAATTCGCGAACTAGCCGAAGAAGCAATGGAGCAAGCAACTGAAATTAACCTAACTCTTGATGCAGTCGATCGCATGACGTATTCTATTCAATCAGTGGCAGAAAGCGCTCAGCAAGCTGCCGCTATTGCCCAAAATGCATCTATTACCGCTACCAAAGGCGGAAAAGCGATGGATATGACTGTACAAAACATTTTGCACCTGCGGGAAACCGTAGGCGAAACTGCCAAAAAAGTCAAGCGCCTAGGAGAATCTACGCAACAAATTTCCCGCGTAGTCGCATTAATTAACCAAATTTCCATGCAAACCAACTTGCTAGCCATCAACGCTGGAATAGAAGCAGCACGTGCAGGTGAAGAAGGTCAAGGATTTGCCGTTGTTGCCGAAGAAGTGGGTGAACTAGCAGCACGAAGCGCAGCAGCGACAAAAGAAATTGAACAAATCGTTGAGAATATCCAACGGGAAACCAGCGAAGTTGTGCAAGCAATGGAAGTAGGAACTACTCAGGTAGTAGAAGGCACACGCATCGTTGAAGACGCGAAACACAGCCTCAGCCAAATTTTGGACGTTTCACAGCAAATTGACTTTTTGGTACAGTCGATTTCCAAAGCTACAACTTCTGGGGTAGAAACATCGCAAATCGTCAGCGACTTGATGAAACAAATCGCCGCTGTTTCCCAACGTACAAGCGAATCTTCCCGCCAGGTATCCGAATCTTTGCAACAAACTGTGAATATTTCCCAGCAGTTGCAAGAAACTGTAGGTACGTTCAAAGTCAATTAATTATTTGTCATTTGTCATTTGTCCTTTGTTATTTGCTAATGACTAATGACTAATGACTAATGACCCCTCCGGGGTTCGCCAGTCGCTCATGGGGGAGACCACGGCAGTCGCTACAACGGGGGAAACCCCCCTCCGGGTTCACCAGTTGCCAGGGCGCGGGAAACCCGCCTACAGCACTGGTTCACCGCAACGCGCTGCCTCCCCAAGACCGCGCTGGCTCACTAATGACTAATGACTAATGACTAATGACTAAGGGCAAAAAGAATGTCACAGGACAAAGAATTAGAAATTCAGATGCAGTTTCTGGAGGAAGCCACCGATTACCTGAATACGCTGGAAGGGATATTGCTGGAAATCGAAAGCAACCACCGCGTCGCCCCAGAAAAAATTAACGCTGCACTTAGAGCCGCACACTCTATTAAAGGTGGTGCGGCGATGATGGGTTTTCGCTCTCTCTCCGATTTAGCTCACCGTCTCGAAGATTCTTTTAAAGTCTTAAAAACTCGCAAAAATTCTTTAGAAATTGATACAGAATTACAAAGTTTGCTCTTATCTGGCGTAGATTGGCTGCGGCAGATAGTAGAATTGCACTCCGAGAGGAACACAGTAGACGAACAATGGTTGGCAACTTTTTGCTACCCAGTTTTTGAAGAACTACACGCACGTTTAGGCGATCCGACCCCCGAAGACGCCACAACCATGCTCTCACCGGAAGATGACGGGCAAAATATTATACCCTTGCTCTTTGAAACAGAAGTAGAAGGGTGTTTACAGCGTTTAGAATCTGTATTGGCAGATAGCCAACAGCCTTGTTTGAAAGAAGAAGTTGCCATTATGGCGGCTGAATTGGGAGGATTGGGGGAAATGCTGCAATTGCCAGCTTTTACCCAGTTGTGCCAATCGATCGCCGACCATTTAGAAGCAGCCGAACCTTCTCAGATAGAAGAAATTGCCAGTGCAGCATTGACAGCATGGCGGCGATCGCAAGCGCTGGTATTAACCAATCAGTTGGATAGTTTGCCTACAGAAATTCAGCTGGATCATGTCCCATCTCCAACCCAACAACTACCAACACTAGAAACAGAAGACCTAACCTCGCAAGAACTAATCTCGCAGTTCCTAGAAACAGAAGCAGCAGAGGCAAACGATTTTCTCCAACCAGAGCTTACCGCAGAAAATTGGCTGGATCAAGAAATCATTGCCGCAGATTTTGAAACATTGGAAGCAGCCTTTGCCGAAGAGAATGATTCTCAGGCAGAGGAATTTGAGCCTACACCAGTAATTCCTAGAGAAATTCCAACTACAGATTACAAATTTGTTGAACCCAAACGCGAACCAGTTAACGTTGGTAAAGAGCGGGAAGCGCAAGAAAATACAGTCCGAGTTCCGAGTAAGCAACTCGAGCATATTAATGATTTATTCGGAGAAATAATTATTCAGCGTAACGGACTGAACTTACAGTTAGAAAGATTACGCAAACTGATTCGCAATCTCAGCCAACGAGTCCAAGTACTGGAACGAGAAAATCAGGAGTTGCGTACAGCATATGATAAAATTGCTACTCAATCAGTCATGCCATATGATAGTACCTCATTGGCGTTAACACCTGCTAACAGTATCGATAATTTTATATCTGACTACGCTCATCCACATGGCATAGAAAGTAAATTTGATACTTTAGAACTGGATCGCTATAACGACTTAAACCTGCTATCACAAGAAGTGATGGAAACCATTGTTCAGGTACAAGAAGTTACAGCCGATATCCAACTAGGTCTTGATGATACAGACCAAATTACCAGAAAGTTCAACAAAACATCTAAGCAGTTACAGAGAAAGCTCACACAAGTACGGATGCGTCCTCTATCCGATATTGTTGATCGCTTTCCCAGAGCTTTGCGCGAATTGTGTGTAGAGTACAACAAAAATGTACACTTAAAAATCGAAGGGGCTAATACTCTCATAGAACGCAGCATCTTAGACGCTTTAAACGAGCCTTTGATGCACCTGTTAAGAAACGCCTTCGACCACGGAATCGAAGATGCACAAACAAGACGCGCTAGTGGTAAACCAGAACAGGCACTGATTGAAATTAAAGCCACTCACCAAGGCAATCGCACACTGATAACAATTAGAGACGATGGGCGCGGTTTGCCTTTAGAGAAAATTCGTGCCCGTGCCTTAGAAATGGGATTGGATGCATCTTTACTCGCCCAAGCCAGCGACGAAGAAATAATATCGTTAATTTTTGAGCCAGGGTTTAGCACCTCGGAGCAAGTGACAGCATTATCCGGTCGTGGTGTCGGTATGGATGTGGTTCGTAACAATTTGAAACAAGTGCGAGGCGACATAAAAGTTGATACCGTGCCAAATCATGGAACAACCTTTACCTTATCAGTGCCATTTACCCTCTCAGTAGCGCGAGTACTGCTAGTAGAAAGTCATCGAATGCTTTTGGCTTTTCCCACAGATGCAGTTTCAGAAATCTTCTTACTGCAAGAAGACCAAGTATTTGAAATGGGGAGTGGCGAAGTCCTCAACTGGCAAGGAACAATGTTACCATTGATTCGCCTCAATCGCTACTTAGAATTTAATTGTCCTCGTTACGACAACCCTCATTTGGAAACTCCCCCAGCAATTAACGCCGCCAGTATATTAATTATTAAAGGCAGTAATCAACCAGTAGCAGTGCAAATAGACAGGTGTTGGGGTGAACAAGAAGTAGCCATTCGTCGCATCGAAGGAAATATTCCTCTACCAGCGGGCTTTAGCAACTGTACGATTTTGGGTGATGGTCGAGTAGTGGCATTGGTAAATATTAATGAATTGTTATATTGGATTGCCACTAGCGATCGCACACCTAGAAGCCATCAACTACCATCAGCGAGGCTGAAGAGTGTATTCCTCACCTCATCCGAGGAAAAAGCAGCAGCCTCATCAGCAGACCAAAAAGGCACAATTTTGATTGTTGATGACTCGATTAACGTCCGGCGCTTCTTAGCCTTAACTTTGGAAAAAGGAGGATATCAAGTAGAACAAGCCAAAGATGGTCAAGATGCGATGGAGAAACTGCTAAGTGGCTTGAGGGTTAAGGCTGTAATTTGTGATATCGAAATGCCGCGTGTTGATGGTTATGGATTTTTGGGTCGAATTAAATCAAACAATGACTTTAAAAATATACCAGTCGCCATGCTCACCTCGCGCAGCAGCGATAAACACCGTCAATTAGCAATGCAATTGGGTGCTATAGCCTATTTTTCTAAACCTTATAATGAGCAAGAGTTACTTAGAACGCTAGAGGAAATTATTTATCCTGTAGCTGGAGTGGCTAGTAACTAAAGGAAGGATTTTCATCACTTTTTTAGGTGATTGAATTTTAGGAGAGTCTGTTTTTAAAAGGACTTACGCATAACACAGAATTTGTAGCGGCAATTCATGAATTGCCGCTACGAAAATCAAGCATTACAATAACTTTTTGCGTAAGTCCTATTTAATTAGAACCACAGATGGACACAGATGGACACAGATGAAGATTTATCTGTGTCTTTCTGTGTTGAACTGTTGTTTCAGTTTTTTTTTCTGCTGAGCATAAAAAATTACGTTATTTGATATACCTTGATTTCAGTAATATTATTGTAAATTGATATCAAAACAGACGCTTTTAGACTCAGTTGTTGACAAATTGATGAAAATATTTATCTCTGCTTGTAGTTTTTAATATCCTTTGGAAATACCGACATTTAATAAATTTTCGATTTCGTAGTCAGAAAGTGGGCAGTGTCCACCCTACTTAAATAACGCACTTTTTAATTATTTACTATTAATTAGACTGCCAAAACAGAAATTATGCAATTTATTTTTATATGACCATCCCCAAGGATTTTTTATGACTTACAGATTGAATGACACTGACAAATGAAGCGCTTAGGAGAATCTACCCAACAAATTTCCCGCGTAGTCGCATTAATTAACCAAATTTCCATGCAAACCAACTTGCTAGCCATCAACGCAGGTATAGAAGCAGCGCGTGCGGGTGAACAAGGTCAAGGATTTGCCGTTGTTGCTGAAGAAGTAGGCTCTCTAGCAGCGCAAAGTGCAGCAGCAACCACAGAAATTCAAGAAATTGTCGAGAACATCCAACAGGAAACAAGCGAAGTAGTCCAAGCAATGGAACTGGGAGTTTCTCAAGTAGTGGAAGGTACACGCATCGTTGAAAGTGCAAAACAAAGCCTGAGCCAAATTTTGGAGATTTCGCAACAAATAGACGCTTTAGTGCAGTCGATTTCTACTGCAACCATACAGGGAGTACAAACATCACAAACTGTCGGTGAATTGATGAAACAAATCGCTACCACCTCCCATCACACCAGTACTTCTTCTCACCAAGTTTCTCAATCTTTGCAACAAACTGTAATGATTTCCCAGCAATTACAGGAAACTGTCGGGACATTTAAAGTTAGTTAGTAGTTAGTGGTTAGTGGTTAGTAGTTGTTCATAAAACAACTGGGAAAAGTTTATTTTAAGAAAATTCGACCACAGATAAACACAAATGCATACCAATAATTCATCTGTGTTTATCTGTGTCCATCTGTGTTCATCTGTGGTTTAATTTTCTTAAAACATACTTTTGCAAGAGGACTATTGACTATTGACTATTGCCAATTCCCCACTAAAACATAAGATGCCCAATAATAAGGATGAGGAGGTAAAGCCTTCAGTTCATCAAAAGTCGGCTTAATTTTCAGAGATTCAATTAATGACAATTGAGCCAACCTGAGCGCATCTAATTTTTTCTCTCCTGGTTTTTTTAACTCTTGGTAGAACTGACCCATCACATCAGCTGTAGAAGCATCTCCCACAGGCCAAAGAGTAGCTAAAGTACTGCGTGCGCCAGAACGTACAGCCGTCCCCGCCAAACCTAAAACAGCCCTTTCATCACCAGTCGCAGTTTCACAAGCACTTAATACCAGTAGTTCCAAATTTCTCTCTTGTTCTTTCAATAAATTACTCAATTCATTAATACTGATACTTTTCCCATCTCCTGTCAGAATAAAATTCTTTTCCGGATTAGAACTAAACAACCCATGAGTTGCTAAATGAACCACAGGGAAATTAAATTTAAGCTGCTTTTGAATAGTTTTTGCAGTAAAATCTTGATTGAGGAGCTTCTGAGAACTTGGAAACGCTTCTTTAATTTCGGCTAATTCCTTCGGTACGTTCAACAGCGCCGGAAAAATTTCTCCTTGTATCTTAATTTGTTCACTCACTCCTGCGGCTAAAACCTTCAGTTGTTCTCGCTTCAAAAATTTCGGATCTATAAGTTGCAAACTAGGAACTAAAGCTACACCATATTTCTCAATCAAATATTGTTGACCATTATAAAGAGCAGCCATCGGTACTCTCTGCAATCGCCCATTAAGTACAAAAACTAAATTTTTGATTTCATTAGCATTTAACTCTGTCTCAAAAGGTTGAATTAACCAGTTATAAAGTTGTCCAAAAATTGGTAACAGCGCTTGAAGATTTTCTTTTAATTCCTCTGGATCTGGATTAGCAGTGGATAGGATATTGCGAGCAGAGTTATTTAAAGTTACATTATCTAAGCGATCGTAAAGCCGGTCTAAAGTCTCATTAACTTCCACCTCACTGATAGGAATTGCTACTTTCTTTAGGGATTTTCCTGATAAAGAAAGAATAACTTCTAAACGGTCTTTTAAAACAATCGGATAGATAACCGCCGCTTGGGGGTCAATATCATCAATCTGTACCGCTATATTTGTTTCTTGCGAACAGGGATCTTGGAAAAAATTATCTAATTCTGCAAGTTGCAAAGATTCTATCACCCTTCGAGCTATCTCTAAGCGGTCTTTCGGTTTATTCGCCTCATCCTTCTCTTGGGTAATACCAGGATTTGACACAACTAGAGAATTTAGCTCATCTGCACTCAGATTTGATTTCAACAGCAAATCCACTAATTCTAAATAAACAGGTTTGACCTCTTGGATAAAATTAAACTGCACATCTCGATTATTAGCGTTTAAATCACTACGGAGAGACTGGAGAGTATTAAAAGCAGCCGTATAAGAAGCGATCGCTCCTTTTGTATCTCCCTTTTCCCTCATTAAATTTCCCAACTGAGATTGCCATACATAAGTAATTTCCCGCGCATCTCTAGTGACATTCTTAGCTTGAGCCAGTAACAATGCTTGTTGAGTCACTTCAATTGCTTGACCTAAGCGTTTCTGTTGGTCATAAACTTTACCTAAATACCCCAAAGCATAGGTTTCTGCACGCTTATCTTGTAACTTTCGAGCCTGTTGCAGCGCTACATTTAAGATAGGTTCAATCTTGTCTAATTGCCCACTTTCCATTAGACCTTGAGCAAAATTAATCCGTGCGTAAACAGCAGCGCGACTAGGGGAAAGAGTAGCAAAACTAGATTCAATTTGACTTTGCAGAACTAATGCATCCTGACTCAATTTCACATCCAATTGAGATAAAAACTCCTTTGCGCGTTGGATTAATCGAGATTCACCAACCCTAGACCAAGAAGCGATGCGACGATTAGTCTGTTCTTTCCACCATTTTTGATTATCTAACAAAAGTTTGAAATGATTTAATTGTGCTTGAATTTTTGGTAATGGTGAAGCCGACACCACCCCTGCCGCTTGAGTATAATAATTAAAAGCTTGCTGATAAGGCGCTAAAGCAGCTTGCTGAGATTTTTGGTCAATAATCTCAGTAATCTCTTCATAATCCCAACGACCTCGAACTTGGTTTCCTAAAGCGCGTTCAGTATTACCCAAACTGAGTAAAACAGCACTTGACTGCGGTGATTTCTCTAATACCGACAAACTCACCTGCAACAATTTTTTAGACTGTTCCAACAACCCCTGTCTTCTTAGCACTTCACCGAGACTACGTAACCCAGTAGCTTGAGTAATCGAAAGAGAACTTTGCTGTTGAGAAAAACTTCTAACAAAGCGGTCTATTCCTTCCTGACTACAACTAGGCTGATCAACAGCAAAAGCCTCAAGTAAAGTCTTACAAGCTTTCGGATACAACCCTAAATCTTGAAAAGCCTGAGACTGATTAATCAGACTTTTCGCCATTCCATCGCGATCGCCCACTTGCAAATAAGCCTCAGCCGCCGCTTGCCAAAACTTAGCCGCTTCATCAAACTCACCAGCATTGTAACGCCGTTCTCCTTCCCGCGCCAGTTGTAGCCCCTGACTAGAAGAATGTTTAACTTCAGCCGCACCACTAACACTCCACCAAGCCGAAACACTCAAACTAGCAACCAATCCAAAAAAAACCGAAACAATTAAAACAACTACACGACGATATTTCTTAACAATCATAACCAAGTACTATACACAATTAATAATTTACGACTAAAGTGAATTCATATTAATAGCAACCACAGATAAACACAGATAAACACAGATGAACACCGATGACAAATCTGTGTTCATCTGTGTTCATCTGTGGTCCATTCAAAAACTCGATTTTTGTCATAACTTGTAATTAAAATCAAGCTGAACTCCAACAAACATAAAACCTATTGCCATAAAATCTTGAAAAACACTTTGCGCCTTTGCGGCTTTGCGTGAGAATAAACATTCTTTTTACTTAGTAGAAGACCCAAAAATAACATTTAAAATAATAGATTAGAGCAATCTAAATCATCTCAAAAAGGATTATACTCAACCTGAAAATACACCCCATTTTCTTGCCATGTCCCATTCCTAGAACTAATATCCACCAAAGGAATGCCCCAATCCAAACGAGCCGTAAAATTGTCTCCCATCTGCCACAGTAAACCACATCCTACACCCAACAAAGTATTCCGATTTGGACTATCTCTACCCGTATTCCAGCCAATACCAAAATCAATAAATGGAGCAACTTGTAAACTTCCCTTTGCCTCTGGTAATCGCCAAACAGGCAATCGCGCCTCCAAAGAAACAGAAATACCATTGTCAGTAATTAAAGCATCTTGACGGTAGCCTCGTACCGTTGCTTGTCCTCCCAAACTAAACTGTTCTCGAGAAAGTAAAGAATCACCAGCCAATTGTATATTTGAACGAGCTAATAGAGTAGGGCTAACCGCAGGCTTACCAATTGGTTCTCCCATACGGCGCAAAAACAACATTTGCCCCCGCCAAAGAAAAAATTCGCTATCTGGCTCATCTGTATTAATAGTCGCATCAAACGCACCAATCCCCAAACTCAACTCGGAACGAGCAGCTAAAACTTCTTGACGGCTGCGTTGCAACCATTCTTGAGTAAAAGTCAACTCAGAAGTACGAGTTTTTCCATTTACATCTGCACCTGGAAACAAAGGAAAATCAACTCCAAAAATAGAAGAATTACTTTCTCGTCTAGCCGCCGTCAGACTCAGAGCAAATTCTTGGCTGCGTTTTGGGGTAGCTGTTTGCAGGATTGGTTGGCGAAAGGTTAGCTCATATTCACGAGAGTCTACCTCGATATCCAAATCGTTGAAAGGAGGTTCAACGATATTGTTGTTTGTCATTCGGTAGTTAAAGCTCAATGTGCCATTGCGGGCATTAACTGGTAAGGTGTAGCTACCCTCATATCTATTACTGCCATCGGTATTGCTGTAGACTAAACTAAGCTGATCTCCCACTCCAAAAAGGTTGGCTTCTGATATCTGAATGCCACGCTCAAAACTGCCAACGCTAGGGTTACGATTATTATTGATATTGAGTTGAGTACTGAAAGTTTTGGCTCCCGTGACTGCTACCTCTAGGGTATTTGTACCAGGTTTAGTACCAGCAGTCAGTTCAGCATCCAAGCTCTCAATTAGGGGATCGATTTGCAGTAATTGCAGTGCTTCTTGAAGACGGTTGATGTTAAAGGGTTTGGAAATACGATTAGCAATGCGATCGCGCACATAATTTGGATTCAATCGTCCTTTGACAATATTCACCTTAATATCTTCCAAGCTACCTTCAAGCACTTGAATTTTGACAGTACCCGATTCGATTTCTTGACTAGGTATGTAAGCACCGGAAGTGACATAACCCTGTTTGAGATAAAGTTGAGTAACTTTATTCGCAGCTTGCAGAAGTTCTGCAAAAGAGATGGATTTGCCAATAAAATCAGCCGTTACCTGATTTAACTCTTCTTGGCTAAATACAGTACTACCAACAAACTCAAACTTTTTCACGAAAATTTTTCCAGGCACATTCAAGATTTCTTCAGAACTTGGAGGTGCTGGAGTCGGAACTTGGAGAGGTTTTTCTTCAAGAGGTAGTGGAATGGACTGCGCCCATGCAGAGGGTGCGTTAGAGAACCAGGGCAGTAGTAGGAAGAGGAGGGAGAAAGGGGGGAATTGGGCATTGGGAATGGGGCATTGGGAATTGGGCATTGGGAATTGAGAATTGGACGCCCTTGAATCTCTATTGAGCGTTGTCCGATGCCCTTTGCCCGATGCCCGATGCCCGATGCCCGATGCCCGATGCCCAATGCCCGATGCCCATTGCCCGATGCCCGATGCCCATTGCCCATTCCTCCAATATCTGCGTAATTTCTGTCTAATTGCCATGACACGAGGATGAAGTAAATCCAGATCCGTAGGGGTTAGCTGTAGACGCACTAGCTGTAAGGATGACGGCTCCTTTTGAGTTAACATACCAGCCTTGGGCTGGAGCAGGTAGCTTCGAGGCGTCTAATTCCTGTTGAGCTATCTCCGAATTAGAGAGATTTTCTGCTTGCGAAGGGGAAGACTCAAAACTAAGCAAAGCTTCACTACTAAGGGTTTCGTTCGGGCGGGGAGGCAATCCTCCTCGCCCGGTAATAGTAAACTCACTCCGATCCTGTCCCCTCTCGGCTGAACATACTTGCGCCACCATTTCCTCTGGTTTAGCTATCTCTTGTGGTAAATCAACAGTTTCCTGATTAGTTTCAGTATCTGGCGTAATGATTTCTACCGCACCATCTAATCCCAGTTGGGAACTGGCTGTAATTTGGCATTCCGGACAAACAAATAGTCCTTGGCTATTAATTTGGATGTTTCCTCCTCTTCCCTGGAAGGCATTGGCGGTAATTTTACTATCTTCTAGCAACGCAACAAAGTCGGCAGGACTGAAACCAGTAATAGTGATGTTACCTCCGTTACCAGTGCCTCCTGCTTCTGCGGATACCTGACTACCTCGGCGCATTTGTAAAGAATCAGTTCTGAGGAAAACGTTGCCACCTTCACCGGATGCAGTTGCAGCTGTGATTCCGCCTTTGTTATTCAGCAAAATAGAGCGAGCGTTTACCTTGGTGTTTCCTGCATTACCCAATCCCTGATTTCTCGCAGTAACTAAAGCACTATCCTTGACAGTTAATCGACCAGTATTAATTGTCACGTCTCCAGATGCACCACTTGGTACGGGAGGCAATCTAAAAAACTGACGAGTGAATTCATTTTCAATATTGGCACCAGCACTTATCAAACTGGGAACAGAAGTTCCAGGCGCTGTACCACTCACTTCTACTGATTTGGGAGCGTTAATAGTAATACTTCCGGCGGAGCCAGTTGCAACAGTGGAAGAATCAATCCTTCCTCCATCCCTAACTATCACTCTGGGTGTGTTAATAGTCAAATTGCCACCATTTCCACTATTGAACGTTGAAACACCTATCAGGGCTGGCGCTAACTGACTTGGTTCTACACCCCTTATTTCTACTGATTCTTTTGCTTTAATGGTTACATCTCCACCGGAGCCAGTGCCAAAGGTTGCTGCACCCACACGTCCCCCATCCAGAATAGTCAACTGTCCTGTTGAGAGGCTGACATTTCCCGAATTTCCGGAACTGAAGGTTGAACTACTGATAAAACTGAGCGCATTCGGATTAGAAGGTAAAAATCCACTCACTTCTATTGATTTAGAGGCATCGATATTAATATTGCCACCTTCTGCATTGATGAAGGTAGCAGTTGATATACTTCCTCCACCCCGAACAACTAAATCTTCGGTGGAAATTGTAATGTCTCCTGCCTTGCTACCTGTCAAATTTATAGGAGAAAAGAATAAAAACTGTGCTTGTCTGATGCTTCCCCCCAATTCTGAGGTAATTGCACCTCCCCGATCCAGAAAAATTGAGCGAGCAGTAACATTTACGTTTCCTGAATTTCCGAACCCATCATTTCTCGCTGTAACGATCGCCCCATCTGTAACCCTGAACTGACCTGTATTAATTGTCACGTCTCCAGATGCACCACTGGGTAGGGGAGGCAAGCCAAGAGTTCGTTGCAAGCTTTGATCTACCACGTTGGCAGCCGCAGCGATGATGCTGGGATTTACAGATCCTGGTACTGTACCCTTGACTTCCACAAACTCAGAGGCATTGATGGTAACACTGCCAGATGAACCAGTTGCAAAGGTAGAAGTACCGACTCTCCCTCCATCCTGCAATGTTAATTTGGGCGTAGCGATCGCTAAGTTGCCACCATTCCCAGCATTGAATGCGGAAGCAACCAAACCACTGGCTGCAAACAAGTTGGGTTCCACACCGATAATGTCTACAGAATCAGTGGCATTGACGCTGAGATTTCCTCCTTTGCCGCTTCCAAAAGAGGCAGTAGCAACAGTTCCTCCCCCAGTTGCGGTTAAACGTCCAGCAGACACTGTATTATTGCCTGAATCTCCAGGACCGAAAGTGGCAGCCACAATAGAACTGGTAACGCTAGGATTAACAGCACTTGCTCCAATTATTTGCACCGAATCAGAAGCATTTACACTGACATTACCACCTGTTGCCGGACTGAAGGTTTTGGCAACGATTGTTCCTCCTCCTTCGACAACTAACCCAGGAGTGGAAACGTCAACATCTCCCCCTCTACCAGTTCCTACAGTTTCATTTGTCAAGCTGCTGCGAACCGTTCCATCTGCGTTAGTTCCGCTCACTTTGACAGACTCTGTGGTGTTCACCTTAATCGCTCCTGCGGGTTGAGGCCCTTGATTTTGAATCAAAATCAGTGAGCCATCGCTGAGCGAAAGGTTTCTTCCCTGCACCTGGATAGAACCGCCACTAACACCACTAGCATCTGCTAAAGACCGCGATCGCAATTCGATATCTTTGAAAGCAGGCACGCCTTCATATCCAAAAGTCCAGCCACTAGGAGTGGAATTGAGACTAACTAGACCTTCAGCAACGCTGCCTAACTCTATTCGCCCTCCCTCTGCTGTTAAAGTACCTCCTTCTAAGCTGATATTGCCGCCAACTAAAGCCAAAGTTTGACCAGGCTGTACCCGTAAACCACTTGAGCTACTGCCTCTGCTGACAGGTGAGAAGATGGGATTGCTAACGCTTAAATCGTGCCCCGTACCTTGAACGCGAATCGCGCCTGGATTCTGCCCAAATTGTAAGCCTAATGGCACGCTGATTGTTAATCGTGGCGAACCTTGAGAATTGATAGCACTAAATTCTGTGCCATCGGCAAACTTGAGGCTACTTGCCGTACTTCCTAAAAAAGAGCCGCCAATATTCAATTGAGCATTAGGGCCAAAATTAATACCGCTTGGATTTATAAGTATAAAATTAGCACCGTAATTTTCTTTGATTAATCCATCAATATTAGAAATTGAGCCACCTGTTACTCGGTTAATGATGTTATTAATGTTATTTACGTTCTCCGTATTTTTAAAAAAAGCCTCGCTACCAGTGGGGATAGAAAATTCTTTAAAACTGTGAAATAAATTGCTACCAGCCTGTGTTCCTCCGGTAATTTCAAATACTTTATCAATTTGATTTACATTGGTTGGAAGTGTTCCATCCGTAGAGATTTGCGCTTGTACATTACTCCTAGCCAGTATGCAGCAGATAAAAGTACTACTAGTGATTAAAATTTGTTGAACAACCTGTTTCATATTAAGTAAAAGTAACAGATTAACCATCTTGAAACTTAACCTAAGTTCTATTTTTATGTCAAACTTAAGTAAATTTAACTAAAAAATAGTATATTTATGATTTATAAATATTCCGTCAAGAATAGCAACGAGTATATGAACAAGAGACTATCTTGGGTCAGAATTTGGATGGCTCAAATATTGGCTTATTGCAGTGTTTTTGCAGTTCTTTCGCAGCCTAGCACTGCTGCCAAGACAATGAATATCGTTTGTAAGACTGATAACAGTACTCCTACGGTAGTTGCGACCCCTAACCAGAAAGAAACCGCTAAAGATGTAACAATTCTCAGTTTCCTTCCTCAATACTTCTCACCCCAAGATGCTGTGCAAAACTGTCAAAATACAGCGAAAACCTTGCAGGCACTGTATGATACGGATAATGCCAACTACTTGACGAACGATAAGCTCAACTCTCAACCAGTTATCTGCGTCGTAGAACGAAGGGGTATTGGTTGTAATCATTACAGCGCTCAGATTTTATTCGCTCTTGACCAAAAAATTAACCCATCTCAAGCCCTCTACAATATGCTTGGTCAGGATTTTAAACAATCACAACCTCCTAATTCTAGGACTGTCAGTCGAATTTATTCAGATATTAAACCGACGAGATGGTGGCAATTTTGAAAATGGGGAGTGGGGGAGTTTTGACTTTTGACTTTTGACTTTTGACTTTTGACTTTTGACTTTTGACTTTTGACTTGTCTTGTCCCCCTACTCCCTACTCCCTACTCCCCACTCCCCACTCCGCAATTTAATTTTGCTTCCTCTGCTGCTTGGAAATCAGGTTTGAGTTTGACAGCTGATTCCAAAGCGGCTATTCCTTCTTTGGTTTTGGATGAATTACAATACGTTAATCCTAGGTAGTACAAAGTTTCTGCTTTTTGAGCATCTGTCAGCTGAGACTCACTCAGCATTACCTGAAACTGAGCGATCGCTCCGTCATATCGCTTTAAAGCTTGGAGTGCTATACCTCTACCTCGCTGAGCGGTAAAATATTGGGGATCGTATGTTAAAGCTTGATTAAATGCTTCAAGAGCTTCTTCGTATTGCTGTTTTTGTGATAAGATTTTACCTTTATGGCTAAAGGCAATAGATAACTCTCTGATGATAGACTCTTGTTCATGAACTTCTTTTGTTTGCTGAAGAAGTTTAAGAGCTTCATTAATACTAATTAGTGCTGTATCGCTTTCTTTGAGTGCTAGCAGAGATTCAGTTTTATTAATCCAGAAAATATGGTTTTTTGAGTCTAGTGCAATAGCTTTATCGAAAGCAGATATTGCTTCATTATATTGTTTGAGGTTATGTAGCGCTTCTCCTTGGCAATTCCAAGCATAATTTGCTTTTGGTTCAATGATAGTTGCTGTAGTACAAGAATCCAACATCTTATTATATTCCTGTAAACCAGCTAGTGCATAGCCTCGGTTTGTCCAAGCTTGATAGTAGTTACTATCAATACTTAAAAGAGAGTCATATTTGGCGATCGCCTGTTTAAATTCTCTTTGATGGTATAACTGATTCCCATCTTCAAAAATGGATTTTACCTCTAGGTTCTTAAATATATTTAAACCAACGATACTGAAACCAGCTATTCCTAATACAACACAAATACCTGTTATTATTCGACCTCTGGGATTGGAAACCCAATTTCTAACAGTTAAGGAAGCAATTGCTGTAACGGGTTGGATAGAAGCGTTAAAAGTTGTTCTTAAAGCAGATGGTTCAAGCCTTTTTGCTAATTGTCGTTCAGCCCAACTGAGATTAAAAACAGATTGATAAATGCGGTTATGTACTCTTAATTTCCCCTCCTGTTTCACTACCAATCCCAAATTTAGCAACTCTATTTGTGCTGGACTGTCGTCATTTGCTATAACTTCTCCCTCTTGTAAAATTTCTTGATATAGCCTCAAAAGTAATGTGGGATCGCAGTGTTGATTTTTGATAAGACCATCCCGAATTGCTCGTAAATGTTCGGTTGCTATCTGAGTTTGCCAATAATTAATCATCCGGGATTCCACTAGCTGTTGGACTCGGATTGCTTCTTCACCAACAGCGATAAAAGCTTCTGATTCACACAGCAATTGACAAAGCTTTTGAGTCAGTAAAGGCTGTCCATCTGTCCAAGACAGTACTTCTTCCAGCACAATATTTGGGCGACTGGCTTTTTCCTCTAATTTGAATAACTTGATTGTGTTTTGACTCAAAAGTTGCAACAGATTTAATTCCTGGTTTACCCAATCGAGATGAAAAACAGATTTATAAATGCGGTTAAATACTCTTAATTTGTCCCCTTGTTTAACTATTAATCCCAAACTTAGCAACTGTGCTTGTACTGGACTATCATTTACTGTAACTTCTCCCTCTTGTAAAATTTGTTGGTAAAGCCTCAGTAGCCATGTCGGGTTGCATTGCTGATTTTCCAAAAGACCATCTCGAATTGCTTGTAAATGCTCAGACGCTACTTGAGATTGCCAATAATTAATGATGCGAGATTCAATTAGCTGTTGGACTCGAATTGCTTCCTTACCAACAGCAATAAAACCTTCTGACTCATAAAGCAATTGACAAATTTTTTGAGTGAGAAAAGGCTGTCCATTTGTCCAAGAAAGTACTTCGTCTAGCACAATATCTGGGTGAGTGGCTTTTTCCTCTAATTTGAATAATTTGATTGTGCTGCGAATCGAAGGACGCAAATGTATCAATTCGTGGTTTACCCAATCCAAATTAAAAACAGATTGATAAATGCGGTTAGATACTCTTAATTTACCTTCCTGTTTCACTACCAATCCCAAATTTAGCAACTGTGCTTGTGCTGGGCTGTCATTGGCTGGAACTTTTCCTTCTTGTAAAATTTGCTGATATAGCCTCAGCAGTGATGTCGGATCGCAGTGCTGATTTTTGAGAAGACCATCCCGAATTGACCACAAATGCTCAGCTGCTACCTGAGTTTCCCAATGATTAACCAAACGGGTTTGTACTAGCTGCTGTACTCGAATTTCTTCTTCACCAACAGGGATAAAAGCTTCTGACTCATAAAGCAATTGACAAAGCTTTTGAGTCAGAAAAGGCTGTCCATCTGTCCAGTACAGTACATATTCCAGCACAATGTCTGGACAACTAGCTTTTTCAGTCAAATTGAATAATTTGATTATGCTGCGGATGAAAGGTCGTAGATGTGCTGATTTCTGGCTAAGCGAACTCGGATTAAAAGCAGATTGGTGAATGTGGTTGGATGGTAAGTTGTTCTCCTGTTGTGCTACCAAATCCCAATTCAGCAACTCTGTTTGTGAATGAATGTCATTGAGTGTAATGGTTTCTTGCTCCAAACTAGGCTGGTGCAAATGATATTCAGGAGAATGATATTCAAAAGACAGATGTTCTAAAAAAAATCTAATCGTCGTTCGCTTGATCCAACCCCTGAGAACAGCTAATTCCCCAAATCTCATTCCCAACTGTCTTTGCTCAGAGAGAATAATTCTGATTTGCTCTTGATTAAGCAGTCCAGCTTTTTTGAGGTAATATCCCAAAGGCTGTTTCGATTTCTGGTTTAGTAAAGTCGGCCAATACTCGGCGAAAAAATCAACCGTTTCTTGTTTGAGCCATCCTCGCATCACCAGGATGTCCCCAAGCCGCATACTTTTAGCTTGGGTTTGCTCTTGTAGAGCTAGCTCTATCTGTGTAGATGAAATGAGGTCAGCTTGTTGCAAAACTTGACCTAGCGGCTTGATAGGAAAGAGCTTGGACATGAAGCGATCGCTTTGCGGTGCAATAGACAATTCTGTACTTTATCTTAAACAGAAGTTTCATCATATTTCTCAGACTTTATCAAATCCCCTCACTACCCCTCTTAAAAAGCAAGGAAAATCTTCTCAAAATCCGGGGTTCTCTAACGTGATAGTGTTTTGTCAACTCTTTTGGGACGTTTTCTGAGAACGTTTCTCGTTCTCGTCGTCGTTCAAAGAAATTTTTACCCTTCCTCCGTTTCTCTGTATTTTTTGAGAGGTTCATTAACAACCACAAACCGGGCTTGTGATTTTGCATCTGTAGCCACGATTTGTTTTAAGTAAAAAATGTGATTTATCGCTATTTTTTTCAAAAAAAGCTACAATCTATCCTTGACTAATAACTCATAATATGCATAAAGCCTAAAAATACTAGAAGTTCCTATAGCAATCCTAAATAGATTGTGAACACAGAGAAACCCGATTTCTTAGAAAAACCGGGTTTCTGGAGGTTTAAATTTTCACAACCTATCTGGGATTGCTATAGCAATGAAGCTGAAAGACTGATTGTTTCTTGCTAAGTATCACTTTCAGAAAAATTCACTATTGTGAAAAATAATGTCATAAATTTTACTTAAATTTCTGTTGCTTGAGTATTAATTATTACTTTTATTTGACCATTCATAAAGCTAAGAGTGACAAATGTAGCTATTTTTGTGAGAGATAAATAATCTCGTGAACGAGCCAGGCTACATTTTCATCTTGACTTTAAAAACAATAAAATAATACTTTAATAATTTATGATTGGAAGTTCATAAACTTTTAGTAACTTAACTGCAATGATGTCGCAAAAACAGGAGCTAGAGCTATCATATATGGGTCGTAAACATAAGATATTTTAACAAACCACACTCGTACACATAAAACATAAATATTTTAACAATAAGGAAAGATAAAGATGATGTTTACAAACAATTTAAGATTGCTTTACTTGTGATTATCTTAGCTTAAAACTTGGAAATTCTTATCATTTTCAATTCCACTTAACCCTCGTTAACTATGGTTATTCAACTGATACATACTTAACAGCTTGATATTTGCTTTTCGTTCAGAATGCTTGTTCAATAGTAATCTGAGAATGCTAGAAAACTGTTAATTTGGAGAAGGGTTGACTATTTAAAATTTCCAAATTAAAGTACAAGAGTAAGCACTTAAGCGTGAAGGTTGGATCACACACAAAAGTAGTATAAGATAAGAAGTTTACAGAGAAGATTTTCCAACTCAGGGTTAAAAACTAGCAAAATTCAATTTGAATTTGAGGAAATAAGCACTACCTATTAAATTTGATGTGTTCCCTAAAAGCAAAATTTTCAAAATACTTACTCGGCTAAAGTAACATAAATAAACTTTACCTCTTGGGGCTATTCAAGAGTTGCGAGTCCTAAATTTGTCATCAGAATTTGGACTATTTAATATTGACAATCAGCAGCAAAAGCGTTGATGAGCGCTAGTAATCTCATTAATTTCATTCAACCTAATAGTTAGGGGTGCATTCGTCCATTGGATATTGAGCAGTAATTGGTTGTATGAAAACCAAACCTGCTCTGCATTTTTGTAGCTAATTGACGGATTTGGGAACCTGACCTTATGAGACGCGAACTTCAGATAAAACGCATAGATAATAAAGATAAAGAATATACTCTCAAAAGTTCATCACTGATGATGAGCGATCGCGATCACGATCGGTTGCAGCAAATTTCTGCTCGCTCAAAAACTAATTTGACTGCTCCGCCAAAAGCGAAAATGTCATTATGGCAGCGATTTGTTAACCTTCCGATCAACAGAAAGCACTTGAGTGCTTTGATTGTGTCCGAATTGGCGATTCTTTTCGGACTAGGAATTGGTTCTAGTTTAATTATTTCTCGTAATTTTCAGGTACAATCTCTGAAACAGGCAAAGTCAGAAATCAGCATTACAGATAGCAATTACAACCTCAAGCTGAATCAAATGGGGTTTGCTTTTAGTGGTCATTCTAATAATACTGCCATTATCAAAGCTGCTGAACTTGATGGATCAGGTCAGAAATTAACCCCAGAGTTAGAATCCCAAGTCAAGCAGATTCTTCGCAATGAAGTTAAGAATCTGCGAATTGAATACGCTACCCTAGTTGGAACAGATGGGCGAATTATTGTCAATGCTAATTCCAACCGTCAAGGCGAATTTTTTAATCCGAATGGTTTAGTCAGTGAAGTCTTAAAAAATTCCGCGCAAATTAAAGCTAACGCGATTGTTAGCTGGTCAGAATTAGAAAAAGAAGCTCCTCCGTTACCGCCTGGCTTCAACAAGCAAGATGCTCTAATTCGTTACACATTTACACCTGTTAAATCTCCCAATCAGAATAAAGTTATCGGAGTTTTAGTTTCCGGAGATATTGTTAATGGCAAGCAAGTGATTGTAGAAAAAAGCCTCCAATATACAGACGAAGGTTACAGTGCTGTATTCTTACATAAAGGCGAGGGTAATTTTGTTCTAGCTACAAATTTGCAGAAAGGGGAAGGGGCGACAGAGTTAAGTGAAGCTATACGCCTAGACTTGACCAATAATAAATCAATACTGACGAAAGCAGCAACGAATCATGGTAAAACAGTCACTGGACACATGACTTTGGGGAACCAAACCTACACAATAGCTGCCAAGTCCTTACCGAATAAAATCATCACCGAACCTGATAAGGATGTGCCCTTTTTCAATCATGAGCCAGTAGCTATTTTAGTGCAAGGAAGCAGCGAATATCATCTTCAGAATTTGCTGATGCAAACTTGGCTCATACAAATACTCGTTGGTATTTTTGCCTTAGTTGTGGTTGGTATTTGGGTATACCTTCTCAAGCGAACAATTATTAAACCCATAGAACAGTTAAAACAGACAACCGAGAAATTTGCCCAAGGCGATCGCACTGTTCGAGCAAAAATTCACGCCAATGATGAATTAGGACAATTAGCTAGCAGCTTTAACCAGATGGCTGACAAAATTGTAGAAAAAGCCATCCAGCAAGAAAATCAAGCCAAGCTAGCACAGCTAGTCCATGAAATGAATTCTCGCGTACGTGGTTCGCTCCATATCAAACAAATCTTGAATGCAGCAGTAGTAACTACGCGAGAAGCCATTCAGGCAGATCGAGTGATTGTCTATCGCTTCGATGAAAACTGGTATGGTAAAATCGTTGCAGAATCAGTTGACGACGACTGGCCGATGGCTCTTGGTGCAGAGATAGCCGACCCTTGTTTTGCCAAAGATTACGTAGAAAAGTATCAAAGAGGTCGTGTCCATGCGCTAGAAAACATTTACGAAGCCAATTTGGATAATTGTTATCTTGCCCAACTCGCAGCATTTGAAGTCAGAGCGAATTTAGTAGCGCCTATTTTGCTCAACAATAAACTTTACGGCTTACTAATAGCTCATCAATGTTCCGGCCCGCGCCAATGGCAAGAATCAGAAATCAATTTATTTCAGCAGGTAGCCATACCAATTGGTTACGCTTTAGAACAAGCATATCTTCTTGAACAGGTAGAACAAGCGCGTTCCCGTGCTGAACTGATCGCCAACGAACAAAGTCAACAAAAACAAATGTTGCAACAGCAAGTACTCAAACTTCTCACAGAATTTGAAGCAGCATCTCGAGGCGATCTCACAGTACGTGCAGATGTCACCCATGGAGTAATGGGTACAGTTGCTGACTTTTTCAACTCCATCGTTGAAAATCTCAGAGAAATTGTCACCAAAGTCAAAGCATCTGCAATTCAAGTGAATGGAGCCGTTGGTGAAAATCAAGGCGCAATTTCCAAGCTTACCAAGAAAGCAATTAAACAAGCAACAGAAATCAGTCATATTCTCGATAGTGTAGAAAATATGACATTTTCCATTGCAACTGTAGCAGAGAACGCTCAAAAAGCTGCCCAAATAGCTCATACAGCTTCTTGCAACGCTCAAGAAAGTGGAGCAGCAATGGATTTAACAGTACAAAACATTTTCAACTTGCGCTCAACCATCGACAATACAGCCAAAAAAGTGAAGCGGCTTGGGGAAGCTTCACAACAAATTTCTCGTGTAGTTTCCTTGATTAACGACATCGCCATCCAAACCAACTTGCTAGCCTTCAACGCCGGATTAGAAGCTGAAAAAGCCGATACAGGTAGTCGAGGTTTTGTAGTCGTAGCAGCCGAAGTAGGCGAACTAGCAGCACGTTGTTCTGACGCCACCCAAGAAATTAAGCAACTTGTCGAGAACATTCAACGAGAAACTTATGAAGTCGTCAGAGCAATGGAACACGGAACCGTGCAAGTAATGGAAGGCTCTCGTATTGTTGAAGGTGCCAAAAGTTCCTTGAATCAAATTTTGAGTGTATCTCACCAAATTGATGAACTAGTACAGTCAATTTCTTTGGCGACAGTATCCCAGGTAGAAACATCACGTGCTGTAACCAAATTGATGACAGAAATTTCGCAAGCATCAGAACTTACAAGTACTTCCTCACGCCAAATTTCCCATTCACTGCAACAAACAGTAGAAATTTCCCAAGAATTACAAGCAAGCGTAGCGAAATTCAAAGTTTAGATTTGAAAAGCTCACGCAAAGCCAAGCCAGTCGCCTGCGGAGGGAAACCCTCCTTCAGCGCTGGCTTGGCTTTGCGTGAGATTAAAATCAATAAAATGCGGATGAAAGGACTTGAACCTTCACTCCTTACGGAACTAGAACCTAAATCTAGCGCGTCTGCCAATTCCGCCACATCCGCATTACGAAATACAACAATATCATAACAAATTATTTGTGTCAATAGTCATTAGTCAAGAGTCAATAGTCAATAGTCAAGAGTCAATAGTCTTTACAAATGCCCGATGCGTGATGCCAAATGCCCCATACCTCATGCCCAATGCCTAATACCCAATGCCCATTGACTAATGACTATTGACTATTGACTCTTGACTCTTGACTAAATTACCGCCACACGTGGTAAGCGATGCTTAAACCCGCAAAGAATTTCCCAAGAAATAGTGTTTAATTGATTTGCCCAATCATCAGCGGTGATTTGTTGTTTTCCCTCTTGTCCAAGCAAGGTGACAACTTCGCCTTCTTGCAAATCTGGAATGGCACTAACATCCAGCATCAACTGATCCATCGTAATTGTACCGATTTGCGGCACTCGTTGACCGCGAATTAATACCCACATTTTGTTAGAAAGATTGCGCGGTACGCCATCAGCATAACCAATTCCGACAACAGCTATACGCATTTCCCGTGGCGCAATAAATTGATAGCCGTAGCTAACGCCAGTTCCAGCAGCTATGGTTTTAACTTGCGTTACTCTGGAGCGAAGTTGTAAAACTGGTCTGAGGTCGATGTTTGCTTGCAAATGAGTAGCTGGATAGAGTCCGTAAATAGCTAAACCTACGCGCACGATATCGTAGTGCAATGCTGCGTCACTGAGGGTAGCAGCGGAGTTTGCTAAGTGCAGACAAGGTGGTTCTATTCCCAGTCCTTTGATTTGAGCGATCGCTTCTTCAAATCGCTGATGTTGTAATTCCATCACACTCGGATCGGGACTATCGGCAGTAGCCAGGTGCGAATAAATACTAGCTATTTCCAAATGCGGTAATCGCTGCACTAGCTGGACAAACTCGCCTGCTTGCTGCCAATTGGTTCCTAACCGGGACATGCCCGTGTCTAATTTTATATGTACGGGTACGGCAGAATGATGATTAATAGCTTCTAGAATATCGGAAAATACGAGGGCTTGTTTGGGGCTGCAAAGTGTGGGCTGAAGTTGCCATTGAGCGATCGCATGAATTTGCTCTGGGGTATGGGTTGCGCCTAAAATTAAAATTGGAGCTTTAATGCCAGCTTCTCGCAGTTGAATTCCTTCTGGAACCGTAGCCACACCCAGCCAGCTCGCTCCCGATTGTAATGCGATTTTGGCAACTGTGGTAGCTCCATGACCGTAGGCATCAGCTTTTACCACCGCCATGAGTTGGGTACGGGGTGATAACAACCTTCGTACTTGCTGGACATTGTGCGACAAAGCAGCTAAATCAATTTCCACCCAAGCACGTTGCGAAAACCAAGCGTAAGTGTCGCACTGTCCAAGAACAGTACCCTTAGTTTGCTCATGACTTAACATATTGTTTGCTCCTATCACACCACTTTTAAACTTGCAGCTTATTTCTTTATTCAAGCTGCTTGAAAGCTTCTCTGGAATAATCAGGAAGTTTACCTTTTATTCTGGAATTGAGACAAGAGCAATAGGTAGTAAAAGCAAAGGTTAACTTACATCTTGCACGCTTGCGTCCTGAACTAAAGTTCCGGATTTGAGCTACACCACGCAATTGAATTGCATGGATTCAGTCTATCAATCGATATTTTTGTAGTTCGCGCATCATCACAAGTGTTTTTTGATATGCTTCCATCCTTCCTTGTTGTTTAAATAACTCCGCTGCTTTTTGCAAGTCTGCTTTTCCTCCTTGCTTATCTTTTAATTCCAAACGGGCAATACCCCGGTAAATATAGGAATCAGCATGGTTGGAATTAATTCGTAATACTTCGTTAAAATCAGCAATTGCCGATTGAAAATTTTGCAATTGCCAGTAGGCATAAGCGCGATTATAGCGGGCGTTAGTTCCGATGGAAATAATCCGCAGTGCTTGACTGAAATCCTCGATACTTCCTTGCTTGTCACCCAATTTAAAGCGAGCTATACCTCTATCATTGTAAGCTTGAGCATATTGTGGATTAACCTCAATTGCTTTATTATAATCTGCGATCGCTCCTTTCAAGTCACCTTTTATCTCCTTTTGTCCACCCTGAATATAATATTCATCACCCGTAGGTGCTTTCGCAACGGTTGCAGGTAAAGAAATAGGCAGGTTAATCCCAACAGTTTTTGCTTGTCGCACAAAAGTATTAATCGGTACAGCAAAATTTTGGGTTGTTTTGAGTACGGCAACATTGGGATTTTCTGATGCTTCCTCTGCTGTGTTACTATCAGCGTGAATGGCGATTAATTCAGCGTTTTCGTTCAATACTGGACTACCATTCATTCCTGCTAATGTTTGATTGTCGTACATTAGGGCATAACCATTCTCCAATGCTTTTGAAGCATTGGAAGCATTAGCAGTTGTTTTTCCTGGTGCAAAATGTTCTACACTTTTTTTGGTTGTACTTGTTGTTTTGGAAAACCCGAAAACGTAAACTTTATCGTTACTTTTGATGGTATCGGAGTTTCCTAGCTTGGCTACTCTATAAGTTTTATTGCTCACAAATTTAGCTACTGCTAAATCTATATTATCCGGAAGTCGCTTAATATCCTTTGCTTCATAAGATTTTCCATCAGAAGTAGTAATTTTATATTTGCCTGATTTTTCTCCTACAACATTAGCAGCAGTCAAGACAGTGTATGTATTTCCTTCGCGTTTGATAATTACACCACAACCATGACTGTTTTCACTGTTAATTTGTACAGTGATAGAGCTAGCGGTACTACTGATGTTACGAGGATCGAGAGCAGCGATCGCTTTTTGTGTCTTTACTGGTGCAGATACTGGGAAAAACTGATCAATATCCACAACTGCACTGAATATAATTGCAGTTGTCGTCAATCCGTAAAGCCATAATCGTAATTTCATTGAATTTACACCTCACCCATCAGATATCGATTGCCTAATTCAATCGGCTACAGTTGATACTGTTTAATCAAAGCCAGCGTTCCCAAGTACTCATTTTTTTTACCTGCTTGTTGGAATAACTCAGCAGCTTTTAGCAAATCAGCTTTAGCTTCCTTTCTGTCTCCTAACCCCAGGCGAGCAGCACCTCGTAGGTAATACGCTTCGCTATAGTTGGGATTAATTTTTAGCGCTTGAGTTAAGTCAGCTACTGCATCCTGATGTTCGTTTTGGAAAAAATGAGCTATACCCCTACTCAAATAGGCGTGAAACAGAGTGTCACCTTCATCCTCGTTTTCAGTGGCTAGCTCAATTACCTTAGTTAAATCAGCTACTGCTCCCGGCAAGTCTTCACGCAGTTGGGCACGAGCAATTCCACGACTCAAATAGGGTGATATATCCATATGATTGGGGCTAAGGCGAATCGCTTCACTGAAATCGCTAATTGCACCCCGATAATCCTTGAGTTCATGTCGCACAGTTCCTCGTAGGGCATAAGCAAAAGCATATTTAGGATTCAATCGAATCGCTTCACTCAAGTCATTAATTGCTCCTTGCAAATCACCTTGCTGTCTCTTATTCAAGGCTTGGATATAGAAGTCATCACCTTTAGGTGCTGTGGCGACTTGTGCAGGTAAAGAAATACCCAAATTTATGCCAACGCTTGCTGAATGCTGTACAAAAGTATTGATGGGTATAGCAAAATTCCGTTGATTTTTGAGAGAACGACCGCTATCAGTTGCTTCTCCGGAATTATCTCCTTTTCCGTGAATGCCTATCAACTCTCCCTTGTTGTTGAGAACTGCACCACCACTCATACCTTGTAGCGTCGAATTGTCATACCCGATTGCATAGCCTCGCTCAATAGCCTTGGCAGCGTTACCAGTAATTCTTCCTTGAGTAAATTTTCCAGTTCGGCTTTTGGTTGTATCTTGAACCTTTGGAAAACCGTATACATAAACCGCAGCACCGATGGAGTTTTCGTTTGCATTCCCAACCTTAACGGATTTATATTTACGATTATTTGTAAACTTTACTACTGCTAAATCGAGATTATTGGGTAGTGGTTTTACTTCAGTGACAGCGTGGCGTTGTCCATCTGGTGTAATAATTTCATATTTATCAGGGTTTTTTAAGACCTCTTTGGGATTCTTGACCACGTGAGCCGCAGTTAGAACAATATAAGTATTCCCTTCCTGTTTGACTAGCACACCCGAACCTGGACTTTCTGGAATTTCCATTTGGACAGTGACTTGTTTAGCAATTTCATTCACTGCTTGTGAAGATAACGCCGATACTTCTTCTACCTGCACCAGCGCCATTGATACACCTATTAATGCCGATGAAATTACGTAATCAAACTTCATAAACACCTCGAAAATGCTTTTTGCTTGCTCAACAACGGTGTTTTTTGCGTATTAAAAAAGACCTGTTTTCAGCTTTGATTCACTTTTGTGATGCTATCCCTCGTATATAAGCATCAACATCAATTACCAGATCATCGCCACCAGCTTCATTTAAAACTCTACCAGCAGCCAAACCACGAGTATCTAACAAACGAGTTAATACAGCACTAGGCTGAGTACCGGGTTTAAGAGTAAATAACACATTACTATCTGCACAAGCATTACCCTGTTGTTCAACAGCACATACTACAGATTGTCCTTTGATAACCCCGGTAATGATATATCTGAGTGTGCCGTTGTCAAAGCTGCGTTGAAATCTGCGGGATACTTCCTCACAGCGTCTTTGTGGTGTCCACGGTGGTGGAAAGCTATTGTCAGAAACCCAACGCAACATCATTACTTTTTTGCCATTTTGCGTGCTTACATAGGTTGCAGGTACAGTTCTGCCTTGATACTTACTTTCACCGCAAAAAAAGCTTGTATCTAACGCATAGCTAGGCTGATTTATCAATACAGCTACAGTAGATGTAACTAGTAAGGTAATACCAAATAATTCTGTTAACCCTGTCAACACTTGACCAAATAAACCTTGTTTCATAACGAGTCTAAAGAAGGTCAATTCAGAGTAGTTGCAAAAGATTTATATTAATTTACAAATTTAAACGCAGTGTTTTCCAATGTATTTATATATATATCAGCATAAATACGAAAATATCTGAAAATAATTATTAAGTTCAGTCAGTATATACGTCAGCACAAATAAATCATTCTTGCTCGTAGTTGCGCTGACTTCGCGCAAGGACGCAACTACGAGCGGAATAAAAACTTTTTACATTTCGTTACTTCGTAGAGGCACATCAAGTAGCGTCTCCCGTCAGAAAGATAGCATTTGGGCGGGAGTTTATCGGTTTGATGATAAGAATAAGAGTCCAAATGCTTCACCCGTACAGGAGTAGGGAGTGGGGAAAAACTTATTTTCATTCTTGTTCTGATGTATGCAGTTCATGATGGCTACTTAACGCTAAAAAAGCATTTTTAAGGTTAAAAAAACCATCAAAAAAGTGTTTATTATTTAAAATGATTTTAAGAAGTCTCATTTCATACTTTGCTTGTTGATATCTTGTACCATTTTCAATCAGAGCCAGAGGCTCTTAATTCTCGTTACCAGGTTCAACCTGGTAACGAGGGTTTGGTGGGCTGCTGCCTCCAAGCTGTTGCTAAGGCGTGCAAGATTTAAGCTTGGCGACTTAAAAATCACACGCCCGTAGCATCACAGGGAAAACCTTCCACACCTCGCTTTTCGATCAGCAAAGCTTTAGGTGTACCATACTCGTTTGCTGCTAAACGTGCCCTTGGGAAAAACCTGCTCCATTTGCAAGCGCCTTGGTCACGAGGCGGTGTTTTACCGCGCTCAAAAACTGTTTTGAGCGCGGTAAAACCGCCTCGTGACCCCCCAAGGCAATTGCCTATCCTACGCGCATTATTTGATGAAGGCGCTTGCATTTTGGATAACTTTATGAAAGCCCAAGGTGTATAGTTTGGATTCTTGATAGTAAAGTCGTGAAATACAAAAGTTGAGTAAATATTCTCTGCCTAAAGTGGTGAAAAAGCTTTATAATCACCTACCCTGTCGCTTCAGTCTGAAGTATAATTTATTTTCATAACCCAAGCAGGTTGTATTCGTGTTAATATATGTAAAATAAAAAGCCTGAGCGATAATCAATGGGGAAGGTTTTAGTCTTAAACGCCTCTTACGAACCGCTCAATATTACGAGCTGGCGTCGCGCTGCGGTTTTATTAATTAAGGGCAAAGCAGAGCGGGTAGAGCATAACGGTAAATTTCTTTACTCCGACTTCCCGCTGCCAACCGTAATTCGGTTGCGCCATTACGTGCGAGTTCCCTATAAAGAAATTCCTCTCACTCGCCGAAATATATTGCACCGCGACGGTCATACTTGTCAATACTGCGGTTACACGGGAGATGAGTTGACCTTAGACCATGTCATACCGCGATCGCGTGGTGGAGGAGATTCCTGGGAGAACATTGTTACAGCCTGTGTCCGCTGCAATGTTAAAAAGGGTAGTCGTACGCCTCACGAAGCGCACATGCTATTGCGTCATACACCCCGCAGACCTTACAGCAGCCTCTATTTTGAGGTCAGCAAACACCTGAAGACTGGTATGCACACCGAATGGCAAAAATATGTTATAGGACTTTGACGACACTTTCCCAATTTGACATCAACAGGTAAATCTCACCTATATTAATGCTCTATTTGGTGGGGTGTAGGCTGGTTTATGGCTAGTCAAAATCTTGACAGAACAGCCTAGCAAAAAGCCTGCAAATTTTTCGCAAGCTTTTAACCAACCCCGCCATATTATCACATTTTTAAGTTTTGGGAAGAGGGAAATTTGATTAATTTCCCAAATGCCCGATTTTTAAGCAAAATAAAGCTTTAGCACGCGAGGTATTTACGAAGAAATAGGGTTTCTGCGGTCTTTTTGTGTAAGTCCTGTGATGATGAAAACAATGCTGAGTCAGTAACTGTGTCCTTGGGAACGTATTGACTATAAAATACTTGACAAAAAATAGACCGACATATATATTCACACGTTTTTATATTTTTGCGAAGATTGAGATGTGGGGCTAAATCAGTCAACCTCTGATTGTAGTTTTTATTGTCAAAACTCTAGCCTCACACATACAATAAACGTTCTCTATGCAGTTTAATTCTTCACTTACTCAGCTTGAAAATTTACGATTGGCAACAGACTTGACGAGCGAACCGACCTCAGACGATATTGAAGACAAAGAGCCATTGGAAGTTCCACTGGCAAGGCAGCCGGCTGGAACATTAACGACAGAGGGAGGTAATTTTGTAGGTCAGCGTAGCAATTCCGTGGCACAACACAAAGCAGAAGAATTGCGTCAGACAATGCTTGCACACCGCCATGAGCGGCATTTGGTGGTACTGCAAGATTTTCCTGATCCGGATGCGCTTTCCTCAGCCTGGACTTACCAATTAATTGCCCAGCAATTTGATATCAAGTGCGAGATTATTTATGCTGGTACTCTTAGCCATCAAGAAAATATAGCCTTGGTGAAGCTGACTAGTTTACCTGCTGCTCGTTGTTCAGTGCCAAACCTGAAAAGTAAAGATTTGTCATCGTATCAAGGTTTCGTTCTAATTGATAATCAAGGAACAACTTCTGGACTAGTAACAGTATTGCAGCAAGCAGGAATTCCATTAGTAGCAGTTATCGACCATCACACCTTACAGGGGGATTTAAAGTCAGAATTTGTTGATATTCGTCCCTCAGTACGAGCAACAGCAACGATTTTCACCCAATACTTGCAAGCAGGTTTACTGTCGTTAGATAGCAGCATAAATCAACATGTCAAGTGCGCTACAGCACTGATGCATGGTTTGCGATCGGATACAAATCGGCTGATGCAAGCTAAAGAAGACGATTTTATGGCAGCAGCCTATCTCAGCCGATTTTACGACGCCCAACTGCTTAACGCCGTACTCCAGGCCAACCGTTCCAAACGGGTAATGGACGTGATCGAGCGATCGCTCAAAAATCGCATCGTTCAAAATAACTTTTCCATCGCCGGTGTTGGTTACTTGCGTTACGACGACAGAGACGCCATCCCCCAAGCAGCAGATTTTCTCGTCACCGAAGAAAATGTCCATACTGCCGTAGTTTACGGTATAGTTCACGATGAAGACGACGAGTTAGAAGTAGTCATTGGTTCTTTGAGAACCACTAAACTTACCCTTGACCCTGATGAATTTATCAAAGAAGCCTTTGGACAAGATAGCAGTGGACGCTTTTTTGGTGGTGGACGCACCAGCGCAGGCGGCTTTGAAATTCCGATGGGATTTTTATCCGGTAGTAACGAAAATTCCGCTTATGCGAAAATGAAATGGGAAGTCTTCGATACCCAGATTAAGCAAAAACTGCTGAGATTGGTTAACCCTAAAGACAATCCGATACAGCCAGAATAAAGTCATTAGTCATTAGTCATTAGTCATTGGTCATTAGTAAGGGACTTTGGACAAATGACAAATGACAAAGGACTAATGACAAATGACAAAGGACTAAGAGAGTGGAACTGTATCTAATTCGTCATGGTATCGCTGAAGAAGCGACAAACGACATCAAAGATGAAGAAAGACGCCTAACAAAAGAAGGACGGCAAAAAACAGAAAAAGTCGCCCAGCGTTTAAAAAAGCTGGGTTTACGTTTTGATTTGATTGTCACTAGTCCTTTAGTACGGGCACAGCAAACAGCAGATATCCTCATAGCTGCTGGTCTGAGTTCCCAGATAGAGGAATGTACCCATCTCACCCCAGATGGTCGCATCTACAATTGGATTGTAGACTGGTTCGAGCCAAAGAATTTTGCACCCGATACTCAACTTGCTTTGGTAGGACACGAACCTTGTTTGAGCAACTGGGCAGAAATTCTCCTCTGGGGAGAAGCCAAAGAACGCCTAGTGCTGAAAAAAGCGGGTATGATCGGGTTAAAGGTACCAGAAACAGGCTCTCCCTTGGGTCGCTGTCAGATGTTTTGGTTGACGCCACCCAGGTACTTGCTTTAACAGTTTTTCCACAATTCTCAAAGAATTTGTGTGATGACGGATACTGCTATGGCGACAAAAATTTCTGGTAAGTTGGCCTGAACAATTCTTTAAAAATCAGATGGTGTTGCCATGATGGTGTGCGAATATAAGCCTGGTTTGGAAGGCATTCCTGCTGCCCAATCAAGTATCAGTCATGTTGACGGGCAAAAAGGACTACTAGAATATCGTGGCATCCGGATTGAGGAGTTAGCAGAAAAAAGTACATTTCTAGAAACTGCTTATCTTTTAATCTGGGGTGAGTTGCCCACAGCAGAAGAGTTGGCGGCATTTGAGCATGAAGTTCGCTATCACAGGCGAATCAAGTACCGCATTCGCGATATGATGAAATCTTTTCCAGAAAGCGGTCATCCAATGGATGCCTTGCAAGCTTCTGCTGCTGCTTTGGGTTTATTTTATTCTCGTCGCGATTTGGATAATCCAGCTTACGTCCGGGATGCGGTGGTTCGCTTGTTGGCAACCATCCCGACGATGGTGGCGGCGTTCCAGTTAATGCGCAAAGGCAACGACCCGGTACGCCCAAATGACGATTTAGACTATGCCGCCAACTTTTTGTACATGCTCAACGAAAAAGAACCTGACCCCTTAGCGGCGCGAATTTTTGATGTTTGCTTGATACTTCATGCAGAACATACAATGAATGCTTCTACCTTCAGCGCCAGGGTGACGGCTTCTACCCTAACTGACCCCTACGCTGTGGTAGCAAGTGCGGTGGGCACTTTGGGAGGGCCGCTGCATGGTGGAGCCAACGAAGAAGTAATTTTTATGTTGGAAGAAATTGGCTCTGTAGAAAATGTACGTCCTTACATAGAAGATTGTCTAGCCCGCAAAACCAAGATTATGGGCTTTGGGCATCGTGTCTACAAAGTGAAAGACCCACGCGCTACAATTCTACAAAACTTGGCGGAACAACTGTTTGAGAAATTTGGGCATGACAAATACTACGACATTGCCGTTGAGTTGGAACGAGTGGTACAGGAAAAACTCGGTCAAAAAGGCATTTATCCCAACGTTGACTTTTACTCAGGTTTGGTGTATAGGAAATTAGACATTCCCACAGATTTGTTTACACCAATATTTGCGATCGCTCGTGTGGCTGGTTGGCTAGCGCATTGGAAAGAACAACTAGCAGAAAACCGCATTTTCCGTCCTACCCAAGTTTACAACGGTTTGCACGGCATTGCTTACGTTCCGATTGAGCAACGGTAGGGGCTAGGGGCATTGGGCATCGGGCATCGGGCATCGGGCATTGGGCAAAGGGCATCGGGCATCGGGCAAAGGGCATCGGGCATCGGGCAAAGGGCATCGGGCAATGGGCATCGGGCAAAGGGCATCGGGCAATGGGCATCGGGCATCGGGAAATGACAAGAAAACTAATGCCCAATTCCCAATTCCCAATGCCCAATCCCCAATTCCCAATCCCCAATTCCCAATCCCCAATGCCCAATGCGCAATGCCCAATGCCCAATGCCCAATGCCCAATGCCCAATGCCCAATGCCCAATG
>JBHYDF010000031.1:0-56898 GCA_051861145.1 Nostocaceae cyanobacterium
GTGGCTTGTTCAGTAGTATTAATCGCAGTGTTAGAAGAGTTTCCTATTTTTTCAATTTCTTCCCTTGCTAATGTCGGGTCTGGCAACAATAGTGAGCCTAGTGCTTTATCAATAGCTGCGTTAATGTCTGACCCCAAAGACTTGCTAATTGGTTCCAATTTGCGATCAAGAACTGAGGAGACATAAGTATTAAAAGAGCTTATCGTTGATTGCCATTGGTCAAAAACTTGTAAAGCAGGGGTATTTTTGAGATCCAATGCATAAGCACTTGTCATTCCAAACAACGAGATAGTAATAGTTCCTAACAATCCGTATACAACTCGCCTCGGAGGTACAACTCCCACAGGAAGTTTGTTCATTATGATAATTACCTCACTTGTGTTAACTGCTTAGAAAACTCTGTTAGTGCTATAAACTTATCGGCATACCTCGAATTAGCCGCTGCTCTTTGCTCTTGTTCAGTAGGGTTATTCGCTACAGCTGCCAATAAATTAAAGGCGGGATAATACCGACAAAAGGTGAATATGCCGTTGTCGTCCAGAAGCCATTGGGAATAAAAACCCTCTTTTTTCGGGAAAAAGCCTTCAGTTGCATTACGACTGATAATCTCTGTGGGGTAAAAGAGAATTTGTACGAAACTATTAACCGCCGAGGGTTGAATACGACCAATCAGGCGAGTTGTTAAGTTTTGAAAAATCTTTGCCGCACTGGAAGAAGCAGCAATGGTGTCCGGGTCTTGAGCTGATAAAATCACTCGTATCCCAGCTTTAGCACCATTGGCACACAACCTACCGACAAGCGCTGCAATCGAATCGTACTCAAACAGGATGGGACTTTCATCGATAAAAAACACACTTGCTGGAGCAGCCAACGCCCGCCGCAGTGCTGCACTGTAAGCACTCAAACTCAAGATTGCCGCATCCTCGTCATTAGATAGGTTACGTAGTGCAAAAACAAGTAACCTCGCATCGCTGTTAAATGTAGAAGCCCTTGAGATCGCCTTTCCGACTCTTGACTCCAACCAGAAGCGCAAACGCAATTTTACTTGTTCTAAAGCCGCTTTGGTGTCTCCTGTGGAGGCTTCGAGTCTGAGTCTTTCATGAGAACAATAGCTCAAGAAGTCCGCCAGAGTAGGCATTGCTTCCCATTCATTCGAGCCAAAACCACAGGTAAATGCTGCGGCGTAGCGATCGCGAATTTGTTCATCACTAAAGAATGCCTTAATTGCTAATGCCAAAATTGAGCGCACTGTATCAGTCATCATTCTTTCTTGCGCTCCGGACTCTCCACGCTTGGAGCCAACAATCATTGCCAACAAGGCAGTTTGCAAGAAATCTTTGTAGTCCTCAAAGCGTTCGAGCTGCAATTTTGGCTCTAGGTGTGCAAGGTTTGGTAGCTCAAACAAGTTTGAACTTTCACGGGAGATGTCAAAGTAAGCACCATCACTACCCATGAATTGTGTATAGTCAGTGAAAGTGCTAGTGCCATCAGGTTTGGGGTAATCCATTGCCACAACGGGCATTCCTTCTGCGAGGGCATGAGTGATAATCCCCGCAGCAAGAACCGATTTACCACTACGGGTTGTACCGAATAATCCCAAATTCTTGTGTTGAGTGTAAAGATTGAGAAATACAGGTGTTCCGCCTTCTGAAGCGATGAGTTCAAAACCTGTATCATCACCGCTTTTTGTCCGGACTAAGGGCATCAAACCTGGAACTTCCGAACTCAGATAAACTAGCCGTCGATTATAGGGAACCGCCATTAGACGTTCCCAGGTAATGGGGTTTGTCTGTAACCACACTCGCCAAGGATATTCAGTTTCGCGCACTACCCAAGCTGGACGTAAAAAGCAGGATTGCAGATAGCGACAAGCCTCATCAAGTTGTTCTCTTGTTGAACGATACACCAAAAACACAACCGATGTGTGAATGGGAACACTCCCGGAGTAAAGTTCTTCTTGGGCGGCAACACTTTTGTTAATATTAAGCATTGCCTTGACATCAATTGAATTACCAGATGTCGCAATTTGTGATGCGGTTTGCGATTGTTTGGTGAGGCGCTGCATATTGGTTTTCACCAGCGTCTCGTTTGCCCGCGTCAGTTGTGCGTAAATTTCGGTGTCAAAAATTCGCTCTCTGCTAAGTACTTCCCAGAGGTAACGCAACTGATATTCTTTGTCTGTCCAACCACCAGGTTTATCGACAAAAGTGAGTGCCCCAATATACTTGCCTTTGATGTGTACCCAGCGCCGATCCGCAACGGGAATTGATGACTCGCTCTCCATTAATAAAGAGGTGGGGTGGACTTCTGAGTAGACTTCCTCACGCAACCCATTTTCGTCTAAAACCAGCAATTGGGGAACCTCACGGGTCGGTGTGTCGTTAAATCGTTGCCAAAGGATTGCCCAAAGTTCTGATGCTGTAAACGGACGTATATCCAAGCCCATTTTGTTGGATAACAACTGTTCCCAGTGTTGAAAACCATCGGTGAAAGATGTATACATTAGGCGTTCAATCTGGGTAAATTGAATTTCGTCAAGTTCGCCAGTAAAAGACTTCCAAGTACGTTCGAGCAATTTAATCAGTTTTTCTATGACATCGGTTGTACCTTGATTTTCCGACTCTAATGTATAGGTGCAATACAGTCTCAATTGTTTGGGTTTGCGAATGCCTTGAAGCGTTAATTGCTTGACACGAGAGCGAGATCCGACAAGGAGATATTGCAATTCTTTGCTGGGCGCAAGTTTTATCAGGGACTTCAACTGTTCTTGGCGTACCGCATCATCAGTGAAGGAACTTAAATGAATAGTCAGACGTTCTTGAGGTGGTAAATCTTTTAACCCCGACTCAATGGCATCAAAAACGGGGTCAATCTGCTGGTTTTGTAAAGTCGAGTGAATGCCTCGACACTCAAACCCAAACTGAATTAGGTAGTTATTAGTACCTTTGCGCAGTACGTACGCTCCCACTGACCTTCCTTGTAGTTGAATTTGCAACATCGACACCAAACTAAAGGCATCTTCCAAAGGAGAAAGCTTAACTTTGGACTCTCCATTATCAACTATTCGCTTGCCCTGTTTGTGATGACGAGTTGCAGTCATTATTTTTTGCGCCTCCTTGATTTTGATGGAGAAATACAAATTCGTTGATAGGGAACTCTTACCCGTGTCCAATGAGGAGTTATGATGAATTTTGAGAGAATTCTCCAAGCACCATTAGCTGTCAAAACCCACCAAGTCGAAATTCCCCAAGCGGCGATTGTACAGATCCAGATCCAGTTAAGTTTTAGTAACCCATGCCCTAAAGAATAGGAAAGTCCACTGATTATTCCCCAAGGAATTAGTTGGTCAGCTGGAAATGGTCCAATCGATGGTTGTTTGCCAAGCGTGGCATTGACTGTACGATATTTTGTTTTGTCTTGCTTTTCAACCACCACCAGCACCACCAGCACCACCACCAGCACCACCGATAATCAAATTCGTCAGAATATCAGCCATTGTCACTGCAATTAAAATCATCATTGGTGTCCGGGCTAAATTCTGCCAATCTTCATCTTGCCTGACAGCTTGAATTACCTTTACTAAAGAAATTCCCAAGTAAATTAAAAACAATCCCCGCAGGACATTAAATACTAAAGGAATTGCTTCACCTGCACCTTGAAAAGTTGAAGACATCCAAGTTTCTGCATTCTGAAAAAACTGTGCATGAGCGGGAGTTGATAATCCATCTATTAAGTAAAAACTTCCTACCAATACAAATATTGGTGTTGTGATTTTATAACGGCTAAAAATCTTAGTTTTGTTACTCAACGGTTTATCTAGTTCGCGCCTATGCCTTGCAATGACTATTGCTCCTAAGCAAAACAAACCAAAAGCCGAAAAACCCGTCAGGCTAGGGTAAAAGGTAATATCCACTATCATTGTCCCGACTGCACCCAAGAAGAGGTAGGGGGAAGGGGGAACTCGGGGTCCCCTCTGGGGATTAGGGGGCAGGGGGAAGGGGGAAGTTCCTCTCCCTTGCGCCCTGCTCCCCGCCCCCTTGCCTCTTGTTCGGTGGTGTCCTTTTGAAATGGTGGACGTTTTTAAAGACATAGAAAAATTTCAACAACATTCTATTGACTATATTCTTATTAACTAATCACAACTCAAACATCAATCAACCAATTGTTAGAAATTAAAAAAATTACTGACGATTAAAAAAATGATTTTTTCTCACATTTTTAATTGTGTAATCCTACAGAAAATCAATCATTATACGTATTCGTAAAAAAGCGAAAATTCTGATTATTTATGTAATCCTACACAAGTAGAAAATCAAACAACTACATAACATTTATGTAGGGTACACAAAAGCGTATCTATCTATAGGTAGAGAAACACTCTTAAAGACCTATGCGTACAGAAAAATATCACTTATGTAATTCCAAAAAAAATCGCCACCATGCACTAAAATGTAGTAGCGATCCGTCTTGGCTGATACAAGCGTTGACTTGAGAGACTTTTTGCTTTATCGAAGAAGCTGTACTACTGTTGTCCAACTTATGCAAGATTTGGGTCAACTTATAATTCTGGTCAACTTATAATTGAATTCGCAGTATAAAATGCCATGCCGAAACGCCTTCTTGTGGTCGAGTCACCAGGAAAAGTTAAAAAACTGAGCCAAATTCTTGGTTCCGAGTGGATTGTTCGTGCTAGTTGCGGTCACATTCGAGAACTGAGTAATGATGGCGATGATTCTTTGGGTTTCAGCATGGATGGTCAGAGCGTTTTGTGTAACTATATACCCCGTGACCAACGAGCGAAAGAAACTATTCAAAAACTAAAAGCGGCTGTCAAACTAGTCTCGGAAGTCATTTTGGCAACTGACCCAGACCGAGAGGGTGAAACCATCGCTTGGCATCTTAAGGAAGTACTGGGACTAAGAGAACCAAAACGAGTGGTTTACACCGAAATTACAGCATCAGCTGTACGCAGCGCGATCGCCAATCCCAGAAAGCTAGACGTTAACTTAATAGGTGCGGGACTTTGCCGAGATTGCTTGGACAAGTTGGTAGGCTACAAAGGTAGTCCCCTAGTTTGGGCATTAAACAACGGAGCAAAGAGTGTTGGCAGAGTCCAAAGCGCCACATTACATCTGATCTGTCAACGAGAAAGGGAAATTCAAACTTTTGTCCCCCAAGACTACTGGAATGTCTGGGTCGATTATGTAGAAGGTTTTCGAGCTTTTTATAAGGGTGCTGCTAATTCTCGTTCTGATGCCCCAGACCAAGAAACTGAAACTGATGATGATGCAGCAGCTAATAACACACAAGTACCAGAGTCGAAACGTGTTTTATCTGAAAAAGAAGCCACAATGTTAGTCGAATCAGCACGCTTGCATCCTCATCAGGTTATTCAGATTGAAGGGAAAACTGTTCAACGCCAACCACCTCCACCTTTCACAACTTCTACCCTTCAACAAGCAGCTGGTTCCAAGCTGAGATTTTCTCCAGACAAAACCATGCTCCTTGCCCAAAAACTATACGAGTTAGGCACAATTACTTATCATCGAACTGACTCAGTAGCCTTGAGTCCAGAATTTATCAGTAGTTCACGTAAGTGGTTGGAGCAAAATGATCCACAAAATGTACCGCAGCAGCTAGCAAAACATCGTAGCAGCAAGTCGGCACAGTCGGCGCATGAGGCTATCCGACCAACAGACGTTTTTCGTCCAAGTGCCCAGTTACGAGAAGAACTCCCGGCTGAAGAGTTTAACTTGTACGTGATGATTTGGAAACGATCTGTAGCCTCCCAATGTAAGGCTGCCCAACTGCGTAAAACTCAAGTGATTACTCAGTCCGGACAGTTATTATGGCAAGCTTTGGGGCAAGTAGTAGAATTCCACGGTTATACTCGCTACTGGAACAACCTGAGTAAGGATACTGTTCTGCCTCCCTTGCAGCAAGGGCAGGCTCTGACTCTGGAAAATGCAGCACATGAGAAAAAACAAACCCAACCACCTCCACGGTACAGCGAACCAAAATTGGTACAATTGATGGAGCGTAAGGGAATCGGCCGTCCCAGTACTTACGCTCCCACTGTCGCTACACTTAAGAAGCGGGATTATGTAGAGTTAGTCAAAGGCAATCTTCAACCAACAGCTTTAGGGTTAGAGGTTGATGCTTTTTTACAGAAAGCGTTACCTGATTTGCTGTCGGCAGAATTCACAGCGAAAATGGAAGATGCCCTGGATGCTATTGCTCTTGGTAAACAGGGATGGCAGCAATATCTGACTAGCTGGAATCAAGATTATTTCGTACCAGCACTCTCAAAAGCTAAGACGCTAGTTGCAGGTGCATCAAATACTACAGCTTCTGTGGAGCGCAAGCACGAAACGATCTTATCTCGCTGCCCTGGGTGCAACAGTTTTATGTCCAAAATCCCTAGCGTTAAAGTGAAGAAAAAGTACTTCCTCAAATGTACAAGTGGCTGTGAAAATGTCGTGCTGTTTTGGAGCGATAAGCGAAGCTTAACGCCTAAAGGCGTATCGCTCCAACAGTTGGGAACCACCTCAAAGTAAAGAAAACAGAGAACAGAAGCAGCACAAGCCTCCAGCTAAGTTAACTTCACACCCTTGTCCTGTGTGCAAAAAGCTTTTAGAGGAGTATGAGTATATCAAAGATGGGCAAAAGAAGACGATGCTGAGATGTTCTTCATCACTGTCGCGCCAGGATAAAAAACACAAAGATGTGGCTTACTTCCGCACAGTAAAAGGGTGGTGGAGTCCAAGATTTGGCGAGCTAGATTGACCGACTACCCTCTAACCTTTAACAGACGCCCTTGCAGTCTTCCTGCTAGAGCTTGAAACAGCAGATGTCGGTTGTTTTGCTTTTGGTTTTTTCTTTGATTGAACAGATAATTGTGATGCTTCTTTCTTTGACTCCGGTTTGGGAGGTCGGCAGCGTTGGCAGTATAGGGGTCGTGATGGATAACAAGCGCGTTCAGTCACTTGATTGCATTCTTTGCATACGAACCGATAATTTTTTTGCTTAATGACGCGAACGTGAGCTTTGATAAAAACTTCCTTACTTTCCACTCCAAACTGTTCCTTACTAGATTCTGGCGACTATTGCTGATAATAGCTTACACGAAAGTTTTAGGTCCTGTTGAGTTGATGGAGGGGATTATGGGGGATGAAGAATTGGGAAAAATCTCAGGATGGCATGTGATGCCCAATGAAGCTGCCTAGGCGTGCGAAATAAAAAGTACTGAACTAAAGTTCTGATCTTGGTCAATCAAGTATGGGAGGTGTGCGCAGTAGCCATCGCCACCAACCATCGACAAGACCCGCCAAAAAGGGTTGTCATGGGTTGTCGTCGGGGAGTTGAGAGAAATGTGTAACTATATAATGTTCCAAATCGCGACGAGCGATTCTCCTTGCTCTGCCTACTTTTGGAGCATGAAGCTTTCCTGAACGAATTGCCTCTCTCAAATGCTGTTGGGAGAGTCCGGTGAGTGCTTGTGCCTCTTTAAGGGTAAGCAGTAATTTTTCTTCTACAGGAGCAGTGGGGCGGCGTTTATATTCTTGGCGCTCAATAACTATTTCAATCGCAGCTACCAAAGCCTCGACCACCATTTCTCCGACCAGATGTTGCTGTATTGCTGCGGTTGCCCAAGCTTGCTCGGAATTTGTCGTCGATTCAGGAACAGTACGATGCACAGGAGCTTGTAGCTCAAGAAAGAATGCCTTTACCTCGTCATCATCATACAAAGCTTCTCTGCCATGCTTACCTTGTACATACTGTATGTGAAGCTTCCCTTGCTGAACATAACGTTCAACCGCCCTTGTAGAAACTCCAAGATACTGCGCCGCTTCTTTCTTGTTCACTGCCGCCCCCTCCCGATATACGCCCGACACATACGACAATATTATCTGTCGGGGGTGTGAATACAATACGCCTGCTCCTGGTATCGATGAAATCAATATAAGTTTTGTCGTGGGTTGGTAGTGTTACGAGCAATAGCTTTGTCATAAGCTCCGACAGTTTAGGAAGCACGTGCGTGTCGGAGGCAAGTCTCTTTATGCTCTTATTTGGTGTTTCCACTGGTGGCTCTCGACTCTTGTCGGCAGTCAGCTTAAGTATTAATACTCAAGAGTGTTTATTTGTGGTTAGAATCTTCAATCAAAATAAGCCTTGTGTAGAAGTTGCTTAGTCGTGAGAATACATCAATAATTGTGAGCGCATGAATTCTTTGAGGATTGGTAATAAATATTGACAATACCAAAACAGTCAAAGTGCTTATATAGGCTATATCGCAGCTTGATTGTAGTGCTGAAATTAGATGATTTGTAGCGCCCGATTTTTAGGCAAGAAATTAATTATTGTAGTCACTACGATATTGTATTGAACTATTACCAAATAAACTGTCAATCGGTTATTAAAAATGGACAAGAGGGTATAAGCAGGGGCTATGCGTATCCCAGAGATTCATAAGTATTTTCTTACTCAATTTTACCCCTACATAGGGTATATGTAAGTGTTACACAGGGAATGTTGAATCTAACTCTACTTCATACCCCACTTGACCCCTATGGATCACATTCATACCAATCAAAAAATTTTTTGTGCAGGATTTGATAATGGTTACGGCAGCATCAAATTACTTGTCGATGGTTTTGAAGTCCTTCGCGTCCCCAGTTACATATCCAGAGAAGAAATGGAAGATGTGCCTGGAAGGGTAGTTTTTCAAGGTACAGCTTACACAGTAGGAGAGTCCGCTTTTCGTACAGGATACCATTTTGACCGCAACACGGACAACAACTCTAACAAAGTTAACAATGCGCTAGTAACATTATTAGGCGCATTAGCACATCTGCCGCATCGTAAGACCTGGCATTTAAAGTTAGTCGTCAGCTTACACGATGTTGGTCTAGCCGAGGACTTATGCGACATCCTCAACGGAGAATATCAGCCAATACTAGCTGGGAAACAATCAGATGTCACAATAGAAGTGCTTCGGGTCGTGCCAGAGGGGATGGGTGCATTGTTTGAGCGCTCCCTACCGCAAAAGTTAACCGTTCTAGACTTTGGCAACGGTACGACTTTGTACTCTCGCTACAACCAGGGAAAGCGAGAAGTCCACACTCCATACGCCACAGGTGTAGAAGTTCTGATTGATGATATCTCCAAAAAGATGAAAAGTATCAATGGTGGAAAGATTGGAGATGTTGCAAAAATTCGGTTCTGTTTAGAAATGGGGCATACCAAATATAGCCGCGAAGTTGATATTAAAGATGTTTACACTACTTGTCTGAAGGACTGGTATGAAAAATATCTGAAGAAACCTGTTAACCTTGCGCTTGATGCCAAACACACCGGGGATGAAATTTGGGCGATTGGTGGAGGCTGTCTGTTACCAGGATTTAAGAAACTCCTTGAGAAAAATGGTTTCAAAATTCTGGACAATCCGGTGGAAGCTAATGCTTTTGGGCTTCTAGAAATGGCAAAAGCTATTGTCAAAAAGCAGCTTTGATAAAGGAAGTTAAAGAACGTGATGTGATTCATACCGCAGTTGTCAGTAGTCGCTCTCCACTGACAACTATCTTCTATCCCTTGCAAGTATGCCCAACCCAGTTGGTAAGTTTGATAATAGGTGTATTCAATGGCAGACAAACAAGACAAAGCCCCCGAAAAAATTCGTATCAAAGATAGTTACCGTGAGCGCATAGAAGCAGAATCACAGCTACTAGGTAAAAGTTACCTGGAGACGCTTTACTTCATCATTGATTGCTATTTCGCTTTCAAGAAAGGCGCATTCCCAATGCAGCAACCACTACCAAATAACACACAACCAACCCGAATTCACTCAAATCACCGTGCGATTGCTTCATCAGATAATACTCCAGTTAAGTCCCAATCACAAAAAGAAGATAATGGTGGAGAGACTTTTACACTCGATTGGGACTTGTGACCAAGCACAGAGGGTTTGGTACAAAGGCTGCGAAAGCAGGCAAACGCCCCTTATGTCAATAAGAACGGCTGAATCTCAATAAATCGCAAATTAATCGCATTAATCCTTACTTATTGACAATTAATAAGGCGATCGCTTTTATACGAGCGAAAGTCAATCAAACGATAAATCCAGATTCTTCCGTTAGTACATGAATCAAGGGTTTTTGTCAAGACTAATTATGCGTTTGCCCTGGGGTGATTGTCCTCCCTAGGAGTGAAGTCGGCAGTTAGAATCGGAGCGTCGTACGCGCTCAAAGGATTCAATCTGGAGTAGCGTAAGCGCTTTGCCCTGCTACCAAGGGAGCAAATTAAGGTGGCGCGGAGTGCATTGTAAGTATCAAAGTATTCTGCACTCAATTCAGACTTATCAGCCGTAGCTGCGGTTTTTGCACGAAGTAAAAACTTATCCTGTCCCCGTTTCTCCATTGCTACAATTTCTAATTCAGCATCAGGGTGATTTTCTGCCAACTGCTTAAAGGAAATGGCGTGAGCCCAGGCATTCGTGTACAGTGTAATCCTAGGCGTTGCATAAATGCGGGATGAATTAGGCAAATACAGGTATCTCTCTATACCTTAAATAATGAAGTAGTAATCGAACTGATGCTTTGAGCATATTTACTGATTTGGAATAACAGGGCGGTTTTTCGATGTAGACGTGCAAGTGCAGGACGTAAACGTTTATTCTCTCCTTCCACTCTGGTCATGTATGTTTTGCTAACAATGTGGTCTCCTGGATCGATAAAACTTGCATAAACTGACCACCCATCACTGACATAGAAATAGCACTGCCAGAGGCAAACAATATCCCACAAAGGTTTGAATGTTTCTGCACTATGGTCTCCTATAACCCAAGCTAAAATGCCTTTACAGAAGTGGTCTAAGGCTGTCCACAACCACTGAGTTGTTTTTTTTGAGCCAACGAAAGTTTCTAGCTCGTCTAATTCGCCAACGGACGGTATCTTATCAATTGGTGGTGCATCTGGTAATTTTTCACCAACTTGCTTTACCCAATTAATTATGGTTGTATGGTGAACTCCCTTATCACGCTCAATCGCCCTAAATCCCATACCATTAACGTACGATCGCAGACAACTTTGTTTGACTTCATCACAGTACCCTTTTGCTGGGCTATAGACATCTATAAATTGGCGACCACAACTGACACAGATGTGATGGAAGTTTACCTCGACGCTTACCATTTTTTCTAATCTCAGCTACCGAGCAGTATGGACAATACACAGTACAAAACCCTAATTCATCCCTATATTATGCAACGCCCTTTAATTTTGCCATAAAGAATTTTGCATTTTGAATTAAGAGAAGGGGTTGGTTGGGAGGGAAATTTTACAAGCTGTCGGGAGCGGGTCGGGGTGCGCGATTGAGAGATTTGTGGCGCAACCTCCAGTCACAGTCCGCGATCGCTTGTCCGCAACCGCCGTGCTGATTTGCTACTCCTACCCGTGCGATACGCAACAAGGGCGTAATCGCAGAGCGCTTCGCACGCGGGATGAAGTTGCGTTTGAAAGGAAGACACACATTCGTTGATTTTGGTGAGCTTTGTGCAGTTTCTGGACAAGATAGCACAAAGCGCGTGAAGTTAACTTTCTCAAGCAGTAGCTCTGTGGCTAGATCTTAGGGCAGGGGAGTGGTCGCACGATGTATCTCCTGAATGAGCGTGTTTGTGGTCTGCACCCTACCCATCACCCTGATATAGTTTGAAACCATATTCGACATCTTCGCCGACCATCTTTCCAGTCGCTCGCTAGCCTGTAGCTGGCGAGCGTCAACGTCGGAAAGCCCCAACAGTCGCCTGTAGAGAGGGAGGGGCAGAGACTGGGACGATTTTAGTCGGATATAAGAGCGCACACTCTGCCGCTCTCGTGCGCTCAGGGTCGGCCACTCGCGCTGGACACCTGCCCAAAGCTCCGCCGCCAGACTAAAATAGAGTGGCATTTCCCTGGCATTCACTCCCGATCCGACCATCTGTGAGAGCATGGCGCTCGCCTCATCGATTTCTTCGCGCTTAAAGGTTCTGTGTTTCGGTGGCTCGTTGGAGTTAACGAAAAACCCGATATTGGCGAGACTGACCACATCCAATACGGTCATCAATCGCTTGTTTTTCGGATTGCTCGCGCGAACCGGGTCCGGTTCAGCAAGGAGTTGTTGTATCAGAGTTCCTCTGTGCTTGGGCGAGAAATAACTCGCGGCAATGTAAAAATGCCTCACGATTAGGTCTTCGGGTTGACCGCGTTTGTTCTTCAACACGACCAGATTGGTCTTATCTCTGGCTAGAGCGCTTGCGCATCTCGACTCGCAGGTGTTAGCGTTGTCGAATAGTGCGAGGAACTCTCGGGTCACTCGTTTTAACTCGTCTGCGGAGAGAGAGCGACCGAGGTATACCTTGAAGAAATCCCCAATTTCCGAGCGGACGGCATCAGAAGCTCTTTTATATGCAGCTTCATATTAAATTGGTATTAATATATATCAGGTAATATCACGAAAATAATGGGCATAGGCAATATTGGGAGTGATTGACAAAGCTTTGTTAAAATCAGCATTTGCTGCTTGATAGTCTTGCTCCCGCAAAATTGCCTAATCCTCTACTCAGCGGGAGCATCAGTATTGTTAGGTTCAATCTTCAGGACTTGCTTAAAATCTTCAATTGCCCCCGATAATTTTTCGATTCTATGCGCTTCAAACCCGGCTCAAAGTCTGTTGCGGGGGTAGTTGTTGGTTGTTGATTGTTGGTTGTTGGTTGTTGGTTGTTGGTTGAAAACTGATTGCGATTAATGCGTTTAGTTGGGAGGGGGACACCACGTTTTGGATACAAGTAAAGGCTATATCCTTGTACCTTGTTACCATTTACCTTAAAAACGAACGATTTTTGCGCTTTACCGTAGAACGTATTTTTTCCGAATAAGTCATTCTCTCCGTACCATTGTGTTCCAGTAGCATACCTAATTTCATATGTTCCGATTGGAACCTGCACAAAAACATCCTGACCTGCTCGAATAAAAACTGTTAGGACAGATTGATTCAATTTTGGATCAACTACTTTGACAAAATGATGAAGATTTCCTTTAGTATAAATTTTTAGCGGTGCAAGTATCTCTGAGAAAGTAGAATTCCAAAACTTTGTAACCGTACCGTTCGCTGGTAGTTGTCTGGCACTGAGGTGAGATTTTCGGCTGGCTGGACTGGGCAACTGCACAACTTGAGAAACAGATGGACTAAGAGTTTGTGCATAAACAGGGTAAAAGATGACAATTTCTGAAATCGCAGCCAGAAATGGTAACAAGAATATAATTACTTGCCAAAAAGTATTTCTATGCGGTTTTTGGAATTGATTGACTTGTTTGAGCAAACTATCAGAAGCTTCGTGAGACATAAAACAGATTCCTACTTTGTTAGTGTTCAAGTGATAGCTAAATTCCGCAGGTTGTTAAAATCCTTATTTTGTAAAGATTTGAACCAAAAAAACTAACTAAAATTACTATCAAAGCCTCTTACTGTCTAAATGATTACCGTTTGGGTGGGGAGCAATGCGCGAGCTAGTAGAATAATTGAGAATGCTGCCACAAAGCCTTGTTAGATATTGACATTTGCGCTCTTTGCAGGTAAATAACTGAAATCTTTGCCAGGCAAGGGTTTCCAAAATATCGAAAAGTTTTTTCCATTCCGTAGGAACGGAGATTTACGACTCCTTTAGCAGTCAACACAGATTACTCACTTAATGAAAGCCCTTAAGGCTTCTGCTGATCGCGGACTGCGAGTCCTGTTACCTAAAGGCGCTCTGCAAAGGTTGCCTCATTCAGAACTGGAATTTCCCTACAGTAATTTATTGGAAGCAGGCATTAACATTTCCATAAACTGAAGCTTGCATACCTATTGTCACCTCAGTAAAACGCTGAACGGGATCTCCGTGATGATCTAAAGACCAATAAGAATTATCCCCTGCGTTATAAGCTAGAGTCTGAATCTCTGCAACGTCTCGGTTATCAAAACGAATATTGTGAATTTTGCCCAAATAAAATCCCGCCAAACAATCTGCTTGTAGTTCTGATATAGGAGTCAACGTGGATTTAAATCCATATGCTGTTTGCATCGCATGAGCATATTCATGAGCAACGGTATATGCTAAGGCTGCATCACCGTACTGGTATACCCAGGAAATAAAATTACTAGGAATATAGATAGTGTGGTTCAAGGCGCAGTAGTGGGGACTATCAATAGATCCACAACCACCAATAGAACCAGGAACCACATTCCAGATTACTATGGGTGTCATTTCATAACCATGAAGAGCTGCAATTCCCTCATAAACCCCTTTTATAACAGCATCGGGAGGCCATTCTGCTTTTGCAGGTAAAGTCACCATTACATATCCAATACTGATAAGAGCAGCAGTCAGTGTTTTAAATATTTTCATTCGACCTCTTGCATGAATCAAGCTCTACTTAGCTATCGATTTTGTTTGGCAGATTTTTATGCAAATTGTTGGTTTTGTTACATAACTTTATCTAAACTGAACCGTATTGCGCTTCGCACGTTTCCCACCTGCGTGAAAACATCCCACCCACGCAATTTCTTACAAGCCTTAATACACACGTGTTTTAGCAAGTGTTTTTTGAAAGTTTTAATATGGTTTTTTACCACAAACTACAAGTTAGTTGCTTACAAGTCTGTCATTAACCTTACCTTTCTCAACAGAAATTGTAGTGCTGTTTCTTCTCTAGAAATAATGTCAGCTTTTGCTGACATACCCGCTTGAATGCGGCACTGTTTGATAGTATTACCAAAGGTAAGATTTTCTGGTTTAATTATTGCTTCAAAGTAGCTATTATTAGAAATTGCAGACTGGGGTGTGTCTGCACCTATATTATTTTTTTGAGATGTAATGACATCAGGAGAAACTGTACTAACCACACCTTTGAGAGTACCGTAATCGGGATAAGAACAAGCTTCAACTCGCAATTGCACTTTTTGACCAACTGCTACTTTTTTCACATCAGCAGTAGGAACCATTGCTTTAATTACTAAAGAAGTATTTTGAGGAATAATTTGGGCAATAGCTTCACCAGAACGTAAAACTTGACCGGGGTTGCGTAAATCCAGCTTGAGAATAATACCATCACTAGTTGCTCTAATTACACTTTTTTGTAATTGTGTTTCTACTTGTTGTAGTTCCTTCTTAGCTTGAGTAAGTTGGCTTTCTATTTCTACACGCCGTTGGATTAAGGCTTGTTTTTCTTTTTTTAAAATGGCAATGGTTGCTTTTCCTTTGGCTTTCTCTTGAGCAATTCTTTGTTGAGCAATAGCAACAGTTGCATCACTGGGATTAAGGGCAATTTGAGCAGCTTTACGTTTGGCGATGGCAATATCTACAGCTTTTTGTGTAGCTGCAACTGCTGATTTAGCTTGCTTGACAGCAAGTAATTTCTTATCAAACTCAGTCTGAGAAATTGCACCAGATTTGACTAGCATTTTATATCGCTTTTCTTCCACCTGAGCAAACTCTAAATCTGCCTGGACTTTTTGTAAATCAGCTTGTTCTTTTTGTAATTGAGCCGATGCGGCTAATAATTCAGTTTGAGTAGTAACATTTCTATCTTGATGTTCGCGTTGATTGCGTGCTAAATCAGCTTCAGCTGCGACAACTGCTTTGGTAATTGATTGTTCTTCAGCCGCAATCTGAGTATTTAAAGATTGAATTTGGGCATGAATTTGCACAAATTGCAAATTAGTTTGTTGAATATTACCCTGAAGTTGACTTTTTTTTATTTGCTGTTGCGTGTCGTCTAGTCGAGCAATTATCTGCCCTTTTATGACACTTTGATTTTCTTTGACGAAAATACTTTTAACAACACCTTCAATTTCAGGTTGAACTAAACGTTGTTCTCCGGCTGGACGCACCGTAGCCGCAGCTTTTACTGTCACATTATATTTGATAACAGAAGCCATTGTTACAGCGATCGCAATCGTTCCAGTTAGAACAAATCCAGTCAGAGAAATCCAGCGACTAGTGGGAGGAATAAATTCTTCACTTGTTACCGGACGGAGAAATTCTGTGTCATCTTTACTGGAATGATTGTGTTTGTTATTGGTTTCTGAGTAAGAGCGTTTTTTATCAGGAATAGTAACCATAATCAAGACTTTGAATTTTGAGTTATGTCAGCACCGCGTCAGGTATCTTAATTGGGAGCAGCCAAATTTTGCCAAAAGGCGAATAAATCTCTAACAGGAATACCTTTTTAACCCACCCAGAGGCATACAGAGCTAAATTTCAAGTTTGGGATGTTCTCTTTTAATTTCTAGAAGATTAATTAGGCAACCAAAAAATCTAAGTGTTTACCATCAATATTGCGTAATTCTGACTGTGAACCTTGAAGTTTTACCTTGCCATCTTCTATGTATACAATCCAATCAGCACGATTGATAACTCTAGGACGATGGCTAATTAAAATTGTGGTTTTACCTCGACGATGCGCCAGTAATTTATCTAATACTTGTGCCTCACTTACCGGGTCAAGCCCTGCGGTTGATTCATCTAAAATTAGAATTGGCGGGTCGTTTGCAATAGCTCGTGCTATTGCCAATCTTTGTCTTTGTCCATCGGAAATATTTGCACCAAATTCACCTAATGTTGTTTGATATTTATCTGGAAGTTTACTAATAAACTCATCTGCTTCGGATATTTGACAAGCCGTTACAATTTCCTCAAAGGATAATTGGGGATTTCCTAAACGGAAGTTTTCGACAATTGAACGACTCCAAAAATGCGCTTCTTGGGGAACTAATACTACCTGTTGACGCAGACAATCTAAAGATAAATCTTGTCGGTTATACAATCCGATGCGGATGTTACCTGATTGGGGAGTATAGAGTCCTGTGAGTAATTTTACTAAAGTGCTTTTACCACAACCAGATTTACCAATTAAGGCAATTACTTGTCCACCAGGCATTTTTAAGGAAAAATTTTCTAATAATTCAATGCGACCAGGATAATGAAAATTAACATTACTGCATTCAATATCTGCACGAGGAGAAATCTTTGCTGAAGCTTTATGTCTATCGCCTTGATTTTCTGGAGTTGCATCAATAACTTCTGTTAACCTTTGAGTGGCTGTTTTAACACGAGTAAATTCATCGACAAATTTAACAACGGTGCTAATTAAATACAGGAAATTATCATTCATAGCTTTAAAAGCCAGCAGTTGACCAATGCTAAGATTTTCAGCCGGATTAGTAACTAGCATTCCACCGAACCACAGCAGAGCAATACCACCCAGACTGGAAACGCAGGTAGAAAAACTATTGTTGATAATTCCAATTTGAATTGTGCTTAATGTCAACTTTGCTAGACGACTAAAGCGACCTTGAAATTCTTCCCAAAATTGAGGAGCAGCAGTAGTAGTTTTGAGAGTAATCGCGCCTTTGAAAGTTTCCACTAACACGCCTTGGTTTTCGGCTTCGGTAACTAAGACATTACGTATCTTTTGCTGGAGACTAGGCAAGAAAATGACTGTTGAAAGCGTCATTATCACTGCAAACAACACTGCTGCTGCTGTCAGTTTCCAGCTATAAATGGTCATGAAACCGAGGGAAATAATAGCAATAAAAAACTGACTAGGTAAGCTAATAACTACCTGAGAAACTAACTGATTAATTTCTTGGACATCTTGTAGGCGGCTGGTAATTTCACCACTACGTCGTGCTTCGTAATAAGATAAAGGCAAGCGCAAAATCTGCCGTCCAAACTCCAGTACTAGACCTAATTCCAGACGTTGGGTGAAATTGGCGATTAAGTTGGACTGTACCAGTTGCAAAATGCTACTCACAAGGGTCATCACAGCGACAGCGATCGCCACAGTTGTCAGCAACTTAGTATCACCCCGCACTAACACATCATCTGTGAGAATCTGCATCAAAAATGGGGAAGCCAGAGAAAGTAAACCGAGAACACAATTTAAGATGAAAGCTTGAGACAGTACATTGCGGTAACTCCCAGTACGCTTTAAGAATCTACCAAATCCCCCGACTTTATCCTCAGCTTGAGTAGAAAAGCGCACGGGGTCTGGTTCCAATAGCAGTGTCATCCAATCAGACCAGGCTTCGGCTAAATCACGCTTTGAGAGGTAGCGAACGCCAACGGCGGGGTCAGCTACGACACATTTTTTACCTTTTTGACCGTATAAAACAACCCAGTGATGACCTTTCCAGTGAATAATTGCTGGTAGAGGTGCTGAGTGAATGTGATTGAGAATTTCTGGAGAAGCTTTGGCTGTGCGAGCATTGAAACCGAGGGTTTCTGCACCTTGTTTTAAACCTAATAACGTGGTTCCTGTTTGTCCAGTTCCGATGAGTTCGCGAATATGGTTGATGGTGAAATTACGTCCGTAGTATTTAGCAATGGAAGCCAGACAAGCAGCACCGCAATCTTCTTCATTGTGTTGTAAAACGTTGGCGTATTTCATAGGATATGTCAAGTATCAGATTAGATTGCTTCTTGTCAGCCGTGGAAAAAACCTGCACAAAACGCGCAACCATGCAGAGGCTTAAGCCGCCAAACCAGATTTTGGGTAAGGGTTCTCACGCGCGAGCGGGCTTTTCGCAGTAATACTGAGAATAATCGCAATAAGCCCGCTCGTTTTGAGTGTCTTTGCGCGTTTTGTGTAGATTAATGCGTCCCCATCAGTTGTTATGTCTTGCCAAAATGAAACAGTGTTGTTGTTATTGCCGCTTCACATAACTCTCCAAAACTGAACAACCATGCTTGGTTTATTGGCTTGGCAGACTCCAATTAGGGGTGGATTATCAAAACGAACTGTTTTTCAAGGGCTATACTGAGAATAGTTGCAAGCCCCTTAGTTCGTTTTGATAAGGGTTGTTCAGTTTTGTTCAGTCCGGAACCCAACCCTACAGGCATATTCCCATTCTGCTTCACTGGACAGCCGTCACAGTCAGAGCAGGTTCTAATGGTGCGGAGCGGAAATAACCCGCCAGCCTTTTTGGATTATGGGATAAACTGAAAGCATTAAATGTGGAACAGCTTACTAATAGAATTGAAGAAAATCAATACCTACTTGAAGCAACATCACTAGTGAAGGCTCCAAATGTACCGAAATGTTGCCACCTGTTGAGCATACCATTGATTTATCAAACGTAGATTATGTTGATATTGCTGATACGTCATTCCGCCATTAACAACACTGGCTTCTTGTTTCGAAACATCTTGAAAGAAAGATATGTCGTTAATTTGCATTGTCATAACAGTCTCCTTTTTTGCTTTTTTACTTTTGTTGCAGTGATTTTCTCTCAAGCCTGAGATGTGAAGTACCCCATCACACTGTCTCCTGGGTCTTCGCGTCTCATTTTGTTCTCAAGCTCTACTTACATATCGATTTTCTTTCGGGGGTTTTTATGCAAAGTTTTGGTTTGGTTACAAAACTTTATACCAAGTATGTGGGATTGAAGTTGAATTAGCGCTCTTTCATATGTAAAGCTTTTTAAACAAAAGCGAGTTTTGCATAAAATTCGCCTGATGAAGCCAGAGATAAAGATAAAGGGAAAGCAAACCTTTGGAGTGCCAAATGAATCAAACGGGGTTTGATGAAATAGATGTTTTGCTTCAAAAACTGGTTTCAACAGCACAAAGCTACCCACACTTGACTCAACAACGACAACTAGCTCTGACAAAGCTAGTTAATAGCATTGTGCAATCAGGTAAGCTTCGCCATCCGCAAAGGAGCCTATTTAGTGCAGATATTTATGAAGACATTTATAATGAGGCGCTACAAAGGCTTTTACTGTATATTTGTCAGAAGATTGATAAATATAATCCAGAACGCGGTTCAGTGATGACATGGGTTAATGTTCTTTTGGAACGGCGCTTTATCAAAGAAGCAATTCGGGAATTCTTTGGTCAGCAAAACGTTACAAGTATCTCCGATGCTCACCTGGATTATCTTGTCTCTGGTGAAGAACCACAAGATATCACAGAAATCCTGATAGAATGTATAAAATTAGACCCCGAATCCCTGTTTAAAAAAGAACACATCAAAAAATATCCACAAGCTAACTTTCAAGCTTTAGCTCAACAAAGAATTTTGGGTAAATCATGGAAAGAAATAGCCGCAGAATATGATTTAAAAATTCCTACGGTTAGTTGCTTTTATTATCGATGTTTAAATAAATTTGCGGATAAAATTAAAACTTATTGTCGAGACTATGGAGTTTAAAGTGGGAGAGCAACAAATCATGCAGAGCGTATCAAAATCTTTAACTTTTACCGTACCTTTGAGTTTAGAAGCTCAGACTCTAGCAGAAAAATTCCGCCGCAAACATAGCAACCCCAACAAAGGACAGCAAGTATATCTTAATACTTTAGCAGTGGCAGCGGTAAAATTTTATCTGGATTGCATGGGTTGGGAAACAGACTGGGAAACCTGTTTGAGTTATAGCCCTCTAATGCAAAACCTGATGGATGTCGCTGATTTACAAGTCCGAGATTTGGGGAAGTTGGAGTGTCGTCCAGTGTTACCTTCATCACAAACATTTTTTGTTCCCGCCGAAGTTTCTGCAAACAGAATTGGCTATGTAGCTGTGCAATTAAACGAATCTCTCAAAACAGCTACAATCCTAGGATTTGTCAAAACGACGACTAATAACGGTGAGATATCTCTGAGCGAATTGGAATCGCTTGCAGACTTCCTTTCACATCTGCATCAAATTAAGCAATGTGAATCAGTCAAAACACGAGTGAACTTAAGCCGATGGTTCGAGAATCTCTTTGAAACTAGTTGGATGGCTCTAGAAGAAATTTTCGCCGGTATAGATGAGAAAAAGTTTGCCGTCAGAAGTGCTTCATCAAAGCATGAAGCTAGTGTAGCACGAGCAAAACTAATAGACTTGGGACTACAACTGGGAAATCAATCAGTAGCGCTGATTGTTGCGATCGCACCTTATTCTGAACAAAAAGTAGAAGTATTAGTACAACTGCACCCTATCGATGAAAAAACTTATTTGCCATCTAACCTGAGACTGAATTTACTTTCAGAATCAGGAGAAATGATTCAAGAAGTTCAATCGCGAAGTAATGATAATTATATTCAATTGAAACGATTTCGAGGGTATTCTGGAGAAGGCTTTAATATCCAAGTGTCTGATGGTGATTTCACAATCAAGGAGGCTTTTGTCATCTGATACTTTTTTTGTCGAGGTGTAATGAGTAAGTTAGTTGTCTTGAATTTGGGTCAGGGAGACTTGCACAAAGGCTTTGGCAATGTCACAGTTCAAATTGGGTTCGTAAATGATCCGCGTGCGATGGAATTTTGCGCTACTTTACCAGCAGCGCCAGAAATTCCTCAACTTTATCGAAATTGGCAAGCGCTCTACTCGGCTCATTACCACCATTATGGTTTGCCTGTACGCCTGGAAATTGAAGATACTGATGTGACAAATGTTGGCGAAACTGATTTGAACAACTTGTGTCAGCAATTATCACACAGAATTAATACTTGGCTAAACTCAAAGCAGTTTCGCAAAATCGACCAAAAATTACGTACGCAATTGAATCCGAATGAAGAAATCCTCTTCATGATTGCTACTTGTGATGACTTACTGCGGCGACTTCCTTGGCATTTGTGGAACTTTTTTGAGGATTACCCTAATGCCGAAGTTGCGCTTAGTTGCTTGGAGCCACAACGACCAAATCAAACATATATTCAGTCAAATAAAATCAAAATTTTAGCGATTTTTGGCAATAGCGAAGGAATCGATATTAGTCAGGATAAATGTTTTTTAAAGAAATTATCAAACAAAGCTAAAATCGAATTTTTATTTGAACCAGAACAAGGAGAAATAAGTAAAGAGCTTTGGGAAAAAGGTTATAATATTTTGTTTTTTGCCGGACATAGTTACAGTCAAGAAACAGGAGTACTGCAAATAAATAAAACTAAGAAAATTACTCTGGATAGATTAAAACATGGATTGAAAAAAGCAATTGAACGTGGTTTAGGTTTGGCAATTTTTAACTCCTGCGATGGTTTAGGTTTAGCGCAAGCGTTAGAGGAGTTGCACATACCCCAAGTGATTGTCATGCGTGAACCAGTTCCGGACGTGGTAGCGCAGGAATTTTTAAAACATTTTTTAACAGAATTTTCTCAGGGACAGTCTTTATGCTCTGCGGTACGCGAGGCGCGAAAAAGGCTCGAAGGAATAGAAGATAAATATCACTGTGCAACTTGGTTGCCAATAATTTGTCAAAATCCTTTGGTAGCACCAATAACTTGGCAGTTACACCGACAGATTATCAGCTGGCGTGGCGTCTTGGCAATATTGCTTGTAAGTACTTTGGTAACAAGTTTGGTAATGGGAGTGCGGTATTTGGGTTATCTGCAAACATCGGAATTACAAGCTTTTGACCATTTTATGCAGATGCGATCGCAACTTGTGACTGAAAAACCAGACCAACGTCTTTTGATTGTCACAATTGATGAAGGAGATATCCAATACCAAATCAATAAAGGAATGCAAATGCGATGGTCGTTATCTGACCAAGCACTTGCTCAACTATTAGAGAAACTCAATAAATACCAACCACGAACTATTGGCTTAGATATTTACCGTGATGGTGGTATAGACCCAAAATATCCAGATTTAGCTACTCGTTTTGAACAGGATAACCGTCTATTTTTTGTGTGCAAAGTTGCTACTACTGATGATGATGGCGAAACTGATGGTATTCCCCCGCCTTCTGGAGTTTCAAGAGAACGGTTGAGTTTTAGTGATTTTGTTGCTGACGACGAAAATATTGCTCGTCGCCAGCTTTTACATTTGACTCCTCCCCCAAAATCCCTATGTCCCGCAGAATATGGGTTTAGTTTACAACTGGCACTTCATTATTTAGACTTTGAAGGTAAAACATCAGATGTTACAAAAGAAGGTTATTTACAGATTGGTGATGTTGTGTTTGAACAATTAAAGGAACACACCAGCGGTTATCAAAAAGTGGATGCATCCGGTTATCAAGTATTGCTAAATTATCGTTCTGTTTCTTCTGTTGAAAAAATTGCCGACCAAGTAGCTCTTAGAGATGTTCTGAGCGATCGCATCCCGCCAGAGTCAGTCGAGTTACTCAAAGACCGCATCTTTCTCATTGGTCTTTCTGCTCCCACCAATACCAATGATTATTGGAAAACACCCTTCAGTGCTACTGCAAACATCAAGCAAAAATCAATACCGGGGGTGTTCGTTCAGGCACATATGCTAAGTCAAATCCTGAGTGCAGTTTTAGATCACAGACCTTTGTTGTGGTGGTGGTCTCGATGGGTGGAAGCACTTTGGGTATGGGGATGGTCATTGGTAGGAGGTATTACGACGTGGTACTGTTCAAAACCACTGCATCTTGGACTGGCGGTTGGAATAACACTTTTGGCACTCTTTGGGTTCTGTTTTGGCATTTTTATACTGGCTGGCTGGGTACCATTCATCCCTTCAGCATTAGCGTTGCTAGTTACCCAAGTGGCGATAGTTTTGTGGTTTAGGCGACGTTTCCATGAGGGTAGCAGAAGAAGACAATTGGATTTATAATCATGACTAGAAAAAAGTTATTTTGTCAACAAATTCAACCTGCTTGCGTAATTCCTCTGCTATTTATTGGTATTACAACTTACTCGCAAACAGTACAGGCAGAGCTTTCCAATCCGATTCAAAACACTGTTAAAAATTCCCCCGAGCAAGCCTTTCAGCAACCGAAATTGCCCAGAAACGGCGCACCTACCGGTCGGCGCAGAGCAGGCGCTGGGCGTAATCCTGAATGTCCTGTCTCCCTCACACGTCTTGCTGCTTTAGTACCTGGTGTTGAAGGAGAATCAGTCTTGGCATCAACAGTTGCAGAAAATCCAACTTTTTGGTTTTATGTACCTGAACTACCTGAGACCGCGCGTTCCGCAGAGTTCGTGTTACACGTGTCGGATAATGGTAGAGACGTACAAAATGTCTACCGAATACCTCTTACCCTATCTGGAAAACCCGGTGTTATCAGCATTACTCCGCCACCACAACCGCAATACTCTTTAAAAACAGGTAATAAATATCATTGGTATTTTCATATTTATTGTGGCGATCCACAACAAACATCTGACAATTTTTATGTAGATGGATATGTGCAAAGACAGGCGCTGACAGAGGCTCTTAATAGTCAGTTGAAAGCAGCAAAACCAAGAGAGTACATTGCCTACAGTGCCAATAATATTTGGTATGATGCTCTAACTAATTTAGGTCAACTCCGCCGCGCCAATCCGCGGAATGCAATTATTAATAAAGATTGGGTTGACTTATTGAATGCAGTTGGCTTACAAGACCTTGCTAAGGAGCCGATTGTACAGCATTACAACTTGGAAAAATAATCATGATGTTCCCTTTACGCGGTGAAATTACTGCTTTATCGGGGCTGATTTACGATAGTATTACGGCATTGCTGAATTTGGGTATGAAATTTAAAAATTAAAATTTAGCCCGGAATTAAAATTTGGGCTTTTTGCGATTAGTACAAGATAAAAGCTACATTGCTACATTGTAACTATTCGTAACTATCTCTCGCAATTCTACGGTTTGCTTCCCATCTATCCTGTATTTTTTATCAGCCGTAGTTTACCTAGTGTTATTTTGTGGAGGCAAGTTCACCAGATGGATCCAAACAAGAAGAGTTTGGGTTGGAAATTAGCCTTAGCCAGTTGCTTAATAATTGGTGAAGTCGGAGCGATCGCTTCCTTTGGAAACTGCGCTCTTGCCCAAATTACCCCTGATCGCACTCTCCCCAATAATTCCCGTGTTACTCCGAATGGGGACACTAACATCATTTCGGGAGGAACTCAAGCGGGAAGTAACTTGTTCCACAGCTTTGAGGAGTTCTCCGTTTTGAGTGGAAGCACAGCAAATTTTAACAATGCAGCTGATATTCAAAACATTATTAGCAGAGTTACGGGTAAGTCTGTTTCTAATATTGATGGTTTGATTCGAGCCAACGGCACAGCTAATCTATTTTTGATTAACCCCAACGGAATTATTTTTGGTCAAAATGCCTCACTGAACATTGGTGGTTCTTTTCTCGCGAGTACAGCCAACGCAATTGGATTTGGCGATCAAGGTTTTTTTAGTGCTGACAATCCGGAAAGTTCTTCACCCCTGCTAACAGTCAATCCTTCCGCCTTACTATTTAATCGAATCCAAACCGATAAGATTCAAAATAACTCAGTTGCTCCCTCTGGTTTAGATCCATCTGGTGAATTTACAGCAACAGGTTTACGCGTACCAGATGGTAAGAGTTTGCTGTTAGTAGGCGGTGATATCAATATGGATGGTGGCGGATTGTTTGCTTTTGGTGGACGAGTCGAGTTAGGCGGGTTATCAGGTGTAGGAACGGTTGGGTTGAATGGGGATGGTAATAATAGTCGTTTGAGTTTTCCTGATCATGTAGAAAGAAGTGATGTTTTCCTTAGCAATGGCGCTGTTGTAAATGTTCGTGCTGGCGATGGTGGTAGTATCGCGGTTAATGCCCGGAATTTCGAGATAACAGGAGAGAGTGGACTGTTTGCAGGAATAGGGAGAGGACTGGGTTCTGATAATAGTAAGGCGGGAAATATTGAAGTTAATGCGACTGAAGTAATTGATATTAACAAAAGTTTCATTGCTAATGAAATACTACTAGAAGCAAGCGGACAAGGTGGCGATGTCAATATCAGTGCTAGTACCTTGCAAGTACGAGATAAGACACAGGTAGGTACTACTACATTTGGTAAGGGTAAGGGAGGAAATTTAACCGTTAATGCCCAAAATGTGCAATTGATTGGTAAATCAACCGATGGTCAGTTTCCCAGTATCTTGGGTGCTTCCACACAGCCAAACTCAACAGGGGATGCGGGTGATTTGACTATTAATACTAATACCTTGCTAGTAGATGGGGCAGTGGTGTATACTTCTACATTTGGTGAGGGCAAAGGAGGAAATTTGACCGTTCATGCCCAAAACGTGCAAGTGATTGGTAGAAGCGCTAATGGTCAGCCCAGTGGCTTGTTTGCTTCCGCAGAGCGAAACTCAACAGGAAATGCGGGTGATTTGAAGGTTAAAACTAATACCTTGGTACTGCAAGATGGGGCACAGGTAATTGTTAGTACATTTGGTCAGGGTAACTCTGGAAATTTGACGATTGATGCCCAAAACGTGCAAGTACTTGGTGAATCAGCCGATGGTCAGTTTCCTAGTGCCTTGTTTACTTACGCACAGCCAAACTCATCAGGGGATGCGGGTGATTTGACGATTCAAACTAATACCTTGCTAGTGCGAGATGGGGCACAGGTGAGTGCTGGTACTTTGGGTGCGGGCAAAGGAGGAAATTTGACCGTTCATGCTCAAAACGTGCAACTGATTGGTACACCTACCAATGGTCAGTTTGCCAGTGGCTTGTTTGCTTCCGCAGGACCAAATTCAACAGGGGATGCGGGTGATTTAAAGATTAAAACTAATACCTTGCTAGTGCGAGATGGGGCACAGGTGAGTGCTGGTACTTTGGGTGCGGGCAAAGGAGGAAATTTGACCGTTCATGCCCAAAACGTGCAAGTAATTGGTGAAAGCAAAGATGGTCAGTTCCCCAGTGCCTTGAGTACTTCCGCACAGCCAAACTCAACAGGGGATGCGGGTGATTTGACTATTAATACTAATACCTTGCTAGTAGATGGGGCAGTGGTGAATACTGGTACATCTGGTGAGGGCAAGGGGGGAAATTTGACCGTTCATGCCAAAGATGTGCAAGTGATTGGTAGAAGCGCTGATGGTCAGTTTCCCAGTGCCTTGGGTACTTCCGCACAGCCCAACTCAACAGGGGATGCGGGTGATTTGACTATTAATACCAATACCTTGCTAGTACTAGATGGGGCACAGGTCGCTACTGGTACATTTGGTGCGGGCAAAGGGGGAAATTTGACCGTTAATGCCCAAAACGTGCAAGTAATTGATGAAAGCAAAGATGGTCAGTTTCCCAGTACCTTGACTACTTCCGCACAGCCAAACTCAACAGGGGATGCGGGTGATTTGACTATTAAAACTAATATCTTGCTAGTAGATGGGGCAGCGGTGTATACTTCTACATTTGGTGCGGGCAAAGGGGGAAATTTGACCGTTAATGCCCAAAACGTGCAAGTGATTGGTGAATCAGCCGATGGTCGGGTTCCCAGTGGCTTGGCTACTTCTGCACAGCCCAACTCAACAGGGGATGCGGGTGATTTGACGATTCAAACTAATACCTTGCTAGTTCAAGATGGAGCTCAAGCACTTGTGCAGAGTTCCGGAACAGGAACCGCAGGCAACATGACATTAAACGCTCGCTCTATCCGTTTAAACAACAACGCTTTACTTAGCGGTAATACACGCAGTGATAAAGTTAACCCGAATAGGCAGCAGGCGACAATTAATATTAACTCACAAGATTTGATCATGAGTCGCAATAGCAACATCTTCACCAACGCAACAGGGGAAAACGTCATTGGTGGCAACATCAATATTGATACCGATTTCCTCATTGCTTTTAAAAATAGCGACATCAGCGCCAATTCTCTTGACTTCCGTGGCGGAAATGTGCGAATCAATGCAATCGGTATCTTTGGTACACAGTTTCGAGATGTGGCATCACAGCAAACAAGTGACATTACCGCCACTGGAGCAAGTCCACAGTTCAGTGGTAGCGTAGAACTGAATACACCCGATACTGACCCTAACAGTGGTTTGGTTGAGTTACCAACAATACCAGTTAATACTGAAGTAAGCCAAGGTTGTTACAGTCCCAATGTCGCGCAAAGTCGTTTTGTCATTACCGGACGCGGCGGTTTACCACCCAATCCTAAAGATGTTCTTACTCCTGATGCAGCGCAGGTAAATTGGGTGTCTGTTAAACCCAGCAACAACAACCGCTCCCTACCACCTGTTACCAGTAAACCAACGAAGTCCACTCCTAGACGCATTGTTGAAGCGACAGGTGCAGTGCTAAACGCCAAAGGCGAAGTAGTCCTCGTAGCTCATTCACCCACTGTTACTCGCCATGCTGACAAGCAGAACTCAATTCAGTGTTATGGTCGCTAAATTGACCGCTTCTCGATGGGAACGTTATATTTTTGCCTCACGCACGAGGCAAGAGAGGCGCTCCAGAGGAAGAGTAGGGGCGGGTTTTGTTTCAATCTCGAACTATTACCGAGAGGATATCTGCGCTCACCCGCCCCTACTACCGATTTTTAAATTTCATATCTAAATTCAGCAACGCCAAAAATAGAATAAAAAATTAAAATTTAGTAATTTATATGAGGCTTTTCAAGTTTTTTTTATTAGGATTATTGACTGTATTCTTCTGCCTATATTTATCACATTTTTGGGATTCATCTAATTACTTAACGGCAGCGTTTGCAAAATTGAAAATTGAAAATCACGGCAGTCGCTACAACAGGGGTAATCCTAACGCCAGTTCACGCTTGTCGGGAAATCCTCCTATGTTCCAAAGGGATATGCTAAGCGAACAAGACTGGCTCGGCAAGGCGCTGCCTCCAAAATCCAAAATACTATTGTCTCCTGTTTTAGCAACAACGTTTGCTATTAACCCAACTCAAACCTCTAACCTACTGCAACAAAGTCAAGCACTTTATGAAGCGGGACAATTTGCGGAAGCGGTGCAAATTTTAAAACAAGCAGCAGCTAAATTTAAAGCTACTAGTGATGAATTGAATGAAGCTATCACTTTGAGCAATCTTTCTTTAGCCTATCAGCAACTGGGACAATGGCAAGAGGCAACTGAAGCTATTACACAAAGTATTAAACTATTACAATCTCTAAAAGATTCGGGTTCAGAACAAAAGCTAACGCAAGTATTTGCCCAAGCAATAGAAGTTCAAGGAGGCTTGGAATTAGCACGGGGACAAACTGAAGCAGCTTTGGGTACTTGGCAAGAAGCTGCTAAAATTTATCAACAATTAGATGATACATCAGCACTGATTCGCAATCGCATTAATCAAGCCCAAGCAATGCAAGCCTTGGGAAATTATCTGCAAGCACGTAAAACCTTAACCTCGGTACAAGAAATTCTCCAAAAACAACCAGATTCTCTTCTTAAAGCCACAGGTTTGCATAGCTTAGGGAATGTGCTGCGAAGTTTGGGTTATTTAAGCAACTCGCAGAAAATCTTAGAAGAAAGTTTCGCAGTTGCTAGGCGAATAGGAGATGCGATCGCTCAAAGTAATGCTTTACTTAGTAATGGTAATACAGCCCGCGCCCAAATATACGCTCAAGTTAGTTTGGGTAATTTAACTAGTGCCAAAGATTACGCCAAAACAGCAATCCAATACTATCAACAGGCGGCGCAAATTGCATCTGCAACACCGACTGTGCGTCTTCAGGCTCAACTGAATTTATTGAAACTACTGATAGAGCAACAGCAATTTAGCACAGCTTTAGCTTTATTGCCTCAAATTCAGTCGCAGATAGCTAATTTACCTCCTTCTCGTCTGGCTGTTAACGTCCGTATCAACTTTGCCCAGAGTCTGAGCAAAATGATACAGTACGATATTCAGCCAAAAGATGTTGCTCAGATGCTGGCGCAAGCTGTGCAAATAGCTAACAGTTTAAAAGACGAACGAAGCGAATCTTATGCCTTTGGTACTCTTGGCGAACTGTACGAACAAACCGGACAGTTATCTGATGCCAAAGACTTGACACAGCAAGCCTTAGTGAAAGCCGAATCTATTGATGCTCAGGACATTGCTTATCAATGGCATTGGCAGATGGGACGGATACTTCTTCATCAATCCAATATCCAAGCAGCAACAGCAGCTTACAATCGAGCTTATAACGCTCTCAAGTCCCTCCGCAACGATTTAGTTGCGATTAATCCCGATGTGCAGTTTTCTTTCCGTGAGAGTGTAGAACCAGTGTATCGACAGTATGTTGATTTACTGTTGCGCTTTGGGGAAAATACGGAGATAAAGCCAGATAATCTCGTTCAAGCCCGTCAGGTGATCGAATCTCTCCAGTTAGCAGAATTAGATAACTTCTTTCGCTCGCCCTGTTTATTGCCAAGAGTTGAGCTTGATACATTAGTAGAAAAGGAAAAATCCACGGCTGTTATCTATCCGATTATTTTAGAGAATCGATTAGAAATTATCACTAGGTTGCCAGGACAAGATAAAATTTACCGCCACACTACTAAAATACCTAAAAATGTATTAGAAAACACTGTAGAACAACTACAGAAAGATTTACCTGTTGCCAGTCGGGAATTGGATGTTAAGCAGCAGTCACAACAGTTATATGACTGGTTAATTAGACCCACAGAATCAGATTTAGCTTCTAAAGGTATAAAAACCCTAGTGTTTGTACTGGATGGTTCCTTGCGGAATATCCCAATGGCGATTCTCTACGACTTTCAACAGCAGAAATATCTGGTAGAAAAGTATGCGATCGCTATAACACCAGGTTTACAACTGGTTGACCCCAAACCTTTACAAAGGGTACAGTTAAACGCTTTAATTGCTGGAATTGATCAAAAACGCTCGATAGAAGAAAAATCCTTTCCCCAACTGGCAAACGTGAGACAGGAATTAAAACAAGTCCAGTCTGAAGTTAAAACAAGTAAAGAACTCTTAAATCAAGAGTTCACCAAAACTAACCTGCAAAAACAGATTGAATCTGCTCCCTTTTCAGTGGTGCATCTAGCGACTCATGGGCAGTTTAGTTCAGATCCTGAACAAACCTATATTCTCACATGGGATAACCTACTCAAGGTTAGAGAGTTAGATAGTCTACTACGAGTCAGGGATCAAAGCAGACCAGAAACAATTGAATTACTCGTCCTTAGCGCTTGCAAAACAGCCCAAGGAGACAAACGAGCTGCTTTGGGATTAGCTGGAGTGGCGGTGCGGGCGGGCGCACGCAGTACTCTCGCAACTTTGTGGACAGTAGATGATGAATCTACTAGCGAATTTATGGGTGAATTATACCGACAGTTGGATGCTGGGATGACTAAAGCCGAAGCACTGCAACGCGCTCAGCTAGCCATTTTGGCTCAAGAAAATCGTCCATATTTCTGGGCTCCTTATGTTCTTGTCGGAAATTGGTTGTAACGCTCGTCGCTTGAATCAATCGAATGATTCAATTTTGAATCATTCGATTAATAATAATAAATATCAATTGTTAAGTGCGATCGCACTTTTGGGTTATTTTGGCAGTGATTAAGCTGTTTTCCTTAAAAGAGTGGGCAGGGTGAACGAAAAACCCACAATGCAAAATAGCCGAAAGCAAACTAGACAAAGATTTAAATGGCAACGGATTCTACTGCTGACTGCTGTTGGTGCTATAAATTATTTAAGAAACTCATAACTTTCTCTTGCCAAAAATCAATACGATTTGCTCTTGTTGCTGGCTTGCCCATCATCTTAGACCATGTTTTATGATTGGCAGGGCTGGGATGAGGAAATTTAAAATGGTTGAAGCTTGAGGTTATTCTATTTACTGCTTCACTGGCTACTTGACCCCACGTAATAACAGCAATAGGCTTAAATATTTCTAATTCTAGCTTTAAAATTTTAATGAAACGTTCCTGATCTTCTCTAGTTAAAGGGATATTATGCTTACCATTATCAGTTTGACTAATCCAAATTTTAAACACATCCGTCAAATAAACTCGGTATCCTTTCTCTAGTAAAACTTTAATAAAGTCAAAATAAAGTCTTGTGCTGCGATGTTTTTCACGACAGTATTTTGAATGTAGAGCGTATGGTGTAGCAATTTCAATATCTTCTACTCTCTTATTAATGTGCCTTCGAGGGTCTTGCCCAAGGATGACAATTGTTTTCTTATCTTGAATATCGTTATTTAGTTCAAGTATGGTGGGAATGTCAACTCCAATTATCCAGGCATCATCATAAAATTTTTGAAAGCTTTCATTAGATGAATGAAAAATACATCTAGGGGAAGTGTATTGAGGACAGCCTTCTGTCTCAAACTCTTCTCGCATTGTTTTGTATAAGTTAAATAGCTGGTTTTGTGGAATAGTAAAAACCTCAGCTAGCTGCTGAAATAAATTTTCAAACTCATTATCTCTAAACTGTGAAAATAAGTATTGAACCATATTGTAATTGTGAAATCAGCTACTTACATAAATTACCCAGTTTTCCCAATAAATAATCATTATTTACAAGAATTTACTGTACTGTTTTTAGTTACCATAATTATTTAATTCAGAAAGGTTGAATGTTAAGAAAAATTTGATTAAAATAGCCCAAAATATGTTATTCTTAGGCGAAGGATTAAAATATATTAGTTTGATTGTGATTGTAAATTCATTTCCAAAAATACCCCTATCAACCCTCACTCACGAGCGATCGCCTGACTTTCAACACAGTCTCGCCAAAATGAGCGATCACACTTAAAAGAACAGACATTGCACGACCTTTATAAAATGAGCGATCGCAGTCGGTTGATGCAATAACCTGTGCGTTTATTGGGACAAAAGCAAAATTAACGTATCAAGCGATGTCAGCACTCCCATAGAACAATCAGCATTAGAGGAAAGTATAGTTAAGCGGATTAAACGGGCAAAGCTGTTAGAGTCGATGGGTAGATAATACCGTCTATCAACTCTAGCAAGGTTACTCAATTCGCCAACGGTATCAAGCTTATGGTTGCGGTGGACAAGTACCTAAATTCCAATCAACATAGAAGTCTCTCGGCTCGGTCTCACGAAGCCAACTGACAAATCGTTTATAATCGCCAATATTATATATTCCGACACACCCTGCGGTTCCGGGATAATTTTCTCGCCGATTCCAGTCAATGTGGATTTCGATCGCACTTCTCCGTGTAGAATTTGGCTCCTTATAGGTTAGGGGAGTGGAAACAGGGCCTACTCCTTCATCAGGAAACAAGTATTTTCCAGAGTAATCATCCTTATGATCTTTTCCTCCTGCCCATTTAATGTCCTCGATATACCATTTTCCTTCGGGTAGAGGTTCATTTGATAGTGGAATGCTTTTAAGCGCAGTTTTAAACTTCTGTTGGCCACGCATACCAGAACATACATCTAGAGAATCTATCAGTCTTCTGTCTTTGTAGTATTCCATTTTCAGAATATAACACCCGTATTCATCTTGTCGCTCCGTTTTAGTCAATTTGAGGTAGTTTTTGTTAGAAGTTATGGGCGGGCTGCTAGGAAGTGGTCTGATGACAATTGAGGAATCTTGTCCCCAAAGTTTTGCCCAGGTTTTTGGCCCAACTTTGCCATCGGCTTCGTCTTCTCCAAAAACTTTAGCCTGGAAAGCTTTTACGGCTTTATCGGTATTGGAACCAAAGTTTCCGTCAATTTCTCCTTGGTAATAACCTAAATCTCTTAAGCGCGTTTGTAGATTCTCAATATCCTTTTTAAGGGAGTCTGGAGTTGAGTCTTCGGCCCCCATCCCGATAATTAACAGAGGATTTTGCAAAGCAGGAGGATTTTCAACCTTCGTTATCGAGTCTGATTGTCTCTTTTTAATGAGAATTCGCTCACCAGGAGGAACAGCGTTATCGGGAGCAAGAAGAAAATTTTGGGCATTGGGATATTGACGCAAGGCAGTAATCAAATCCTCTTTTTTACGGCTTTCTAAAGTGAGAATTTCTACGATTTTGTTGTCTTTATTACGAGCGACGATAATAGTTGCGTCGTTAGAACTCTCTCGATACCCTTGTAACCAAGTAACTTCATTTTGCGGTGAAGGTTCTGCTTTCTCCAGTGGAGTTCCGCTACCAACAGTTTTTTCAAATAAAGCCTTTTCATCTTTGCGTCGATTAGTCAATCCGTCGAGGACTTGCTTAACACCATTTTTAGTCCCTTTATTCCAGACTAAAAATTGATCTGCTGCCTCAGAATAATTTCCTGCGTTAAGTTTTTTAAGTAACGTACTGGTTTGAAATCCGCCTGGGCCTATGTTGTAACAAAGAGAAACTAAAGCATCAAATTGGTTTTGATTCAGCGTGACTGTAACGTTTTTACTAACTACTGCGGCAAATTCATCACACTTTAACTTCATGAAAGCTTTTGCTTCTGCTTCTGAAACAACATCTCCCATTTGGACTTTTTGCCCATTAGGATAACGAATTGTTCCATAACCAATGGTAGGAATGCCTACAGGATCTAAATAAGCATTGGGTTTGAATCCTTCCCATTTTTTGATGAGATCGAGACAATTTTGTGAAATATCCATTTTGAAAATCCTTAAGTTAGCTTATTAACAATCAAATATGGCTAAGAGGATGTTTGAAAAGTCCTCTTGTGAGTAGCAAAATATTCTAAATCTTCCTAAATACCTCTTCAAAAGGGAGCTAGAGGGGAGCAAGAAGTGCCTAAAATCACAACAAACTACTTTTCAAACAACCTCTAAGATTCTCTTTCTTAAATTAAGCCGTAGGTGGCTCTCCAAATTTCACGCTAGAGCAGTTATCAACACGATAATTATTTGATTTAGGCTCATTTTCATCATCAATAATTTTTCCTACTACTTCGCCAATTGGTGGGAGGAGTTGCCCGAAAATAATCTTCACAATTGCGTCCCAGTCCAGTCTAGACTTAGGCTTTTTGTAAAGTATCCACTTATATTTACCTGATTCTTTACCGGAAAAAATGCCACTACCTATTTTCTCGTCAGTTTTAACAAAGTTTTCACTGATGAAAACTTCTATTGACTCATCTGTAAGCTTTTCAATATAAACACGATTTTCATTTGTTCTAAATTCTCGGTCATCATAAAAAGTTACTCCTGACCCTGCTAAACCGATAATTTTTACTGATGTTGCTTGACCGTTATACTTACCATTTGGGCCAGTTCTACCATTGAGGCTACCTGCATCGGAATCAGTAAGTTCTAGTTTTAATATTCCCTGCTCGTAAAGTTCTACTTTATGTGGCTTTATAGACATAAATCCATCCTTGCGATCTGTAAATTTGTTCTTGATAGAAGTCATTTATCATTAATCAATAAAGCTGCTTATTGATTATTTCAAAAATTGAATCGGAAGTTGTTTCCTCTTTCATTTGTCTTTCACTTCCCTCATATACATAGTATTTCGATTTGCTTTAATTGATAATTAACTATTTTTAGATAATATAGAAACTTCCAATTAAATATTTTTAGGTTATCGTCGAAAGGCTTAAAATAAATATTTTGGTAAGCTTCAAGATATTTCAAGTAAGTTAAGCTGATTCGCTAACCTTCTTTGCCTACCATGAAGCTTTTTATTAATGTCAATACTATTGTTTCTTAATTGGATTAATAATTAAAATAATTAACTATTTTTCGAGACTCATAGAAGCGATAATTAATTATTTTTAGATAGTAATAATTTATTTGTATTTATATATACAATCTGTAGCTGATTCAGTCAGGAGAAATATATGAATGTGAAAATCTTTATGAAAGATAGCAGTGAACAACTGCCGAAACAATTACTCACTGCTGTAATAATTCACAACACAGGTAAATCTCAAATTTAGTGCTTGATAACTGAGGTAATTTGGCAAAGCAAATCGAAACTTTTGAAGGCATCAAATATGAGCGATCGCTTTTAGGTCAGGTTGAACCAGCAAATAATGGCGCGCACTCTTGAGAACAAACATTGCACCCTGATTAAGCTTCATCAAAAGAGCGATCGCCTGACTTTTAAGATTGTCTCTACAAACAAGTGCGATCGCATTTGGACAAACAGACATCGCACACTTATCATCGAGAAGGAGGACTAGGACTAAGGGCTAGGAGGAGGAGTAGGAAGAGGACTAGGAGGAAGAGGAGGAAGAGGAGGAGTAGGAGGAGGAGTAGGAGGAGGAGTAGGAGGAGGAGTAGGAAGAGGATTAAGAAGTCTTGGTTCACGACCACGACTGCGTTCACGACCACGACCACGACTGCGTTCACGACCACGACCACGACTGCGTTCACGACTACGACCACGACTGCGTTCACGACCACGACTAGGACCACGACCACCACGCCGTTCCAACCCTGCCTGTTCAACACCTCCCTCGAAGTAAGCTTCCAGGTCTTTGGCTACTTGCTCTGGGGATATACTTTCCAAATTAGGATATAGCTCAAATTCAATGTTTTCTAATTCCTCTGGTAAGAATTCCAGAACTTCTAGTTGAGCTTCTGAGAACAATTCCAAACCTTCGACTATCTGTGTAGTCATAATTCACTCCTGAAAAAATTGAGTTTGTATGTAAGCAAAGTTGGTGTAATATGCCAAAAATTTAACACTAACAAGGGTGGTATTTACTTAACTCTAATTAACCTTCATCAAAAGAGCGATCGCACTTTTTTTTAACGCACTCTCTACAAAATGAGCGATCGCATTCCTTTCAACGCAGTCTCGACAAAATGAGCGATCGCATTTGAAAAAACAGATATGGCACTCTTATCAAACATCATCCATGAGCGAGCGACTGACTTTTAACACAGTCTCTACAAACAAGTGCGATCGCACTCTTGAGAACAAACATCGCACCCTGATTAACCTTAATTAAAAGTGCGATCGCTTTTAGGTCAGGTTGAACCAGCAAATAATGGCGCGATCGCATCCTTGACGAATAGACATCGCACCCTGATTAACCTTCATTAAAAGAGCGATCGCTTTTAGGTCAGGTTGAACCAGCAAATAATGGCGCGATCGCATCCTTGACGAATAGACATCGCACCCTGATTAAGCTTCATCAAAAGAGCGATCGCATTCCTTTCAACACAGTCTCGACAAACAAGCGCGATCGCACTCTTGAGAACAAACATCGCACGATCCTTATAAAATGAGTGATCGCTGAACTTTAGCGCACTTACCTAAACTCTTGAAAAGCAGGTTCTTTGCCAGCATCAGAGCCTGTACCATAGTGCGTCCGAGTCCAATATTTCTTTGTAACACCGAATTTGCGATGAACTTTCTCAACCAAGCAAACCACCCTATACTGCCCCCTACCCGTTGCAGTGCCAGTTTCCACAGTACCCTCTATGTAATGGGCAGGATCTTTAACTTTTGGCAGTTTTCCTTCTAAATTGGCAAATCTTCCATAACCAGCAGGGTTTGCAGCCATATCACGGGCTAATTCCCTCCATTCTTCTCCTACTCGACGACTACGACTAGGGCTGCCACCACCACGAGCGCTACCACGAGTGCGACCACGAATGCGACTACGAATGCCACCACGAGTACCACCACGAGTACCACCACGAGCGCCACCAGGACCACGCGCTTCCAATCCTGCCTGTTCAACGCCTCCCTCGAAATAAGCTTCTAGGTCTTTAGCCACTTCCTCCAAAGATATACTTTCCAAGTTAGGATATAGCTCAGATTCAATGTTTTCTAATTCCTCTGGTAAGAATTCCAGAGCTTCTAGTTGAGCTTCTGAGAACAATTCCAAATTTTCGACTATCTGTGTAGTCATAATTTCCTCCTGAAAAAATTGAGCTTGTATATAAGCAAAGTCTGCGAAATCTGCCAAAATTTTGACGCTAACAAGGGTGGCATTTACTTAAGCCTGTTTAAACAGAACCTTGTTCGCAGCAAGTTGGGGAATTGTAATTATCTGGTATGGGTGCGTAATCACCTCTGGCACAATGTCTTTAGGCTGAGGCTGGTGATAGGCAACTGTAATTACCAACGATGTCAGGTCATCTTGCTCAGAGCTTTTAATCTCAACTGAGAGAATTTCCACCGAATAACCGCCAGTACGTTTCTCCCCCATAAAGACGGCGGCTACCTGGTTATCTGTAAAATCCACTCTGGGAACAGGTGGAGGTGGTATGATATTTGAGGCGTGTTGCTGCCAAACCGAAGCCCATTCTTCTGGGTTATCAATCACCATCTGGCTGGCTGTTTGGTATGCGCTGTTAGCGCCTCGTGCAATGGTACGGAAGTGGACTTTCATTTTTTTGAACTATTCTTACTTAGTTTTCACTCTGCTGAAGCAATATCTACTTAGCAAAACTTGGGATTTTATGCTTAGTCTGATACGATTCGGTCTTTTTTTTGCCTGTAGGTGTGGTGTAACTCAGGTTTAAAATCAGATTGTATTGGCTCGGCTTGTAATTGGAAGAGACTTCAATTTCAAAATTGCGTATAATTTCTGTCCCAGTCCGCAAATTACCATAGTCTTGTTCGGCAGTCGTGACTTTAATGTCATCAATATCTGATAACAAGCTAGCTTTTACCCCTTGCATAACTTCCTTGCTAGTATTCCTCACGGAAATGTTGAGTTGCTCTAGTAACTTCCTTTGCTTGACTACCGATGTGTAGCTAATCTGTTTCTCTTCTGATACAGGTTGCGTTGCCATCTGCAAAGCTTTAACCACATCAACTAATCCTTTACCTTGAACGTTAGGATCGCTGGTTGACTCCAGTGATTTTGCAGATTCCATAAGAATTTTCTTAATCTGCCAAGGTTCGAGTTTGGGGTTACGCTCTAATAAAAGGGCAGCGATACCCGCAATATGAGGTGCTGCCATACTAGTACCACTCATCTTTTGGTAGCTACCACCAGGTACGGCAGAAACAATTTGTTCGCCAGGTGCTAAAATATCCGGCTTGGGTCGGTTATCGGCAGTTGGGCCACGACTGCTAAAAGACGTTACTTGAGAACCATCACGGCTGGATGCCCCAACAACAATTACATCACCAAAGGCATCTGCGGGAGAGGTAAGGGTTCCGGGTTCAGGCCCATTATTACCTGCGCTCTTGACTAAGACTAAGCCCAGTTTTGTGGCTCGTTCCGCAGTTTTTGCCCAAACATTAGTACCATCTAGCTCTGTTGGAACTCCCCAGCTACAGTTAGCTATCTTCACACCTTCCTTCATGTCTTTAATCACATCTTCAATGGCATCTGCACCTTTAAAACCTTCTGCGGAGTTTGTTGCTTGGGAAGGTAATAACTTATAGTTCCAAATAATTGCCTCTGGTGCCATACCTTTGTACTGCGATCCGTTCCCAGCAATAATACCCGCTACGTGAGTTCCATGAGGGTGGGGGTTTCCCCAAGATTCATTAGTGTAATTTCGCTTATGGACAACACGACCTTTTAAGTCAGGATGGTTAATATCAACTTCGCCATCAAGAACAGCGATAATCACTCCTCTACCAGTACCAACTATTCCTTGAGTTCTAGCATTGACTAAACCTACAGTCACAGAACTTTGGTCTAGTTCTAACTTCAAGGGTTTATCAGCTTCCAAGCGGACTATACTACCTTGCTGCGCGAATTTTTGAATTTGGGCAGGAGTTAAGTTAGCAACGACAGCTTCACCTAATGTTAGGTGTTCCACCAAAGCTTGCTCTTGTTTTAAATCTTCTATGAGTGATTCAATATCTTGATTTACTAAGCTTTCAAACTCGGCGAATTCTTCAACTTCAAATTCTTCATTGCGTTTTTCGTAAATTTCCTCCAGTTGCTCAAACTCTTCATGGTACTGCTCAAAGTACTTGGTCGGTTTGTAATAAATCATCACCCGTTGACGTGTTGTTGAATTCACATCGTCAACTTCATTCATAATTTGATACTCTAAAGAGCCTTCAAGTTTGGCTTCAATTTCGGCTCCCCATTTCTCACGAATTTCTAGTCCTGCTTTTTCTAGTTGCTGTTCTGTAAGTTCAAAATCTTCTTCTGAAATCATGATTTACTCCTTGAAAATAAGAGGGTAGGCACTGCTTACATAGAGGCTAAAAAATTGATTTTTACCTTTTAGTTAGCGCCCACCCTATGGTTATTGAGAATGTTGCAAGATATCAGCTAGACAGCTTGGTTATCTTCATCCTCGGTTAAGAAAAGGCAATAATATACTACCGATGCCAATCGCAGCCCCCAACCATTCTGCTTCTACTGGAATTTCTCCTGACTTCAAGCCAGCATCTTTGGAAATAGCAGGGAAGAGGCGAGCTACAACTGGGGGAACGAAGATGGCAGACATCCATCTAAAATAGGTTGGCAATGTTTTAGTAATGATTGGAGCCAATAGCTGAGTGACAGCATCAGGACCTTTGCGACAAGCAGCTTGCAGCTTGGCACGAGTTCTAGGATTACTGGTGATTTTTTTCACGGTATCTTTGACTAAAGCGGTAAAAATTTTCGTCAACCGTTTAATCACCAAACTGCTGGGAGGACGACGTTCTAAGTCTCCTTCCATGTAAGCTTCTACATCTTCAGCTACACTTTCAAAAGATACACTTTCTAAGTTTTCTTCTAGCTGAGATTCAATCCCTGCTTCAGCTGAACCGTATTCTAAGCTCTCCATATCGGCTTCGCTGAATTCAAGCTGTTCAGCCATACCGTTTGTTGTTTCTATTGTGTAAGTCATGGTTGTCTCCTTTAAGAAATAAGTTTGTTTCAAGTCGAGTTTGGGAAGCTGTGACTCATCCTGTTTACTGGTTAGAAAACAGCGGTTCCATGTCCCTCGTGCTTCAGGAGGAGGCGCTTTTTTTAAAATAGTTTGCCAACCCAACACCAAAGATTCCTGTACCCATCAACGCGCTCCATGCAGCCAAGCCAGTTTTCCACTTTTCTATTCCTGCCATTTCTTCTGGTTTCAAGCCAGCATCTTTGCAAATAGCAGGGAAAAGACGAGCCACAATTGGTGGAACGAAGATGGCAGACATCCATCTAAAATAGGTTGGCAATGTCTTAGTAATGATTGGAGTCAACAGTTGGATGACAGCGTCAGGACTTTTGCGACAAGCAGCTTGCAGCTTGGCACGAGTTCTAGGATTACTGGTGATTTTTTTCACGGTATCTTTGACTAAAGCGGTAAAAATTTTCGTCAACCGTTTAATCACCAAACTGCTGGGAGGACGACGTTCTAAGTCTCCTTCCATGTAAGCTTCTACATCTTCAGCTACACTTTCAAAAGATACACTTTCTAAGTTTTCTTCTAGCTGAGATTCAATCCCTGCTTCAGCTGAACCGTATTCTAAGCTCTCCATATCGGCTTCGGAAAACAATTCTAGCTGTTCAGTTGCACCATTTGTTGTTGCTGTATAAGTTGTCATGATTTTATCCTTTCAGAATTTGAGTTTTGTTCAAGGAAAGTTTTTAGTGAATCATCATAGAAATAATATTTGAATTTCCAGATTTATCAAGAGCTTGTAAGCTTGTTTCTTGGCTCTCTTTTCCTTTCCATACACATATATTATCTTGAGCAAATAGGCTTGATAATTAATTATTTTTCGATAAAATTATAATGAAACATTCAGTATTTTTAGATTCTCCTAAAAAAGTAGCTCAAATATTTAATATTTTCTAAGCGCCCCTAATTTTGAGAGTTGATGATTTTCATAATCTTTAAAGAAAAAAATACTAGATTGGTAAATAACATAATCTAGTATCGCATTGAGATAATATATTAGTTGATTAATTAGCAGTTAATAGGTAATATTTTTTGTGCCGTTATAACAATGCATGAGAACGCTGTGTCTCTCTCCAAGCACGGGGAGTATTTTTATAGTAATCACGAAACTGACAGTAGAAATGATTGATATTTTGATACCCTACTTTTAAAGCAATCTCATCAACGGAATCATTAGTTTCTAAAAGCAAGGTACTTGCTTCTGCTAGCCGACGCTCGATAATCCAATTATTGACGGTTTTTCCAGTAAGTCTTCGCACTAAGTCAGTTAAGTAAGCTGAGGAATAACCAACCGCTTGAGCTACTTCTTTTAGTTTAATATTTTGATGATAATTCAATTCAATGAACTCGAAGACTTCATGCAGTCGGGGAATAGATGGAAATATGGACTCTTGAGTATTTGATTTTTTACTTTCGGTGCTAGTAGAGAATTTCTCATGTGCTAACTGAACATTAACAAGACCATTCTCTGTGAAAATTGCCTCAAAACCTGCTGTTTCCAAGCATTTCATTAAGAGATTTTTTGTTTCAGGATGTTCATCAATTAATAAAATATTACTCATACTTTTTCCTAATATTGATTTTTTTGAATACCTTGAGTATGACGAAGCGATTGAGCGCTTTGCTATAGCAATCATTTTTCTTTCCTGCTGACTAAACAAAGAGTCAATTTTGCTACCTGAGTTTTTTTTGTTTGGCAATGTCATATTATGGATTAATGACACTATGTCAACAATTCAGCCTACTTTTTCTCACACCGATTTCATCCCATCAAGTGTCTAAGTTTAAGTAAATAAGGTAGCAAATCGCACGAAAACGTAAACCAATTAACTGCTCATACAGAGGATTGAGCTTACACAAGGGTGGTATATGGATAATTAAGTTCCCAAACAGTTTGATTTCACTTTCAAATGGGCAAGAAGCTGGGATTAATCGGCACAATAATAGTGCCAATTTTGAATTATGGATTTCGATAGCATCAAGCTTTTGTCGTATCGGTAAAAGTAAATCTAATTTATGTATATTCATGCTGAATTGTCTTTTGGTTAGTGAAAGTCTTAGATTTGCCAAAATAGCAATCGTTCTAAAAAAATAGCGATAACAAAGATCAGCTACATATTGGATTGCCATCTTTGTACTCACAAGCTTTGTTTTCAGAAGGTTCAGCCTGTTTGAACCCCGTATATTCATCAAACTCCACTGCTGACTGAGTTCAAACCTGAGATTTACTGACTTCTTTCTGACTTGTGACTAATTTTGTTATGACTTATCTCTTGTATAATTCTTATAATTGGGTAAGATGTTACATACTTAGATCGCTTATAGTTCAACAGGATTGCCTTGACAAAGCCAAAATTGCACTCAGACGTAACGGCTTTCCTAGCCAACGCTTTTTACCTGAAAAGGTAGGCTGAGGAAAATGTCAACAAACTCCTTTCTAAATGTGCAAATCAACCCAACTGCGGTTAAAAATCAATTTATAAATACGGTTCTGGACTCTCAAAATTCCCTGCTGTTTGACTACTAAACCTGACAAGAGCAATTCCTTTTCTTCTGGGCTGTCACCAGTGATGACCTCTTCCTGATGTAAAACTTGTCGAAAAATTTCTAGTAGTTGAACAGACTTGTTACTCTTGAGAAGGCGATCGCGGATGGTTTTCAAATGTTCTGGCTCATCCTGGGATTCCCAGTTGTCTATCATATTCGTCCGCACTAAATTCTCAATCCAGGAGACTTCACCGCCATTGGGAATAGGAGATGAAGTATTGCGGATGAGCTTACAGAGTTTTTGGGTAAGAAAAGGCTGCCCATTCGTCCAGGCTAAGATTTCTTTAAGCACGGTTTGCGGATTACTCACTTTTTCTGCTAATCCTTGCAGCAACGGTTGGGCTTCATGCTCTTTAAAACCTTCCAGTTGAATAAACTGACCAATGTTAAAGGGGGTTGTTTGGATGTTACTAATTAAATCTGAGGGGGTAGCGACACCAAAAAAAGCAAAAGTCAAACGCTGATACTGTGGATTGAGACTGCGCTGATTGTAGCAGTAGCGAATCAAGGCAAAAAAGTCATTAACTGAGAAATTCAAACTTAAGACACTATCAATTTCATCGATAAAAATGACCAGTTGTTTTGAGGGAATGTCATTTTCTATCCCGACTTCTACTAGCAGGACTTCTTCGATAAATTCACTCAACCTCTGAACTGGAGAAATATCATCTCGCTCTTTCCACCAAGCTTTTAGGTTAACTTTGCTTCGTAAACCCAAACGTCGCCCTAACTCAGAGGCTAATCCCTTATACCATTGATCCGGGGTAACATTTTCGCTGCCAATGAGAGTCATATCAATCGGCGCACAACAAACCCCTTCGTGCTGGAGGTAGTGAATCATACGTACCATGAGACTGGACTTTCCCATCTGCCGGGGATTGAGAACGTAGCAAAACTCTCCGCGCTTCAAAGCTTTGTAGAGGTAACGATCTGCGGAACGCACTACATAAGTGGAAGCATCCATCGGCAAACTTCCTCCCACTTGATAGTCAAAGGTGCTGGCTTGTTCGCTACTTCTGAGTAACTCGTTTTCAAATAGCAGTTCTGCTTGGGTGGCTTTGAGAATATCTAGTGTTTGTGACAGCTCTTGTGTGCGTTCTGAGACTTTTTGTTCTAGAGTTCGGCTATATCCTTCCAGCTCATCTTTCGCTCGTTCTAGAGCAAGATTCTTGAGGGCTAGTTCTTGGGTAAACGCAACTCGATCAGCTTCGGCTTGTTTGCGTTCGGTGATATCCTGAAAGGCAGCGATCGCATAGACAATTTGTCCCTTCTCATCGTAAACAGGGGTAGCTGATACTTCTAAAGGAATTGTTTTATCAACTTGGTGAATTTCTATATCATCCGTAGTCGTACTTTCGCCATTTAAGGCTCGTACAATGGGTTGTTGTTGAGTTGGGTATAATTGGTCTGTCCCTGCTAAGTAAGCCTGATAGGTTTCGGTCAATCGATCAGTTGTGGCTCCAGTTACAATTCCCTTGCCAAGGATTAGCTGGGCAGCCTGATTTGCATAGTAGGGTTCGCCCTTAGCATTAAGTGCAAAGACACCTATGGGCATAGCTTCTAAAAATTGAGCTAATCTTTTCTCATTCTCATATAGTGCAATATAAAGTTGAGCATTTTGAAGAGAAATTGCGGCTTGAGAAGACAGGAGTTTTAGAAGTTCTAGGCGATCAGGTGTAAAAGCACCAGTAGTCAAATTGTTTTCCAGATATAAGATGCCGTTAAGCTTGCCTTGATTGAGTAAAGGTGTGCAAAGAAGGGATTTGGGTTGAGTGGCGACAATATATGGATCACGAACAAATTGTCCCTCATGAGTAGCATCATTTAAAATTACGCTTTCCTGCGTGTGAGCAACATAGTTGATAATGGCAGATGACAAGAGGGGAAAGTGAGTGGACTCATCTACGAAGTCTACTGAAATTGATTGTGGTGTATTAACATCATCAGAATCTACTGTCCCTTCAGCTTCGATCGCCCATTTATTATCTTTTTCTAGGAGCAGAAAGCCTTTTTGAGCGCCTCCATTTTCAATTACAGTTTTCATTAACTTAGCCAGTAGTTTGTCTAGTTTAATTTCGCTAGCTAATACTTGAGAGGCTTTGGTAACTGTCATCAGATCGAGTGCTTGTGGATTTGTACCACCACTAGATTCAGTTGTCTTAATGCTTTGGTTTTCTTTTCGGTTGTTAATATCCATCAGAAACTGTGGGTACTCCAATTCTAGGGCTTTAACTTTGGCTTTTGCACCCCAGTGACTATAACAATGATGGGCATTTTTCAGGTATAGTTTTCCTATTTCCTCTCTACCCAAGGCAAGATAAAATTCTGCTGCGCGTTCGTAAGCTATAGCTTCTTCGTGAATAAATTCAGATTTTTTAGCGCCTTGAATTGCTTTTTCATACAATTCTTCTGCTTGCCAATTTTGTCCTAATACTCTAGCTTTTTCTGCTTCTAATAAATCATATTTGTGCTGAAAATTTTCTGGGCAGTAGCTAGACCATATTTTCATATCTTTCTGGTTTTTTTCTACTAGCTTCAAAAACTTATCTTGTGAGTATACATCTAGAATATTATAATTAGCAAGCAGTGCTAGAGAAGAGAAAAAATTATATTGTGATAAATTTAAGTGTGAACTAAGATATTCAACATAGTTTTCAATTTTCAATACATTATCAATAGCTAAATCGTTTTCTTTAAAGATGTAATGTGTAATTATTTTGGCAATGCACAACCAACATAAAAGCCAGGTATTAGCAGTTTTTATACATTCCTCTTCTTCTTCTTGATTACGACCAATTACCAAGCAGAAGTTATTTTCATATCCTTCAATTAAATTAATTGTTGTTTTTTCATATATAATTACAGAAGAGTAACTATATTCTTGTTTTAATTTCTTCATTAACCTAGTATATTTTGCCAGATCCTGAGAAACTTCTTCTAGATGATACCCCCCAAAAAATTTAATAAGACAAAAGCTTGCAGATGCAAAACAAGCATATTGATAATCTCCAGTCTCTAATCCCCTTTGAAAAGCCTTGATTAACCGTTCTAATGCAATATTATTTCTGAGGGAGTTTTTCCATTGATATATAAACGCATAGTAAATATGAACAACTAGAGTCTCTAGTTCAGGAAGTTGAGATTCGGATAGTAAATTAATAGACAATTCTCCAAATCCATTACCTAAATGAATATCTCTCATTAAACCAATATTTTCTATTCCCTTGCAGAGAAACGTTCCATAAAATATGTAAGGACAGGGTGCTTGAGGAGGATTACCATATTTTAGACAAAGGTTAAGTTGAATTAAGACAACTTCAATATGCAAGAGAAAATTAGTGATTATTGTAGAGGCTATAATTTGTTGCAATAATGGTACAGCCCTTAATTTATATGGATCAGTCATTGGAGAGAGATTCGCTAAACTTTGAACTGGTACTTCTTTCAAAAATCTATCTAGAAATATTTTTTCTTGCTTAATTCTCTCTTTTATTTTGCTAGGGTTTTGAGATATTTCTATACCTAGTTCTGCTAAAGCTTTAAGAGCAGTATCTATTGCTTGTTGCTCCTGGGATTTCGAATTGTATACTAGTATATTTACTTGATACACTTTTACTTTATCCAGAATTTCCTGCGCGTGTTGCAGAATAAATATGGAAAGCTCTTCTACTTCCTCAAACTTTGTATTTAAGTAAAGCACTTCAAGTGTTTCCAAATAAAGCTCTATAGTCAATTCATAGTGACTTTCCCAACTATTTTTTGTTAAAAGTTCTAATCCAGTCTCTAAATATTTCAATGCTGGTTCGTAAGCAGCTGATGCCTTGGCTTTTTTACCTACGTAAAGATTTAATTGAGCTAGCTCATCTTTTTCTAATTGGTCAGTGATTAGAGATGTTGCTTCATTAAGTTGATTGACAATATCAAAAAGATTTTCCTCATTGTTATCTTTTCTCATATTCTTCAGCAGAAATCTTCCAATTTGCAGATGAATGAGCTTCTTTTCTTCTGCAATTAGGCTATAAGCCGCTTGCTGAATTCGGTCATGTAAAAATTTGTAGGGAATAACTGAAGGAAAACTAGGAATAAAATTAGAAGAGGCGGCTGAAGCATCACTTGAAATTTCTTCTTGTTCCCAAAGCAAGGGAATTTTGTAATCATAAGTCAGTGGGACAATTAACCCTTCCTGAAGAGCTGATTGAATATCTTGAGCTATGGAGGTTTTAGATTTGTCTCTAATGCTGGAGAGGAGTTCTAGGTTAAATCTATTACCAATACAGGCTGCCAACTTTAAAGCATTCCGAGTATTCTCACTAAGTTTATTAATTTTACTAACCATCAAATCTATGACATTATCAGTAATGCCCGTCCTTAGAATCTGCTCAATATTCCAACACCATGAGCGTTCAGTATAATTAAATGATATAAGGTTTTCATCGTACAGAGATTTTAGTAGTTGAGTTAAAAAAAATGGATTGCCCTGAGTTCTGTTTTTTAGTAATTCTGCTAGCGGTGTTGAAGTCTCTGTAGAACAAAGCAGTGTATCAGCAATTAATTGATTTATTTCCTCTAGTCTCAATGGATTTAGAATTACTTCATTAACCCTAATACCTGCTTTTTTCACTGATTCTAACGTCAGAATTAAAGCATGAGTTGGGTTGACTTCATTATTTCTATAAGCTCCTATAATTAATAAATATTTGCTATCAAAATCGGTAATTAACTGTTCAATTAACTTCAGTGAAGGCAAATCTGCCCACTGTAAATCATCAAGAAAAATGACTAAAGGATGTTCTTGCTGACTGAAAACGCTAATAAATCTTTGAAAAGATAAGTTAAATCGATTTTGAGCTTCATTAGCTCCAAGTTTTTCAACAGACGGCTGTTTACCAATAATTTTTTCTAGTTCAGGGATTACGTCAATTATGACCTGCCCATTAGGTTCCAAGACTTCTAAAATTTTTGCTTTCCAATTTTCGATGTCTGCGTCAGACTCACTCAGCAGTTGACGGATTAAGTCCTGGAAAGCTGTGCTAATAGCAGCGTAGGGAATATCGCGCTTGAATTGGTCAAATTTTCCAGTTATAAAATAACCTCGTTGCCTTACAATTGGTTTGTGAATTTCCTGAACTAAGGCAGATTTCCCAATCCCTGAATAGCCAGCAACCAATATCATCTCAGTGGTACCTTGGCTAACTCGCTCAAAGGTGTCCAATACTTGAGAAACTTCTTGTTCCCGTCCGTAGAGTTTTTTGGGAATGTGAAACTTATCAGAAATATCTTGCTGTCCTAGTGGAAAAGGTAGAATTTCTCCCTGAATCTGCCACTGTTTAAAACAAGTTTCCAAATCAGCTTTTAGCCCCCAAGCACTTTGGTATCGTTCCTCTGGGGTTTTAGCTAACAATTTCATGACAATCTTTGATACCGCCAAGGAAATAGTAGGAATGAGTGTATGAGGCGGGTCTGCTTGTTGTGCAAGATGGCAATGAACCAGTTCTATTGGGTCAGTGGTTGCAAAGGGGAGTTGATGCGTTAGGAGTTCATAGAAGGTTGCACCAAGGGAATAAAAGTCACTGCGGTAATCTATTCCTCGATTCATTCTGCCAGTTTGTTCTGGTGCAATGTAGGCTAAAGTACCTTCTAGTTGATTTAAGTTACAAAGGGTTTGGTTTTCTTGGAATAAACGGGTAGAAATGCCGAAATCAATAATCTTCAGTTGTTTAGTTTCTGGATTATAGACAATATTGGATGGATTAATGTCTTTATGGATAATATTGGCTGCATGAATAGCAGCTAAACTTTCAGAGGTCTTAATGGCAATGATGAAAATTTCTTCTATACTCAACCTGCGTTCAGACATTAACAGTTTTAGGGATTTCCCGCCAAAATCCTCTAAGAACATGACTAGGCTATTGTCATATCGCTGTAAATCGTAGGCTTTAATAATGTTATCTACGTTCAGATGTCGTGTGATTTCGTATTCCTGTTTATATCGAGTCAATTCTGAGGGAGTTGGGTAGTTTTCTTTAAGAATTTTAAGAATAACGGGTTGATTATCTCGCTTGAGATTAGCACGATAGACTAGCGAATTATCACTTTCATATATCTTCTGACTAATGTGATATTCTGCCATCACTCTCATACTAAGACTCCTAACTAGCTAACCCTTCCGTTCTGATTTTATGGTATAGTATTTCTTGGAGTCATAAAGTTACAACTTAATCTTAAATATTTGTACTTAATTTGAAGATTTCTGTTCCCCCTTTTCTGTTTTCTGTTGCTTAAAGCCAGAGTGATAAATCTCGGTTACGGTGCTTGTCATAACCTCAAACCCATTTTTAGACTCTCTAGATAAAACCTGTGCCATCCATAGTTCGCAACTTTTACAGGCTGATCTATGTTCTAACTGGTTAAGGAGTAAATCTCGTCGAAGCTGCTTGAATAGTTCTCCATGCCAAATCTCTTGTAATGTTTGTTGATTATAATCTCCTAAACTTTCAAGAGTCTGATCAAAGCCCAATCTAAATAAAGTTTCAACACAGTAATAAATTCTGCCATCAGGCAAAACAGCCATTTCAGTAAAGGGAAACAGGCATGGCCAACGTCCCTGAGCTTTTTTAAGATAGTGTTTTAGTGAAGCTTGTACAGTCTGGTTAGTTTTACCGAGGCGTGTATTATTTTCTTTATATTGGGCTACGTTATTGATAAATACGCCATCAGCTTTTGCAAGCCAACGTTCTCGGAATCTTTCTTCTTCATCTAATGTAACATTCGGATTTCTCACAAAAGATGTTCTTACATAACAGGGAATAGCTAACTCATCCCGCAGCTTCAAAAAATTGAAGACATTTGTTTCAACTCGCTTGAGGTCAGCACCCCGAATCTTGAGATAGGTATCTGGATCTGCGGCATCAATGCTAATATCAATACTGGTTAAGCCTGCTTTCAATAACGACCTAGCTCGATTTTCATCTAGGAGTTGACCATTGGTAGTCAGATGAACCCCAGGAACCCCTTGCTGCCGACAAAGTTCGATAAATTTGACAAGGTTGGGGTGTAGCATTGGTTCTTCGATGTTCCCAAGAATAATCATGATTTTTGCTTCTCCACAATCTTTGGCGAGACGCTCCATCATTTCCCAAGACATTGTTTTGTTGCTTTTAAAGAAGTCTGTTGTATGAGTTAATTTCAGCGAAGTGCTGTGATAAGGACACATGACACATTTGAGATTACAGGTATTGCTCACGACAACTCTTATATAGGAAGGCTTTGCCGCTATTCCATAGAAATCACCAAAGTAATGTAGCTGCTCCTCAATATCAATTTGGGAAATCAGGGTAAATTTATTTAAAGCATCAAGGGTATTCTGCGCTATCTTGCCAGATTTCTGTAATAACTGCTTCTCAATATCTTCGTTATGATTTAACTTTTGAGGATACAAATAGGCTAACGTAGGATAGGGTGGACATAAGCCTAAGTCAGATGCAATGGGGATGAAAGGTCTGAAAGCTACCGCTTGCTCCCCAGATTTGATGGCGGCAAAAAGTTTTTCTATACTTTTGGGATGTAAGGGAATATTATGGGGAGGAATTTCTAGTATCATGTCCCCCATTTCCCCTTCAAATTTAATTTGACTTGGTAGCATTTTTTGGGGATCTTTAATAATCATAATTCTTACTTATTGATATTATCTATCTCTATGTTTTTCAGTGGCAATATCTATATAAAAACCCACAAGCAGTTCTTAGCTGTGGGTCAATCAATATTTAACTTATAGTAATTTCCAACCTGGTGAGGTATGTTTTTCAAGCTGTTTCTTTTGCTAGAAAAGATTTAAGTGTATCTAAGTTGCTTAAGAAAACCTATGATAACGCTAAATCATAACTTTCCTAGCTTAGGCCTATAAGTTTCTAATGCCTTTCTTAAGTGGTAAAGGGTATATGTTGGTTAGGAGGATATAGATCATTTTCATTTGAAATCCATTTTTCATAGATATCATTATTTATTCTAGGGCGTAGAGGAATTGGAATTATATATATATATTTCAACAGTGAATTTTCCTTTTCTATAACTATTTCAGGGTCAGTAAGTTTGCCAAATTTTGTACCGCTAGTATCAATTTTAAATTCGTAACGTGCACGATTATTTCCGTCTTCTAAGCCCAGTTCAGTAGAATTGAATATAGGAGAAAGGTATGTTTCCTTGTTACAAATACGATCTCGACCAAAGATAGTTATTAGCATATCAACATATATTTCCGGATTTTCTTCATTAATATGTGATCTGGGATCGGCTTTAAATAGGTCAATTAAAGATAGGTCAGTTAAAGATTGAGACGCGGGAAACTTACTTTCGGTTTCAAATAGGTCAATTAAAGATGGAGACGGGGGAAGCTGATCTGGTGTAATATCGCGATAGTTTGGAAAGAAACATTGTTTTAAAAGCTTTGCTATCTCCATTTTCTTTCGATCATTTTCTGTTGTTCCTGGGTTATTATCATATCGCCACCAAAATGTAATGAGTTGAGAAATTATCTTACCCTGTAATAAAAAACGCTTGAAAAAATCTTCAGATTCTCTCCAATCTTGGGATTCCATTTCAATCTCCTATTTTCATAAATTTACTAAATGTTGAAGTGATGAAAAACCCTCAAATCACTCATCTCACAGAGAAATCATAACCAGTAATGCTCTTTAATTGGGTGCATTTTCAAATTTGACACTCCAGCATGAAAAGAGCGTTCAAGAAAAGCGATCGCATTCAAAATCGATATAAAGAAATAGAAATGTTTCTTAAAAGCTCTTTGAGGCTATCTTCCATGAATGTAAGGAAACTTTGCAACTTCTTAGGAGAGTGTCAATAAATGACCAGGCAATTATGAAACAACCATGCTTTTAACTATTAGTTAGATAGAGTACAACATTTATTGTTTCTAACTAATAGTTAAAATAATGAGCAATAAATAGCAAATTGCCTGTTATTGACATAAAATTACCATGATGAACTAATTTTGTCAATTATTTATGTTGAGTCCTGTCGGCGTTACATCGCTATATGTCGCAGCAGCACGAGCATATGAAACTGAGTATCGACAACGTTTATTTGTAGATACATACGCTCGGTCTTTTGCCGGTGACAGGGGGTTCGCACTGTTCTCAGATTTGAGGGTATTTTCTCCTGGATTGTCAGCTAATGATCCACATCCTGGTATTTCTATTCGGACTCGTTTTTTTGATGATGCTTTGCTGATGGCTGTCCATGAATTATCTCTCAAACAGGTTGTTATGGTAGCATCCGGAATGGATGCCCGTGCTTTTCGCTTGCCCTGGATGGATGACGTTCAACTATTTGAAGTAGATCGTCAAGAAATATTTCAATACAAGGAGCCTATCCTTCTAAATTTAAATGCTAGAGCAAAGTGTATACGAAAGGTCGTAGTAACAGACTTGGAACAGGATTGGGCAACTGCTCTTACCGACGTTGGCTTTGACCGACATAAACCCGCAGCATTTCTGTTCGAGGGACTGATGTTTTACCTAAAACCCGCTACTGTGGCGACTGTGCTTGAGACACTACGAAGTCTTGCCTGTCCAGGTAGCTGGCTTGGAATGGACTTTGTTGAAGCAGAGCTTTTAAACTCTCCCTATGCACAACCATTTCTCTCTAAGCTCAGAAAACTGGGATGTCCTTGGCTTTTTGGTGTCTCCAATCCTGAGCAATTCATTTTGCACTATGGATGGCAGCCAAGGCAACCTAAGATTGTAGTTCTAGGAGAGGCAGAAGCAAACTACGGTCGTTGGACTTCCCCTGTATCGAGTACAACCTCAAGTGTTTTTAATCACTATCTCGTTTCTGCCAGACGTATGAATTTCTGAGATGGGATAAGTTTAGTTTAATTTTTACATCCACATCGGGAAAGGATTAAGTTCATCTTCTGTTAAGGTTTCTTTCAACCAACCCATTTTGACCGGAACCTCATACAATCTCCCTCCACCTAACCGACTCCACCAGTGCCTCATCCCCGGCACAATTACCTTAGCTACCCTCAGTTCAATATCAGGACGAGTCTGATCTAAAACCAGCATTTCCATACCGTTTTTCTCGACGATTTGTTGACAGAGCTTAATATCTTCTAAAAGATTGTCACTGGCGATTTGAGGATAATTCACAGCGACTTTAGCAGCAACTCGATCATCAGGAATTAGATAAGATTGATTTGTCAAAGTCGCAGTTGTCCACCAGTCTATAGCCAAGGGATCGGCTGATGGAGGATATTGAGTATTGCCATCGGCTTGCGTTAATAAAACATTAGGTAAAATTTGGTTAACTTCCGTTAAGGCTCGACTAATAGCAATCTTGGCATCGAAATGAGCGCCATAACCCAAAACAATATCTTCTACTTCGCGATCGCTTCTGCGACTAATAGCAGCAAACACAGGAATATTGAGATCGCTGGTAATATCTAAAACCCAAAGTTCCCGATTAATAGTTTGATAATATTGCTTCAGGCTTTGAAAATAAGGCTCGTCGAAACTATCTAAATCAACTTGTGGCTTTTGCAGAGAGTTATACCACCATAAGGCGACAGCATCTCGCTCTACTAACTCCATAAACCCTTGCAGAATAGCTTCCTCGATAGTATTACCTGCGGCACACCCATTGGAATCAGTCCAACAGTCGGGTTTATAGTCCGGTTGATAGCCATAATAGCAGTAAGCCGTTGGCAGATACTTAAATTCCTCGTTGGTTAAAGACCAAACAGGAGTCCAATCAATTTCTCTTTCCTCATCAAATGGTTCTGGAACCTTTTGAAACCAGCCTTGATATGAACTATTCCATTGCTCTCTATTTTGATATTGCTTTTGACTAAAGTTCATGCAAGCATTGGGGTGAATCGCTTTATTCCCCATTTGTTGGTAACTGCCTTTTTCTCTAATTTCATACCCTTGAAACACCCCAGAATATCGCTCGATCGCTTCGCAAAAACCACTAGCCATCGCTTGAGAGTCAGTCCTACCTTTCCCCGCACTTCTACCCCCCAAATTTTGGCGCAAACTAGCGCAATCGTCGAAAACATTGAGAAAATGATGTTTAGCGATGTAATTATGAGTTAATCCATCCCCAGGAATTTTATTTAGTTCTCGCACAACGCCAGTAATGGGGCTAATATGATGTTGATATTTCCTGAAAGTTTCTTGTGGCGAACAAATACGGTGTCCTCCATCGACGGTAAAGGTTTTCTGGCGGTGTTCTAAAACAAGAGGTAGGGGGTTGTTGGTTAACCCATTTAGCATCTCTCCACAACTAGAACATTGAGGACGCTTCACCCAGCCATGATTTTGAGTTTGCAGTGCGATCGTATCGTAAGTGATTAGATTGTTTTCTAATTCTTTATTTTCCCCTTGCACAATCCATTTGAACACCTCAGTGGCTGCCATTCCTAATGCAGTTTGTACAGTAGATGCCAAAAATCCTAAAGGAGGAGTTAAAGAAGGAGAAATGGGCTTCTGTCTCTGAATAAACCCTTCAATTGGTCTGTTATCTCGCAAACGCTTGGCTAAACATTGCCAACACCCAGTTTTTTCAGGATCTAATAAAGGGCCAAGCCAGACTATTGTTCCCAATGGTTTAACTAACATCCAGGGAGATTGGGATTTTAAAGCTTGTTGATTGAACTCATCTAACTCAGGCGCGAGATAGTCATCAGTTAAAACTACTGTCAAGTCACCAACGTCTGCTACTTGAATTTGGAGAGACTCAAGCACAGCAATCAAGTCAGATGCAGCAACCGAACCATTAGCTTTTACTGCTACTTTAGTTGAGCGCAATCGTTGATAGGCTGCGGTGGGAGCAATATTAAGGTGATGACAAAAAATCTTTAAATGCGATGGCAAAGAGCTATCTTGTTTGACAAGATAACCCTTTTGTTCCATTTGGTACAAAGCATATTGGGCTTTAATGCTTACATTGAGAACTTCTTGGAAAAAGGTAGCAGCTTCCTCAAAAGATTTTGGATCTTGCAGTAGCGACTGTTGAATGGTGTCAATAATTTCATCAATACTGAGATCGCTATCGATTAAAGCAGCTAAACTACAAGAAAGGCGATCGCTTAACCAAATTGTCTCCCTCTCTGATAACAAAAATACTTGTTCGGGTTCTATAGTTGCAACAGAATAACAGGGGTTGAAATGTGGTTTATTTAGCATAGTTATTATTCTTTATAGGACTCCTATTTAATTTTTTAAAAAACTCAGTATACCTTAATTTTCTGTAATCTTTTTGGGTCTTGCTTTTTAGCTCTTGTCTGTGTATACAAACAATTTCAAGCATTAAACCGGATTCCTATAGTTGACATCCTAGTAACAGTAAACCAAAAAATTTTTTCAAATAGCGATCGCTAATCATACTTATCGCTTTTTTGTTACCTTCAACAGAAAATAATCCCAAACTCCTATTTCTACGTCTATTTTCAACAAAGGAATTTAGATGACGAAAGAAATATGCGATCGCTCAATTCTTTATTTTGTTTAGCATTCAAAGTTGAGGCTATATTTTTCTCTCCTCGTAGTAACAAAAGAAGGCTTATACCAATTTAATATAAAGCTGTATAAAAGCTTGTAAATAAACTTATAGCAGGAAATAGATATTATCTACTCATTATGTACATTGCTCGAAAAATTGTTGTATGTAATACCTACATCGGGCTACGGCTATGCGTAAATTTTGTAGAGAAGGAAATAGTTTTTTAATGTTGTTTTCAATAACTTCCAAAGCCTCTCGCTTAGGTTAAGTTAGGGAAAACACGTTGGTTGAAGCTCTTGAACAATATTTTCTGGACACAGACAAAAGTATTACAATTCCAAGACGCAAGCACAGATTGAAGGTTTGAGTGTACATAATACTTAATTAGACAAAAATGTATTACATTCGCCAATAGTATCCATTAAGGTTGTCACGTAAAACTGCCGATACAACTCACAGCTTGGTATTACTTTATTTCCTGACTGTTTAATCAGCCCCATACTGCTTAACTTGTAAGCCACGATAGCCTCTAATTCTACTGGCTCATTGGTACACATGACACAATTAAGGGATCTGGCTAATTCCGGCAGTTCTTGCAGTATTACCAAATGGCGTTGCAGGTGATGAGAATAAATTCCGGCGGCAGTTGGGGCAGTTTCCAGCAGTTGCTCCAGAGTTATCTCCCTTTGACTAAGATGATAGATAGCAGTGTGTACTAGTGAGGGATGTCCTCCGATCAGATCCATCAGTTGCGTAGCTTCATCACCATCTGACCAGTCAAGTTCGTAGCGTTGAGCTAACTGCTGCACCTCCTCCTTACTAAAAGCATTTAACTGAATCGGCAACCCTACATTAAAAGGGGATTGGTTAAGTTGGAGGGGAACGTAAATCTCCGTTGAGTGAACCACAATCAGGCGGAGCTTTTGCCAGATCGGCAATGTTTTGGCTTCTTCGTACCATGATCGCAACAAGGGTAAAAAATCTTTTGCCACTTGAGGATGCTCAAAAATTTGATTTACCTCATCTAACGCCAAAACGAGGGGAGTCGCTATTGATTTTAGTAGATATTCTTCGACGTAGGAAGTACAGCTAATTTTGCTCCCTAGATCCTCATCCCAATATTCATCTAGCTTCGCTTCTAGCTGAAGCTGACGTGCAATGTTGGCACACAGCCAACGCAAAAATTGATTCAAATCACTCAAGATAACTTGGTCAACTTGCTCCAGGTTCAAGCTGACAGTGCGGTAGCCCTGGCGTTTAGCAGAGTCAAGAATTCTCATTAACAGAGAAGTTTTGCCCATCTCTCTGGGTGCTTTAATCCGCACTAAGGCTCCTGGTTTTCTTATTTCTTGATGAACTTGCTCTTCAAGAGGAGCGCGTTCTAGGTAAAAAGGGGAACCCAGAGGAA
>JBHYDF010000032.1:0-7317 GCA_051861145.1 Nostocaceae cyanobacterium
ATGGTTAATGGTTAATGGTTAATGGTTAATGGTTAATGGTTAATGGCTATGAACCATGAACTATGAACCATTAACTATTCTAATGAAGTTTAAATTTTTCTGTACAATTCACTACATTCAGTGAATTTTATTCAATAATAAAAATGTGCAGCATAGAATGAACCCCGCAATCTATGCTGCGCAATCGGCGCAGGAGTTATACTGTTTGTCCTGCTAATCGCTTCTTGAAGGAGAACGGCGTCAAGGAAGCGACCGTTAACATATACCTAACTACAAAATCAATGGCTAATAATCCCTGTTGAAGGAAAGTGTTGTAGGGTTTTTGCCGTTTCCCCTACTTAACAGTTACCAAAGGGATGCTAAACCATCCATCAGAACAGTCCGAGGTATCTGACACTCTCAATCATAAACTGTCAATTGGGATATTAATAGCCCTTTATAAAGAGATTTTTCTCACATTTATTAAAAAAATTATCCCGCTGGAGAGATTGTATCAAAAGCGGGTTTATTTATGCTGTGGATTTTGTGTAAAGAGTATAACAGAATTATCACGGTAGGCGTAGTATAACTTTGATAAAGACAATGCTACAGACAGAGATAAATAAAACCTTGCTGAATATACAAAGAAAATAAATAAGGCATTTTACAAGCTAAAAAACTTAAATTTTCTTGAAAATCAGCAATAACAAAATGAGCTTCTTTAATCAATCAGTACCACCACTACGCCGCAAACAAGTAACAATTGATATTCACGATCGAGAAGGACTTTGGCTAGTTAACTGGCGAATTGGTAATATTAAGCTTTATTCTAATTTTTATACTCGCGTAGACCAAGCTTTTATAATTTGGGGCTTGTTGCTGATACCAATGTTTGCAACAGCGCAGTTTATGCCTGTGAGTTGGAACTTGCAGGCAACTATATGGTCAATTCTTAGCATTATAGGTACCACGGTGATGGTAAGCTGGACTAGCTATTGGGTAAAGCGAAGACACGTTAGCTGGGTGCTGTATTGCTGGGTAGTGCTAATGCTGTTTGGTGTGATCTTAACTGATTTAGGTATTTTCCTTGGTTGGGGAAAAATATTATCAAATTTGTGTCCGTTGTGGTTGGGATTAAGCGCCCTAGGTTATTTGTGTACTGGTTTGGGAGTGCGATCGCGTACTCTCATTTTTGCAGGAATACTTCACCTACTAGGAATTGTCATCTTGCCTTATATAGGTGGTTGGCAATTTCTCACCACTGGCGTTTTGATGGCGTTGTGCTTGCTAATGTTGGCTGAATTTGAGTGGGATCATTGTTGAAATGGTTAATGGTTAATGGTTAATGGTTAATGGTTAGTAGATAGTGGATAGTGGTTAGTGGATAGTGGTTAGTGGATAGTGGTTAGTAGTTAGTGGAAAATTCAACCAACTACTAACTACTAACTACTAACTACTAACTCCTAACTCCTAACTCCTAACTCCTCAATTCTGAAGCCATCCTACCATCACTGCTCCATCTTGAATCTGGACTTGATAGGTAGAAACTCTATGTCCACCTTGATGATCTGCTTCGCCAGTATCAACACAAAAACTCCATTGATGCCACGGACAATAAATCACCTTGCCCTCTAACCTACCACTTTGCAAAGGGCCGCCCATGTGTGGACAAATAGCATTTATCGCATAAAAATTTCCATCAACATTAAACAGTGCGATCGGTTTATCGTATAGTCCCATCACCAATCGACCACTACCAGGAGGAATATCCTCAACATTACAAACTTTTATAAATTTAGGCATTAGTCATTAGTCATTGGTCATTGGTCATTGGTCATTAGTCATTGGTCATTAGTCATTGGTCATTGGTCAAGTGTAAAGACTTTTGACAAATGACAAAGGACAAATGACAAATGACAAAGGACAAAGGACAAATGACAAATGACCAATGACAAATAAAAAAATCGGTGGATTGAAAATTTCCTTTGTCCACCGACTTTGGTTTTAATTGACTCATCTTTATCTTTTATTTACCAGTTATCGGCAGTCCTGTGCTTGTAAGGTTCGCCCGTAAAGGGTTGTACGCCAATATTAGGATATTCATCATCATTAGGGCCAAATATCCGCATCACAGCTTCAGAAATATATTGGGTGATTCTAGCAATCAGCTTGGAGATAGCCCTCATATTTTGACTCCCGTTTATATAATTGCTCTGATGGTGATATCTATACTCTAATTCCCAATAATGATAGTTGTCTCTGATTTTCAATATATTTATACTCTCTGCAATACTTTTTGATAGATGTTTGCAAACCTTTAGCTTGTCAAAAAGTTGAAACTTCCCTGTCTGATAAATTTACTTTCTTTCACTCTCAAAAAAAACCGATTATTATTAATTATAACCATTAAAAAATTTTAATTTATTTATAATAGTAGTGTAAATTTGCCCATAAGAATCACTAAACGTAGTCTTTTTTACCTAAATTTTCTAGCCATTGACATTATTTATGGTATTTTTTACCATAAATAATAAGAAGCTTTTTCAAAAGGGTGCGATCGCATGACAAGTTTCCCAGGTGTAGAGAACCAGGAATTAACTCTCTGTGCGGATGATTACAGCCTGTTGACCGACCTTTACCAGCTAACAATGGCAGCTTGTTACACGGGTGAAGGTGTAGAACAACGATGGGCAAGCTTTGAGTTGTTTGTCAGGAAACTGCCAGAGGGTTTTGGTTACTTAATTGCGATGGGACTGGCGCAGGCGTTGGCATATTTGGAAAAATTCCGCTTTACAGCTTCTGGAATAGAGGCTTTACAGGCGACAGGAATTTTTGCTCATGTGAGCGATCGCTTTTGGTCTTTGCTAGAGTCGGGAGGTTTTACCGGGGATGTTTGGGCTGTACCGGAAGGAACGGCGGTATTTGCTAACCAACCATTGTTGCGAGTAGAAGCACCCCTCTGGCAAGCACAGTTAGTGGAAACCTATCTATTAAATACCCTGAATTACCAAACTTTAGTAGCAACGCGGGCGGCAAGGGTGCGTGATGTGGCGTCAGAGAAAGCAAAACTTTTGGAATTTGGTACTAGACGGGCATTTAGTCCGCAGGCTGCGTTATGGGGGGCGCGGGCGGCGTTAGCAGCAGGTTTCGATGCTACATCAAACGTGTTAGCTGCAATACAACTGGGTGAAAAACCTAGTGGTACGATGGCACACGCCTTGGTCATGGCGTTATCGGCAATGGAGGGTAGCGAAGATGAAGCTTTTGCAGCGTTTCATCGGTATTTTCCCGAAGCGACGCTGTTGATTGATACTTACGATACCATCGCTGCTGCTCAGCGATTGGCTGTAAAAGTAAATTCCGGGGAAATGAAATTGACTGGAGTAAGGTTAGACTCTGGGGATTTAGTGGCGTTGTCAAAACAAGTGCGATCGCTCCTACCAGGAGTGTCAATTGTGGCTAGTGGCGACTTAGACGAAGAGGAAATTGCTAAGTTACAAGCTGCTGGTGCCGAAATTGATGCTTATGGAGTGGGAACGCGACTGGTGACGGGAAAGCCGGTGAATGGAGTTTATAAATTAGTGGAAATTGATGGCATTCCGGTAATGAAAGAGTCAAGCGGGAAAGCGACTTATCCAGGACGCAAGCAGATTTTTCGTTCATTTACACAAGGTAAGGTGAAAGCTGATTGTCTGGGATTGGCAGATGAAAATTCTCTGGGAGAACAACCTTTGTTACAAATCTTCATGAAGGAAGGTAAACGGACGCAACCACCAGAGACATTAGCAACAATTCGTCAACGTACCACCGCCTCAGTAGCGAGTTTGCCTTTAGTGACTCGACGTTTAGAAAATCCCGTGTCAGTAGAGATGAAAATATCTGAAAAGTTGCAGGTTTTGACTGAGGAGACACATAAGAGGAATGAAATACACAGTTAGTGGTTAATAGTTAATGGTTAATAGTTAATGGTTAATAGTTAATAGCAATGAGCAATTAACCATGAACCATTAACCATGAACCATTAACCATGAACAATTAACCATGAACCATGAACCATTAACCATTAACCATTAACCATTAACCATTAACCATTCACAAAGGACTAATGACAATAAAATGAGAATCGCTTTATTTGGAACGAGTGCCGATCCACCAACTTCTGGACATCAAGCAATTGTGAGATGGTTGTCACATCATTACGATCGCGTAGTGATTTGGGCAGCCGATAATCCTTTTAAGTCCCATCAAACGCCTTTGGAACATCGGGTAACGATGTTACGACTATTAATCACCGACATCAATTCACCACGTCACAATATCAGCTTGGAACAGGAACTAAGTAGCTTGAGAACGCTAGAAACAGTCGAAAAAGCAAAAGAACGGTGGAAAGAGGACGCTGAATTTACTTTGGTGATAGGTTCAGACTTACTCGCACAGCTACCGCGTTGGTATCGAGTTGAAGATTTGTTACAGCAAGTGCAACTTTTGGTAGTAAAGCGGCCGGGATATGTAATGGATAAATCTAGCTTGCAGGCGCTAGAAAATCTGGGAGCAAAAATTGCGATCGCTGAGCTAACTGGCCCAGATGTGTCCTCAACAGCGTATCGTGAAAGTGGTGATCCCGAAGCTCTCACGCCCCCTGTTATCGATTACATTCATCAACAGCATTTGTACAAATGCCAGGACGCATCCCAAAAAAGCTTGCAGATACACTAGATCAACAACCTTTGGCTGATTTCAAGGTCGGTGTTGACAATGTAATTTTTTCTGTAGATACCGCCCAAAACCGGCTGTTAGTACTATTAGTAATGCGACAGCAGGAACCATTTTTAAATTCTTGGAGTCTTCCCGGTACTTTGGTGCGTCAAGGCGAATCGTTAGAAGATGCAGCCTATCGCATTATGGCAGAGAAAATTAGGGTCAAAAATCTCTATTTAGAGCAATTGTATACCTTTGGCGGTCCAAATCGCGATCCTCGGGAAGCAACAGATAGTTATGGAGTGCGTTATCTATCAGTAAGTTACTTTGCTCTCGTAAGATTTGAGGAAGCCGAATTGATAGCTGATAAAGTTACTGGAATAGCTTGGTATCCTGTTAAGCAAGTGCCGCAATTAGCATTTGACCATAATAAAATTCTGGCATACGGACACAGACGTTTAAAAAATAAATTGGAGTACAGTCCGGTAGCTTTTGAAGTTTTACCAGAAATGTTTACTTTGAATGATTTATATCAGTTATACACCACAGTTTTAGGGGAAAATTTTTCTGATTATTCTAATTTTCGGGCGCGTCTACTCAAATTAGGTTTTCTGTGCGATACAGGAATTAAGGTATCACGGGGGGCTGGTCGTCCAGCAACTTTATATAAATTTGATGCGGTGGCATTTGCTCCCTTCAAAGATAAACCTTTAGTCTTTATTTAACTAAAAGTATGCTGAAGACAAAAGTAAAAGGTTTTAATTCCTAACTAATGACTAATGACTAATGACTAATGACTAATGACTAATGACTATTGACTATTGACTAATCAAAATGAAAATTGCGATCGCTCAACTTAATCCTACCATTGGTGATTTACCAAAAAACGCCCAAAAAATTCTCGCAGCAGCACAACAAGCAGTCACAAAAGGTGTACGTTTGTTGTTGACGCCAGAACTTTCTTTATGTGGCTATCCTCCACGGGATTTATTATTAAATCCTAGTTTTGTGGAGGCGATGGGCATTACTTTACAACAATTAGCCAGAGATTTGCCGCCAAAAGTAGCGGTTTTAGTAGGAACTGTCGAAGAAAATATTAAAGCTAACGCTACTGGCGGCAAAAGTTTATATAATAGTATCGCTTGGTTAGAAAGAGGTCAGGTAAAGCAAATTTTTCATAAACGCCTTTTACCTACCTACGACGTCTTTGACGAACGCCGCTATTTTGAACCAGGTTTGCAAGCCAATTATTTCACCCTTGATAATATTCATATTGGCGTAACAGTTTGCGAAGATTTGTGGAACGATGAAGAATTTTGGGGCAAACGTAGTTACACTGTCAATCCCATCGCTGACTTAGCAATTTTGGGTGTAGATTTTATCGTCAATTTATCTGCTTCACCTTATACAGCTAGCAAACAGCGGTTTCGGGAAGCGATGCTAAGTCATAGTGCAGTTCGTTTTCAGCAACCGATTATTTATGCTAATCAAGTCGGTGGCAATGATGATTTGATTTTTGATGGTAGAAGTTTTGCCTTTAACCGTCAAGGTGAAATTGTTAGTCGTGCGCGTGGTTTTGAAACCGACTTAGTAATAGTTGAATTTGACGAAGAACAGAGGGATTTACGGATGGGTTCCGTAGCACCTAACTATGAGTGTGAAGAAGAACAAATTTGGCACGCTTTGACATTGGGTGTACGAGATTACGTTCGTAAATGTGGCTTTTCTAAAGTAGTTTTGGGTTTGAGTGGTGGAGTTGATTCCTCACTCGTAGCAGCGATCGCGACTGAAGCTATTGGTAAAGAAAATGTCCTCGGTGTTCTCATGCCATCTCCCTACAGTTCCGAGCATTCTATTAAAGATGCTTTAGCATTAGCAGCAAATATTGGTATCAAAACTCACACAATTCCAATTGGGGATTTGATGCAGGCCTATGACAAAACTTTAGGTGATTTGTTTGCTGGTACGGAATTTGGACTAGCAGAGGAAAATATTCAATCCCGAATTCGCGGTAATTTATTGATGGCGATTTCTAACAAATTCGGTCATCTTTTATTGTCTACCGGCAACAAATCAGAAATGGCAGTTGGTTACTGCACCCTTTACGGCGACATGAATGGCGGGTTAGCAGTAATTGCTGACGTTCCCAAAACCCGCGTTTACGCAATTTGTCGCTGGTTGAACCGCAACAGCGAAATTATTCCGCAAAACGTCCTAGCCAAACCACCCAGCGCCGAACTAAAACCCGGTCAGGTTGATCAAGATTCCCTACCAAACTATGATATTTTGGACGATATTTTGCAACGCCTGATTCAAAACCACCAATCACCCGCGCAAATAGTCGCCGCCGGACACGATTCGGTAGTTGTAGAAAGAGTAATTCAGATGGTAGCGCGTGCGGAATTTAAGCGCAAACAAGCGCCTCCAGGATTAAAAATTACTGATCGCGCTTTTGGAACTGGTTGGCGAATGCCCATTGCTAGCAATTGGTTGGCTGTGAAAAATACTTACCAAGCTAGAAGTATGCATACGCCTTCCTTGGCGCGTTGGGATGGGCGAGATAGTTATCCTAAGATTAAGTAGTGGAATGTTATTTGAGTGGGCAATTAGCCCGGAAATAAATTTCGGGCTAAAAGCTAA
>JBHYDF010000032.1:7417-56600 GCA_051861145.1 Nostocaceae cyanobacterium
AATCGGTTCAAAACCGATTAAATATCAGAATTTAACCCATTTTAATGGGTTTTAGTTATAAGAATTAGCCCGGAAATAAATTTCGGGCTAAAAGCTAAAATCGGTTCAAAACCGATTAAATATCAGAATTTAACCCATTTTAATGGGTTTTAGCTTTTAGCCGGAAATTTATTTCACGGCAGATTTGACGGCTTATTTCCAAGCTTTCTGTTCACCACAGAACTCCAAAGCATTATTTGCCGTCCCATCGGAATGATGCGCTTTTTGATTCATCACATAAGCCTTTGCTTGCTCTAATTGCTTACTCCCCAAAGTCAAAACCCCATATCCATGTTGCCAGCTAAACCCGATGCCAGAATTTGACGGAGTATGATTAAGATGATAAGCGCTGCTACCTTTAATTTGTTTAACAAAATCGGCTATCGATATTTTAGGAGGAATAGAAGCTACCACATGAATATGATCCTCCGTACCACCAATAGCATGAATTATGCAACCGATGGCATCAGCTTTGCCGATAATATAACCATAAAGTTCAGTTTCCCGTTCCGGAGTAATTAAGGGCTGACGCGACTCTGTTGCCCAAATCAGGTGATAATAGGTACGCCAAAATGCCATAGGTAGCCTGGAGATAAATTTTATTTCTCAAAGCTAAAACTTGTTAAAATTACTTGAGTAGGGGAATTTTACTGATTTTCCTAAAAAGCCCTTCTTCCGCTAACCTAAAAAATTATATTTAATATAAAGAAAATGTAAATATTGATGCCCTGAAATAAATTTCGGGCTAAAAGCTGAAGTTAGCTAAAGCTAACTATGAAAAAAATTTTAACCCGTTTCTAACGGGTTTTAGCTATCAGCCGGAAATTTATTTCACGGCTAATTTGACGGCTGATTTCACGGCTAATTTGACGGCTGATTGCGCCTGATACAAGATATCAGTTTTAACGCGTTTGGCTACACGCTGTGAAATTTATTTATAGACTCATTTAAATCCTGTTAATTATTGTCATAATTGATATAGCAGTCTTGCTATTTAGCAATGTTAAAACGACTTCTGTTGATATTTGTCTGTATCATTGGCGGTATTAGTGGCGTTGCATTTTTCTATTGGCAACAAGCAACTCAACTTCCTAACTGGTACACAAATTCATCGACAAATGAACCCACGATAATAGCCGCATCGCCTACCGCGAACCCACTACCTGAAATCGACCAAAAACAAATTCAGCAAACACGCAAACAGGTATTGAAGAAAGTTTCTCAACTTAATTCAAAAGATAAAGGTGAAGTGCAGCTAAACGCCGAAGAAGTGAACGCGCTAATTTTTTCGGAAATTTCTAACAAAACTGATAAAAGTGAACTTGCTCAAGCGGTGAAAGGAACAAATGCTCAAATTGAAGATGGAAAAATATCCGCAGGTGCAGTAATTGATTTAAAAGAAATTTCTCAGAAGGAATTACCCTCACAAGAACAAGCAGCACTTGATGAATTTCTATCGAAATTACCACCAAATTTAAGAAATCAACCTCTTTATGTAGGAATTGAAGGTAAACCAACAATTCGCGATCGCCAATTTAGTTTTGATGATTCTGCTCAGATAAAACTTGGTAATATCAGCTTTCCTCTGGCGGAAGTCGCTCAAAGTTTAGGTATTCCTCCAGAACAACTTAACCAGCAAATTTCCCAACAACTTAAAAATTTGCCACTAAAACTAGATGATGTGGAAATTGTTGGCGATCGCTTAGTTCTTCGTAGTTCCCCAACTGCCCAAAAAGGTTCATAATTAGTCATTAGTCATTAGTCATTGGTCATTGGTTAGTGGTTAGTGGTTAGTGGTTAGTGGTTAGTAGATAGTGGTTAGTAGTTAGTAGTTAATATTTCATAACTCATAGAACAAACCATTAACCATGAACCATTAGCCATGAACCATTAGCCATGAACAATTAACAAATGACAAATGACAAATGACAAATGACAAAATCCACTATGACTGCTGCTGTTTCCTTAGAAAACGTTCATAAAGTTTATAACAATCGCTCTGTAGTCGATGGTCTTTCCTTCACTATTAAAGCGGGAGAAATGTTTGGTTTACTCGGTCCTAATGGTGCTGGTAAATCTACTACAATTCGCATGTTAACCACACTTACCAAACCCACTCAAGGTCAAATTGAAGTGTGTGGGTACGATGTAGTCAATCAACCCCTATTGGCAAAACAATGTATCGGCGTAGTATTACAACAAATCAGTGTGGACGGTGATTTAACCGTGTGGGAAAATATGGAATTGCATGGTAGACTGCATCACATTCCTAACTCACAGCGACAGCGCCGAATTAACCAATGGCTGGAGTATGTAGAACTAGCAGATAAACGTAAAGAATTGGTAAAAACCCTCTCTGGAGGTATGAAGCGGCGGTTACAAATAGCTAGAGCTTTGTTACATCAACCGCAAATTTTGTTTTTGGATGAACCAACAGTGGGACTAGATCCACAAACAAGGCGACGCCTTTGGGAAATTATTAAAGATTTGAATAAGCAAGGAATGACGATGCTACTAACCACTCACTATATGGAAGAGGTTGAGTATTTATGCGATCGTATCGGCATTATGGAAGCTGGTAAATTAATATCTTTAGGAACTCTAGAAGAATTACGCTCTGCCCACGGTGAAGGTTTGGTAATCAAGCAAGTTGGAGACCGTTGGGAATATCTCTTTTTCCCCACACTACAAGAAGCAAACATATATTTAGACGAACAAAAAGATAAAACCGGGATTATGGTACGTCCGTCTAACCTAGAAGATATCTTCGTGGAACTAACCGGACGCCAGTTAGATTAATCCAAAATCCAAAATCCAAAATCCAAAATCAATCTTAGACCCCTAAATCGCGTATCATGGCATCTAACCTACTTACGCTATCATACTTACCTTGCTGCTCGTACAAATCTCGTGCTTTTTGAAAAACTGCGATCGCTTCTTTCGATTTTCCCTGTTTTTTCAAAATACTTCCTCGTAATTCGTAAACTTGGGGATTTTTCGGATCAATCTTCGCCGCTTCTTCGTACGCCCATTGAGCATTAGTACTTTCTCCCAACCGCAGCAAAATTGTTGCTAATCCTATATAGGCATTAACGTTATTACGGTTTAGCTGTATTGCTTTACGATAAGCCTCCTTAGCTCCATTATTATCTCCCAAATTGCCACTGACATAGCCCAAAGCATACTGATAATCGCTATTGTTAGCATTAAGAGCAACAGCACGACGATAAGCTGTTAGTGCTTCGCGAAAATTGCCTTGTAAAGCGTACAAATAACCGATCCCAGAATAAATCGAGGCGTTTTTCGGCTCCAGACTTGCGGCTTCTTGATAGACACTAATAGCGCCATTGTAATCGCCAGAGTCTACAAGCCTGCGTCCTTGGTCTAGCAGATCCTTTACTTCTTGAGTGCTTTGATTTTGAGCAACTGATACCTGAGCCTGAGCCATCGAAGGCATTGTTACAGCTATGCTTCCTAATAAGAGAACACTAATTAATAACGATGTTCGACTGTACACAGTAATTTACCTGAAAGTTTCTAGAAATTTCATAAAGTTTCTATGATTGCTTGTCCATTAAAACAAAAATATTTGCTTTTGCAAACTCTATTGCACAACTTTTACCAAAGATTAATGATGTATTAAACCTCTTTATTGCGGTTAGTACTAGTCTCCACAGTCCGTTTTGATACTTGTGTTTTGGCAAGTGATAAATCGTCAAGCACAGCAATGCTTTTATTCGTGAAAATAGGGAGTAGTAGGCGAGAGTTTATTAGTCAATAACTGTGGGCAAAAGTAATATCTTTTGTTAAACCCACCCATACGGCAGTAGGGAGAATACAGTTTGGTTAAGGGGAAGAGGATAAAACACCATATTTTCCCCTTTTACCTTTAACCGAACCGTATGGGGATAGCCCTAGATAATAAAGCTGAGGAGAGAATGTTAAAAAACAATTTTCATTAGTTAGTTATGTAATTTCTACATGGTATCTCTTGGAAAAGATACTTTTACTTTCACATCTTCGTCAATATTTAAGGAATTATTATCATTCTCCGTATACAGTCACTACTATTTGGCGTTGGCGAGGTTTGATATCGCATTCTAAATGAAAAATTTGTTGCCAAGTACCCGAAATTAACCTACCATCCCGGATGGGAACCGTGATTTCTGGTCCCAACCAGGTAGCTTGTAAATGAGAATGTCCGTTACCATCATGCCAGGTTTGCTCGTGTCCGTATTCACGACTGGGAGGTATTAATTTGTTGAGGAGTTCTGGTAAGTCGCGCTGTAATCCCGGTTCAAATTCTATTGTTCCAATTGCCGCTGTACTGCCAATATTAAACACATTTACCATACCTACTTTAATGCCAGATTTCTTGACAATCTGGTTTACTTTATCGCTCAGGTCATGCATATCGCTGTAACCCTTAGTAGAAATAGTGATTTGTTCTTGGTAAACCATCGTTATCTCAAAATGAAAATTTTCTTCCCTACTCCCTATTTTCAGGCTAATTGCAAGCAGGGGCATTTGTGCAGAAATTCCGTTGCCTTGCGTTGAGCATCTGGGTTATTTGTATGTGCTGGTGTGGTACGGATAATGCCAGTAAAAAGGTCATCTAACCCATAAGGTGTAAAAAATTGCCATTGCGATTGTACGTCTAAACGAACACCAACAGCTGTAGCAGTATGTAGCCAATCTCTAATCCCGTCCTCCGTGCTTGTATAAGTTCTACGGCCGGGACGCCAACGCCCAAAACTGGCTTGATTTTTAACATCAAACAGATAGTTTGGAAATTGTTCTGTCAAGGCTGCTTTTGCCGCTATTTCTTGGCTTCTCTCACCTGTAGCGTCAAAAAATGCGATATCAAAATCTTTGATGAATAACTGACAGTCTTTGCCAAAAACAGAATGCCAAACAGTATTTCGCACAGCACCACCTGCTAACCACCAATTCGCGAGATTGAGTTGGGTAATGGCAGGTAATACAGTGCTAATAGGCGAATCAGCTAATATGTTTTGAAGGCGAGTAGCATTATTCATTTTCGGCTACGACTCCTTTAGGCGGATGTAATACTTGCAGAAAATCCCCAAACTAAAAATGGGAGATTTTGATGAAAAACCTATGGAAAATCTCGGCAAACTTATTGTTGGGCTTGGAAGTATTTTAATTATCGTTGGTCTTAGCATTTGGTTATTTGGCGATAAGTTTGGTTGGTTAGGAAATTTACCAGGGGATATCAAAATTGAACGCCCCGGATTAACTATCTATTTCCCGATCGCAACTATGCTAATCCTTAGTTTGGGCTTAAGTTTCCTGATCTGGCTAATTAACGCGATCGCCAATCTAGCTCGGTAACAATAAATACATATGTTGATTTTTATAGTAAAAATACTTAAGATTTGGAATTTTTGAAACTCAAAGTGAGTCCAAAATCACGCCACTTGCTACAACGGGGGGAACCCCAACGCCAGTTCCCTACGGAGGGAAACCCTCCTTCAGGACTGGCTCCGCAACGCAGTGGCTCCAAAATCACGCCACTTGCTACAACGGGGGGAACCCCAACGCCAGTTCCCTACGGAGGGAAACCCTCCTTCAGGACTGGCTCCGCAACGCAGTGGCTCCAAAATCCAAAATCCTATGTCCCGGCGTCACTCCCTGCAAACCGTCGTTAGCTAGGCTACCAAGATTAGTAATAAATAAAAGTTGGACTAGCAACGCGATCGCTGTTATATAGAATATAATGAGACTTGTCGCCTGATAACCTGTTCTTAACCATAGACCTTTTAATGGTAAGATTCCTAGGTGGCAAATTCGAGGCGAGTGCTATAGTTGATGAATGTAAAAACCGTTGCTAGTTTCACAAGGCAACAGGTTAGAGTTAACAGTTTAAATTGCTTCAGTTACAACCCTACTCTACGAGAAGCCGCCTTTAAAGCGTCCGATGCGTCAAAGCTTCTCCTCGGACTGGGTTCTAGAAAATAATCCTGTGCGGAGGATGTCTTGACTAGGAGTGAAATTTTACTCATACTCAGGGACTCCGAAAAACAGGAAATTCTGTCTGTGAGTTGGAAATCCGCGCTATACCATTTGGTTTGTGCGGCAAAATGCCAATAAAATAGACTTGAATTGGTGTAAAAAGCCTAGATTTCTAGGCTGGAAAATTCGGCTTTGTTCATTTCCAAACAGCGAATTCAACTTAACACCATGCAATCAAAAAAAAGAGTAAATTCTCAAAAATTGTGGGGTGCTTTAGCAGTAGAAGAAAAGCAAAAACGCTTAGATTTAATTCAACGTCTACTGCTAGAGCAAAGTTTTTACGACAATTACGGAAATAACGGACAAAGTGAAGAAGCTTTACAAAATCGGATTCAGATTTTGAAAGAGCTAGGGATTGTCTATCGGAGTTTAGGCGAGTTTAAAAAAGCTGAAGATGCATTGAATGCAGCTTTGGCATTAATTGATGAAAATCAAGATTTTCTGAATATCAAAGTAGCAATCCTTCATCAATTAGGATGGCTTTATCGCCTATTTGGACAAGTGTCTAAGGCGATCGCACTTTATCAACAGTCCCTAGAACTGGCTCAACAAATGGATGATGTGCAAGGACAAGCCGCGTCATTGCACAACTTAGCAGTCATTTACAATGATAATGGAGAAGTGGAAAGGGCGATCGCATCTTACCAGCAATCGTTAGAACTGACTAAAAGCATTGGCGACTTGCAAGGAGAAGCAGAGAACTTGCACAACCTCGCAGCGATTTACGCCGACTGCGGGGAAGTTGAAGAGGCGATCGCATCATACCAGCGGTCGTTAGTAGTTAAAGAATACATTGGTGATCTGCAAGGGCAAGCAGCGACTTTAAATGATTTAGCATATATTTTTGCCCAACAAAAGAAAGTTGGCAAAGCGATCGCACTTTACCAAGAGTCAGTAGAAATATTTGAAGGTATCGGCGATGTACAAGGAAAAGCAATCACTTTTAATAACCTAGCAGGTATCTACAGCAAACAAGGAAAAACAGATAAGGCGATCGCACTTTACCATCAGTCATTAGAACTAATGGAAAGTCTGAATGATGTGCGTGGAAAAGCAGCCACATTGCACAACCTAGCAGACATCTTCGCCGAACGGGGAGAAATAGACAAAGCGATCGCACTGTTCCACCAATCATTAGAATTGGAACAGAGCATTGGTAACATATACGGTCAAGCAATGACATTGTGGTGGCTAGGAGATTTAGCACAACAGCAAGGAGATTTTGCCAATGCACTAGATTACTTACAGCGATCCCTGGAGATATTAGAACGTTTCCACTCCCCTGACGCAGAGAAAGTTAGGGAAGCGATCGCCACAGTCCAACAGATGACTACTGTCAAATAAAAGGGAACTCTTAACAGGGAACAGTGCCCACCACCTATAAATAGAGATTTTCAACTCTCATCCCCCTCCCCGCGTGCGGGGAGGGGTTAGGGGTGGGGTTCTGCGGCTAAACCAAACGAAAAATAAACGGGTAGCGGTAAGGTACATCAGGCTCACCGAGAACCTGAATAATAGCAATAATCGGCATAATAAAACTGACAATCCCTAATACAATTAATAGAAAAATACCAATACCAACAAAAACCAATAATCCAAAAATAACCCCATATATATAAAGATTAATGTGAAAATTTAGGGATTCTTTGGCATTTTCCTTAACCACCGGATCGTTGCTGATAAATAAAATTGCAATGGGTATGCCGATAGACACAATCAAAGAACTAAAAAATATCGCTCCATGACTTAGCGCTGATAAAAGCTTGCGTTGGGCGACACTTTCCATACTACAGCCCCCGATCTATTCATTGTAGTTGTCATCACCCCTCGATTCTAGATGTGAAAACTTGGTAGTGCCATCATTCTGCCAGAAGATATTTATCTATAAATTAGTGCTTATCTTGTCAATAAGAAAATCACATGGTTAGGAGCATTCATATCTGGGGAAATCAAAGGTTTAAAAGTGTGAATACTTACATCTTGCAAAGCACCAGATCGCACATCATAAAAATAACTAAGCGCTCACATCCGCCTAGGACTAAAAGTCCCAGTCTCATAGCACAAGTCCTCTAAAAGAGGACTGAAGCAGAATTTGAAATTTCGTCTTTGTTACTGTTTATAAAACGATTCGTGTTTTCTGCTTAGAGGCGCAAGATATAAAAATAGACAAAGATAAATGACAAACAAATTCTGGTTGCTAATTTTGTTGCTTTTGGTGCAATATTTAGAGATTAAAACAACAGTCAAGTTGCATAAGTCCTGATCAAGTTTGCCAAAGTGAAAATTGATTTGATTTTGAAGAATTCTTGAACTGTTGGTTGATTTTATGATTAATAATTATTCATAAAACCCTTAAATACTCTTTCTAAGAAGATTCTCATCAACTTTGAGGGAAAGTAAGCTATGTTACCCCTCTTGTCTCTGACCAAAAAAAAATGTATCGTCAGAGTTGGGAAAGTTGGACAGACGTAATCGGCGATAGGAATATCCATTGCCTTTTCCCTATCACCACTTATCCCTTTTTAGATTTAAAGCTATAGGAGCCTGTTTACCATCACTGAATAAATAACGCTCTTCGAGACCATTCTTTCTACCTACCCTTTTCAGGGGTGGGTTCGGGGTATATACCAATGGACCAGATTGGTTTTAAATTCCCCTAACCCCCTGAAAAAGGCGAATTGAGCCACAAAAAAAGCATTTGGTGTCCCATTCCAGATTTAGGGACTGCCATCGGTACTCCTGCACGTAGAGTCGAGTGAATACTCTTGCTCTCTTGTGCGATTCTTGGAGCGCCAGATGCCACATGCTTAAGTTTTGGTACAGTTCTTCATTATAGCAGCTTATTGAAACTCTGTCGATGATCTCTGAGAAATCTGAGAATATTTTCGGGTATTTTGCGAATAACTGCTGGATATTTGGCGAATATCAGCTAGACACGTGAAAAATATTCAATTCAGTTTGAATTTATGGAGGTTTCTATGCTTAGACCTTCCGCGATCGCACTCGGCATCACTGCCGTCGTTGCTCCCATTCTGGCAGTCACTATCCCGGTGTATGCATGTAATCCTGAGGGCAGTACTAACCGACCCGTCTGTCCTGGCACGGCAACACTGGATACAGCCAGTTTCCTTGACCCGACGGTACACATCAGCCATCATACGCACGTCAAGTTGGGCAAGAAAACTTACATTGGACCATTTGCCCATCTCAACGAGCATGACAGTACTCATACTGCTACCGAACATATCACTATCGGCGACGAATCCAATGTGCAAGACCACGTCTTCATTGATGCCCACTGGGATCGACATCGAAATGCAACCGAGAACAGTAAGGTTACTGCCCCACCTGGGGTACACATTGGGAACCGAGTTATCTTGGCGCACCGGGCAGCCGTGAAAGGCAACGCCGAGATTGGTGTTCAACAATCATCAACTCTCCCAAGCGGATGCTCAGCCACCACCCCTGCACCGCTGGCATTCGTCAGTTTCGGTGCTGAAGTGGACGGGGCAATTATAGAGAAAAATGCACAGGTAGGCGCTCTAGCGCGGGTTGGTCCCGGCGTGCGTATCAAGAGCGGCACAACTGTTGCAGCAGGCAAGAACATCACCAACCAAACAGAAGCAACTGTTGGAGCTACTGGTTCTAAGGTGACATGCTTTACACAAGCTAATGCTGAATTTGCTAATACCGTCATTGAAGCCAATCGAGAATTTGCCAAAGGGTACAGCGAGCTTGCCCGGGCAGACAGCAATCACACTAAGGTCAAAGGCATCAGTGTTGATCCAAACACACTAATCAGCCCAAACGAACAGAAACCTCGGTTCAACTCCACCGGTCCCGGCACTGGCACAGAAGTCACTGACCACCACTTCCGCAACCGGATCATTGGTCAAATCTTTATCGAAAACACTAAAGAGAGCCTAGATTCCAACACACACATGGGTCATAAAATTTCCCTACGCGCCGATGAGGGCAAAGACATTAAGGTCGGGCTCATTAATCACATGGCAGACAACGTGATTTTCCACGCCTTGGAGAAGAACAAAAATTTCCCAAACGAAGATAACCTAACCATTGGCGACAATGTCACCTATGGACACGGTGCGATCGTCCACGGGGGTTTGGCGGTAGTCCCTAACACAAATGATGAAGAGCTGCCAGCGACCAAGATAGAGAACAACGTTACACTCGGTCGTAATTCAGTTGTGTTCCGCGCAACCATTGGCGATGGGGCTTCCATCGGAGAGAAGAGCCTAATCTTTAACTCCGACATACCAGCAGGAACAGTAATCGCTTCCAAAACAATCGTAGCAAACGGCATTAAAACCACAAATGGCGTTGAGTGGTAGTCGGTCGTCCTAGTTAGGGAGGTAGCCTGTCACACTGCCTCCCTCTGCCAGTCGCTAACCTAGCAGGCTGCAAATGAAAGGTTTTGCAACTCCTGTTCTTCGCTTAGGGTTGTGTTGGGATACCATCGTGCCCCCCCGCATACAATGGCTTGGGCTTCATCACTCAGTTCTTCTACAATGCAGTCTTCCCACTTAGCGTTGGTCTCGGTCTTGTCGGCGGGTTGAAACTTTTTATCTTTGGGTGTCAAATTCATGAGAATTCTTGACCTGTGTAAGTTGACTTGAGCGTTGGGCAACCCCAACAGTTCTGTACAGGTTCTAGCTGTACTTGTGCAGTTTCTCACTGATCCTAGCCGACAGAGCGTGACATTCTTGGGACAAAAAAGTGACTTTCTGAAAACTAATCGTTGGAATTTGATGAGGATGAAAAAATCGGGGAATGATGCTCACCACCGAGTTCGCCCCACATCAATACTCGCCTTCATCAAAGGGGTCGCGCCTCTTTTAAGACACGACCCCTGACCTGGGTTATTAAATGCTACCGACGCAAAACTCAACTAAAAAATGGCGAGAATGTACATGAATTTGACACCAGAAGAAAATTTTTCAATCAACACTAACCACACCTTCCACAACCGAAAGTCCATTTCAATGGACTCTTAACCAAGTCACACAAACAATTATGAACCAGAGAAGCGTTTCCCCAAAAGCGTTACCATCAGTTCAAAGCGTCACTTACCTGCTAGTCGCACTGGTTGCTAGCTTGTTGAGCGCGGCTTGTGACACATTATCGAATGCGTCGCCGACTACCAAGCCCCCAGTCGTACCCTCTGGCACGCCGCAGGTGGTCAAGCCCCCAGTTACAGGTTTCGTCGCCACCCTGTCAGATGAAGTGAAAGAGCTACCAAAGCAGCGCATCGCTTGGTCAACCTATTGGAAACTATGCTGGATGCCCTATCCAGAGGCAGTTGCCTACGAACTCCAGGGTGTCAGTTCTGAAGGCACATCACCCAAGCTCAAGCGCCAGACCGATAATTGCTTCCGTCTGCAAGCAGCAGCCAATGTCAACTCTAAGTCAAAAGGACTACTCTACCGTGAGGAGACCTTGGCAATGCATACAGTTCAGTTGGGCTTTCGGGTGCGTGCGGTACTGGATGGCAACCGAGTGAGCGAATGGTCTCCCCCGATGCCAGTAGGCGAAACTACCAAGCCTAAAACAAGCAAAAAGTAAAAAGACAAGCATTAAAGATGTATTTCTTTTGAATGCCTGACTTTTAACTAAGAGTGTTGCTCTCCGGTGCAGTTGGGCTAAAACTGCTTACGCCATACATCTATGTATTTACCATGACAAACTTGTTACCAAAGCGTAGCCAACAGGGAGCCAAAGCAAAACAATACATCAAAAAAAAGCGATCGCGATCGCTCTTGGACTGGTTAGATGTGTTAGCAATTAGCGCTTGGGGTGTATTGCTACTGAAATATTGGTTCACAGAAAAACTCGGCGTGCTAGTTCACCCGAGATACTTCTGGTTAATCGTTATCACTGGCTTGGTATTCGTATTCATTGGCGCTTGGAAAGCCAGAAGACTTTTGCACAAAAAGCACCCGACGCCGAGGGGTAAGCATTTGACGGTGTTTGCACCGGGTTTGTCGAGTGGGCTACTTCTGCTGTGCGCCCTATTGGGTTTAATAATAACTCCTCAGCCTCTGAGCAGCCAAGCCGCGTCTCATCAAGGACTGACCGATTTTTTGTCTTCAAATCGCATCCAACCGCAAGCATCCCAAAATTCAGTGTCCTCAGAGGAGAAATCCCTGATTGATTGGGCGAGAACTATCGTTGCTAATCCTAATTTGGATGCCTATGTCGGTCAGAAGGTCAAACTCCAGGGATTTGTGCTTCACCCACCCAAGCTACCAGACAACTATTTAATTATTACACGTTTTGTAATGGGTCATTGTGCCTTAGATGCCTACCCGATAGGATTGCCTGTGCAATTAACTACTAACCGACAAGCCTACCCGCCAGATACCTGGCTGGAAATTAAAGGTAAATTTATTCTCTCCAAAGAATCCGAAAGTGAGCCGCTACTAGCTGTTCAAGCGAGTTCTCTAAAACCTATTCCCAAACCCAAAAACCCCTACGAGTATTAAAAGTTTTTCCTTTAACAATAGTTTGCTCACCGAAAATACCTGCTGACCTAAAAGCGATCGCACCTAACATAACATAAAGATGCGATCGCTTCACCGCCTGCTCATCAGAAAGCTAATATCATTTGGAAAAATATTTAAGGGCAGATGGATTCACAAAACCCATACCTAGAGAATCCAAAATCTAAATATAATTATCTAACGCCGACGCGGCCATGGTCCCCAAATACAATAAGTAATACCAACGCCTTGACTATTTACAAACAGCGTTTTACCATCAGGAGAGAAACAGGCTCCAGCAAACTCGCTGTTATCAGGTTCGCCGTTGCGATCTGGTCTAAGCAATGCATTACGTGCAAACTGATAAAGCTCTCCCTTGCTATTTAACCCAACAACAAATTGCTCACCACCGCCGTCCTCACAAAGGAAAAGGTCTCCGAAGGGAGCTACAGTAATATTGTCAGGTTCATCAAGAATTTCTCCGCTAGGTGCAGCCTCAACAAGTAATGTAATTGTTTCTGCCCTAGGGTTATAAACCCAGACTTGACCGTTACCGCGCGTACTATCCACAGCAGGCGGCCCCCCCTGAGTAGCGGTGAAATAGATTAAACCTTTACTATACCAAGTTCCTTCACCCCGGTAGAAGATTGCTGCACCTTTGGACTGTGCCTCATAGCGAACTCCAAGTCCCTTTAGTTTGTCTTCCTCATCAGGATCGACATTATCAATTTTGACCCATTCCACAGGCATAGCTGTACCGACAGGAACCAAGCCGATAGAACTGCCAAAGTTAGGATTATTTGAGGTATTTAGTGTGGGCTTATCCTTTATCTTTAAAGCGTAGAGGGTGCCACCTTGGGCTAATTGTCCAGGTTTATTCGGTTTACCTACAGCAGGTACAAAACGATAAAAACAACTATCTGGGCGATCCTCAGTTTCATAAATATAACCTGTCTTCGCATCTACTGCGATCGCTTCATGGCTAAAGCGTCCCATTGCTTTGATCGGTGTCGGTTCTGCTAAACCAATTGCCGCACTAGCAGGAACTTCAAAAGTGTAACCATGACGCACTTGGTTACTGCTGACTTGGAAAGTTTCTTCACAGCTAATCCAACTTCCCCAAGGAGTCGGGCCGCCAGCGCAATTACGAATCGTGCCAGCCAAGGATGCAAAGTGTTTTATCACCTGCCGATTTTGTCCGACTACAAGGGTAGTAGTGCCACCTGCATCAATTTGGTCATACTTCTTTGATGCCACAATTACAATCTTATTGCTTTCATTTGGGTCTAGCTCGTGGTTGCGAACCAGAATGGTAGTATTTTCAGGACCAGGGAAAGCCGCCATACCATCATGGTCATTCGGAACCCGACTACCATCACTCATCGTCTGACCAGCAATTGAAATAGCAGTGTAATTGAAATCAGGCGGCAGTTCTAAAAGCGGGATATTACTGAGATCACCGATTACAGTGTTAGTCAACTCTTTGTTATTGAGAGGTAGCTTAGGTTGAAGCGGACCAAAGCCAGTTCCCTTCGCTACCTCACCACGAGCAATCCTTGCATAGAAAGTTTCTAGAGGAGAAACAATTGTAACACCGGCAGCCGTTGCGCCAGCCAGCGTCAAAAACCTACGTCTAGAGAAAATCACTCGTTCTGATCCTGTTAATTTCACTATATTTAAAGACAGCTTGACAACCAGCGTAGTTAGAGAATCTGATATCTTGCACCAATACTTCTAAGGAATGAAGTATTAAGTATGAAGGATAAAACTTTTTATACTTCATCATTAATACTTCATCTGTTAGCTTACGTTTGTTTTGCGCTTGTGCAAGATGTCAGAAATTCCAATTGTCCTGTATAGGTTTTAACTGTGGTTGTACACTACATTACTTATCCTAGTTAGCAACTTATGACAAACTCAGGACAAAGAGGTTAAATGCAAGTGAAGAGTAAGTTAAAAAAATAATTTATTTATAAATTTATAGATTTTGCGTCAATATTTAATTATTGTTAATAAATGAATACATTGTCCGGAGAACTTACAAAAGATTTTCTGAAGCTATTTACGCTATGGCAAAAAGACGAAATTAGCAACACAAGCTGTGTAGAGACGCGAAATTTCGCGTCTCTACAAACCCGTTCAAACGGGTTGTAATTCTTACAAGAGTAAGATATAGCTTACTTGAGCTATTAGCCCGGAATTTGAATTCAAGGTGGGATATTGGGCAGGTGCAAGACCCCATGAACTACACTCACAAGGAAGTATTAAAATAGCGCTTTCCCTACTCCCTACTCCCTATTTTCAAGACAGTCAATCACGGGAAAATCCCACAAACCTTGCATTACTGATATCTTGCATTTGGGTCAAAAACCGGGTTTCTTGAGAATGGCTAAACTTGAAAACTTAATTTTTGGTTCAGAAACCCGGTTTTTTAGGTCTTGTTGAGAATGGTGCAAGATATCAGATTAAAAAGATTTCTTCCCTACTCCCTACTCCCTACTCCCGACTCCCTTTTCAAGCTAGAGATAAGTTGACAAAATATTTATTTAGCAAAATTAAGAAAAAAAGTGTATTATTTTACTTCAATTTTACAGAATTATTAAAAACAAATGTTAAATCGTGTTAAATTGTGCTATAGAAGACTAATGATAATTGTAATGAACAATCAGGAAATTGATTAATGTCTGGGCAAACTTCTAATCAGAGAAACTATTTTAATGCTTTAAGTGGCAGGACTATGAAAATTTCTCACAAAATACGAAAAACGCTGAATTTTTGGCAGATTCATTTACTAGAATCTGTACCTTTTCTATTAGCAATAGCTGTATTTTTAAGCGTGATCAGCTTGAAAAGTCCAATCTTATTATTTTGTTTGTTGATGGGCAGCTTAATTGCAGTAGTCATGCAGCAAATAGGACAACAGGTAGATTTACCCAAACGATATATTGTCCCGTTACAAATTTTAGCAGCAGCCGTCATCCTGAGTGCATTTTGGCTAGACTATTTTGCAGCGCCAGCACAAGCGCAATTTTTTAGGAGAGCTGAAGATTTTTTCCAAAATACCTTAACACAAGGTACAACACAAGGCGGAAACACGCAAGCTGCTGTTAGTTTAGTATTTAATGTATTGCGGGCGCTTTACTTACTATATATTGCTGTTTCCCTAATTGGTGTTATCAACGCAGTTCGTAAAGATGAGGATTGGCAAAGTATAGCCAGAACTCCCTTATTAGTAGTTGTTGCCGTTACCATTGCCGATGTACTTACAGGCTTTGTGATTGGTGATACCACTACTAATTAATTCATCTCTATATATTTCTTAATAAAGATGAAGAATAACTAAGAAAATAGTCATGTCTCCAGACCGAGAAAAAGAATTTCGACCTGTAAATCAGATTTTGGGAACCCAACCGTCATTAGGGCCAATTCCTGCGGATCAAATCCTGCCTTGGACAGTAATAGCGTTAGCTTCCTATTTTATAATTAATGGCGTTTTTGGTGGCTTTTTTCAGGATGAATTTCAAAAATGGCTATGGACACTGTTAATTGCTGGTTGGGGGATGGCGACTTGGTGGATATTAAGCGGTGGTAGGAGTTGGCGTTTTTTAAGTAAATTTATTGGTGTTCCCACTTGGACTAGAGGCTTTGCACGTTATCAAAGCTTGTTGGAAGTGAATTATGAAGCAAAAAATCGGAAAACAAAGCGTAGAAGGCGCAAGAAGTGAAGCTAGATTAACACCATTTGAAGATGCTTTACACTTAGCATCAATGCTGCGCGTCTCCTATAGCGGACGCGATATTGGTGGTTATATTTTGACCAAAGGAACTCAAAAGGATAGATTTTGCTTTGTTTTTGGTTTTGAATGTCGAGGAATTCATACTACTTTAAGACCAGAACAAATAGATACCATTTTTAATAATATTGAATCTGGGTTAAAAGACATTCCCGAAAACGAAAGAATGACTTTGCATTTGGGGTCTTTTAGTTCTGATAAAAAGCGACAACAAGAATTAGCATCTTTGGTGAAAAAGGTAGAATCACCAGATATAAAATATTTATTAATGTCAGAACGAGCGAGAATACAAGAATTAACTCGCTCTGGTATTCGCAAGCCAAAATTTCTCAGAATTTATGTAACTTTCACCGTTGAACCAGATGCCACCAACACCGATGATTGGATAGAGAAATTATTAGCTAAGGGTGAATTGTGGTGGTTGAAATTCAAAGGTGATATTTCCGAAATGGAACACCAACGCATAGAAACTCTTGTCAGCAATGCTTACAAAAGTGGTTTCTGTCGCTGGGAGCAACTTTTATCTAACAAAATGGGGTTGGATATCAAACCTTTGACTGCGGAGGAACTCTGGGGAGAAGCTTGGAGAAGATTTAATGATACGCAGCCAATCGAGATTCCTCAATTAATTACTTTAGATGAAAATGGACTGCGTGAAGAAGTTTATTCAGATTTAGCAAGTAGCAAATTACTGGTAGAAAATATCCACAGCACAACTTTGCTGATGGAATCTGGTGTACCTTGTGCAGATCGCCGCTGGGTTAACTTGAAAAATCGCTACGTTGGTGTGATGACATTCTTGGAAAAACCCGGTGGCTGGCCGAGTAAGTCTGCACAACTGCGTTATTTGTGGGAACTACTGGCAAGAGAAAGTGTAATAGATACAGAAATTTTTTGCCAGTTGACTGCGGCGAATCCAGCAATAGTGAAAACTACATTGCAACGAGTGCTAAAGCAGTCAAATATGACAGCAACGTTAGCACAGGAAAAAAGTAGAACCATTGATGTCAACGCGCAGTTAAAGTTAAGAAAATCAGTAGCAGCACAAGAACAATTATATGAAGGAGCAGTACCAATTTATGCGGGTATTGCGATTTTAGTGCATCGTCCCAGTGTAGAGAGATTAGACGAGGCGACAAGATACATCGAAAACTGTTTTCAACGTCCCGCACAGGTAGTTAGAGAAACAGAATATGCTTGGAAAATCTGGCTACAAACTTTACCGATAGTATGGGAAGGTTTATTAGCAAAACCTTTCAACCGTCGCCAGTTATATTTAACCAGTGAAGTACCGGGATTAATGCCTTTTGTGTTAACTAGAGAAGGTGATAAACGAGGCTTCGAGTTAGTAGCTGAAGAAGGAGGAACACCCGTACATCTGGATTTATTTAACCAGCATAAAAATTTAGCACTATTTGCCACAACTCGTGCTGGTAAATCGGTGTTGGTATCGGGAATTTTAACTCAAGCTTTGGCGTATGATATTCCTGTAGTCGCCTTAGACTTCCCCAAACCCGATGGTACATCTACCTTCACCGACTATACAGAATTTATGGAGGGAAATGGGGCATATTTTGATATTTCTAGACAATCGAATAACTTATTTGAACAGCCAGACTTGCGCAATTTAGATCCAGAACAACAGCGCGATCGCATGTTAGATTATGTGGCTTTTCTAGAATCAGCGTTAATGACAATGGTTTTAGGTTCATCAACAGAAAATCAACTGTTAGCGCAAACAGTGCGATCGCTTCTCAATTTAGCATTAGGAGCATTCTTTACAGATGAGGGTATCAAAGAACGATATCGGGATGCATTAGCAGGGGGGTTTGGTAGCCAAGCTTGGCAAAAAACACCGACTTTACAAGATTTTCTCTACTTCTGTTCGACCGAACATTTGGAATTAGAATCTATAGGCGGTAGAGTTGAGGATGCACTCAACCAAATTCAATTACGTTTAAGATTTTGGCTTTCCAGCCGTGTGGGACAAGCGATTTCTGCACCTTCCAGCTTTCCTACCGATGCACAACTTTTAGTATTTGCTCTCAGGAACCTAGCAGATAGTGAAGATGCAGCAGTGTTATCCTTGAGTGCTTATTCGGCGGCGTTGCGGCGTGCATTAAGTAGTCCAGCTTCGATATTCTTTATCGATGAAGCACCAATTTTATTTGAATTCGACCAAATATCAGACTTAGTTGGTAGAATTTGTGCTAACGGTGCTAAAGCTGGAATTAGAGTTATTTTATCAGCACAAGACCCTGATACAATCGCCAGATCCAAAGCATCATCGAAAATTTTACAAAACTTGACCACACGATTGATTGGTCGGATTCAGCCAGTGGCGGTAGATAGTTTCGTCGATATTTTGAAGTATCCGCGTGAAATTATTGCTCGCAATGCTTCAGAAAGCTTTTTTCCTCGCAAAGAAGGTATTTATAGTCAATGGTTGTTAGATGATAACGGCATTTATACTTTCTGTCGCTATTATCCAGGTTACGAACAATTGGCAGTAGTTGCGAACAATCCGGATGAACAAGCTGGACGGCAAAAAACTATGCAGAAATACGGTGATAAATATGAAGCAATTTCAGTATTTGCACGTCAGTTAGTGGCTTCGTTACGTGGTTAATGGAGGAGGGAGGATAATAATATTTTAACGCAGAGGAACGCAGAGTAAGCGCGGAGGAACGCAGAGTTTTTTGAGTTTTATTTGTGACGATTTTGTTTAATGTTGTACTAATACCAATTTGAAAAATGATTGCAACAGATGGATTTACATAACCCATACCCAGAAAGGGTTTCTCAATCCAAAATCTAAAATCCAAAATCCAAAATGCTATAAGTTCCCCCACTCCCCCTTTTCTGGTACAAATCTATGCGGAAAACTACACTTTTGACTCTTTCTTTAACTTTCCTGATTACTTTACCAGCAATGGCACAAGTAAGCGCACAAGTAGGACAAGTTTGGACTGATTTTCAATCTTATGCTGTAGATTTACAAAATTATTTGAGAAATAATGTCTCAGAAAGTTTTAGACCTGTAGATCCGCAGGCTAGAAGTGCAATTAGTGATGCAACAGGAGAATTGAATATACCTAACCCTCTTATCGCCGGTGAGGAAATTCGTGAGGATATAGTTATCAATTCTATCTCAGATAATTTTGATAATAATTCAGCGGTAAGAGGAACGATAGCTGGTAATGAAATGAACCGCTATATTACTCGTGGTTCAGTAGTAGGATTTTTAGGGAGAAGTGGACAAGTCCGGTTTAAAACGAAGCTAGAAGAAGTGGAAAGAACCCTGGAAGAAATTGCTAATCCCGCCGAAGATAGCGAAACTTTGCTGGATGAAGTTCAAGAACAGATTTCTGGTATTTCTCCTGAAGGTAATTCTCTTATTAATCAAATATTAGGAAAACTCGGTATCCTTCAAGCCAGTTTACAACAGGAAACCATTAGAATTCAACGCGAACAATCAAAAATCGTAGGAGAATCACTTGCTCAAACAATGCAAACTAATCAATTCCTGCAATACTCAAACATAAATTTAGCAAACATTTCCCAACAAGTAGAAGAGACAAACCGTTCTCGCCGAGTAGATACATCCGCAGAAGCGGCGCGACTTTTACGAACTACCTCTCAAATGGATTTATTCGGAAGAAATCTCGAAAATTAGTATTCGCAGAATACTTGCAAATAGAAAATCATAAGCTCAATTTTAAAATTTTTTAACTCTGCGCCTCTGCGCCTCTGCGTGAGAATAAATATGATTGCTAAATCTACGCCAGTCAAACAAAAATGTTCTTTAATAGTATAAAATTTTTCGCTGAAACAGGCATCACAGATGTGATCGGAAATGGTGCCACAACTGCTAGAAGTATAGCCGAAAGTTGGGATCAACAATGGTTGAATTTATTACAAAATGATACTAGTAATAACTTGTATGGTTCGCTAACAAATCTGGGTGTATTTTTCGCAGTCGGAACCCTTTTGTTTTTCATGATACAATGGCTCAGAGATGTTATATATAGCGAGTATTCTCGTCCTATCTCAGCTTTAATTTGGCCTTTTGTAGTGGTGATACTACTAACCAATACAGGGAATGGTAGCATCTTGTCTAATTTAACACTTGGAGTCCGGAATTTTCTGAATACTGTTAATCAACAAGTGATAACAACAGCAGATGCAAATCAAAATTACCAGCAAGCATTAAGCATGACTGTAGCCGAAGAAGTGGCTGGTTCTTTCCTGCGTCCGTGTCAGTCTCTCACAGGCGAACAACAAAATGAATGTTTTGTCAAAGCGAGGGAAAAAACAGATATTCTCTGGCAAGAATATAGAAATTTATACGGTGATAGAATCTGGATTAGCAGACTGGAAGACAAGGTAAATCAAATTACATACGGCATTGGTAATATCCCAGAAAATGCTTTTAATTCTCTATTGGGTTCCACAGTACAAACTACTATCAAAAACTTTTTAGTTTCCTTACAATATGCTTTCCAGAATTTGATAGAAGCTACCATGTTGCTAATAGCGGCTTTAGGTCCGCTGGCGGTGGGGGGTTCTTTGCTACCTGTAGCTGGTAAACCGATTTTTGCCTGGATGACTGGGTTTCTATCCCTGGGAATTGCCAAAATTTCATTCAATATTATTGCTGTTATCACTGCTACAGTGATTGTCAACGGACCAGCGGAAAATACTAACGCCGATCCCGATTTAATGTGGTTCATTATTTTTCTCGGAGTACTAGCACCGATTTTATCTTTACTTTTAGCTGCTGCTGGAGGATTTTCAGTATTCAACGCTATCAGCAATTCGTCTATGTGGGTGAGAGAAAGAATATAAGTAATTCAGCAGGAGAGATGTAAAATGGTGCGTTTATTAGAAAAAAGAAAACGAACAGTTAATCTTTTGACAACTTTTGCGATCGCTACTTTTAGTTTGCATCTAATAGTTTTACTTTTTTTAATTATCCAAGGGGTGAAGATTCGTCAACTCAGTCTACGAAAACCTCCACATTTCATGGAACTAATAGATGGTAAACCAGTTGCTGTTACTAATGATTTGGAAAGAGATCCAGAAGTGATTCGCCAATTCGTCAGTAAAACGATGATATCAATGTTTAACTGGTCGGGAACACTGCCAGCACAAAATATTGAAGAAGCAACAAAACCCAAACCAGATGGGGGAATATTGATTCAAGCCTCACAAGGCGGTAGTAGAAAAGTCAGCACCAGTAGTTGGATAGCAAGTTTTGCTTTATCAGAAGATTTTCGCAAAGGCTTTTTAAGAGAAATTGCGGGGATGACACCGCCAGAGGTTTTCGGTGGCGATGCTAATAAAATTTCTGCACAGTTAACTGTCAAGCGGGTTTATCCACCCCAACAAGTCGCACCTGGTAAGTGGCGAGTTGGTATGGTAGCTGATCTGATTCAAAAAAGGGGAGATGATAATCAAAAAATCATCACTCCTTTTAATAAAGATTTACTTGTCCGTGCGGTAGATTTTTTTCCCTATCCTTTAAACGATAATAGCACCAACTTGCAAAAGGCAATTTATAGTATCCGCAATGAAAAACTGGAAATCTACGAAATTCGTGAATTATGTTTGCTAGATGAATATGACAACCAGAATCCAGATAAATTGCAGCAATGCGGAACTCCAATAAATTCTGGCAGTTTTACCAGATAATTTTCAATTTAATTGGTAATATAGCAGTTCTGACTAAGGGTGAGGTATGGAAAGAAGTAATTAACCACAGATGAACACAGATGGACACAGATGAACATAGATAAATTTGTACGTTGGTAGATTAGGAAACGCTATAGGGTAATTTATAGAGTTAATTATAAATGCAGTTACTTAAGCCAGATAATAAAAAACAAAGCTTCTTACCATTATTCGCCGTCGGAACATTTGGTTTAAATCTGTTAGCCTTACTCGTACTATTGTTCCACGGGTCAATGTTGCAGCAGCTAGGTAGGCAATTAACACCTCAAAGTTTGGTACAACTTACAGATGGTCGGGTTATAACAGCAGATCCCACGCAAAATTTAGAACGACAACCACAGACAATTCGGCGTTTTGTGGGTGAAACTATGACCTTAATGCTAACTTGGTCGCAGCAGCAACCACCAGAAATTGTTTGGGAAATTAGTTCGGATTTGTTAACTAGTAATTTAAAGCAAAAATATCAACCAGAAATTCTGAATCCCAATACAGTCAACCAATTTGGTGGTAATAGAAGAACAGAAAGTGTATTCGTAATCCAAAACATCTCTCAACCAACCAAAATTGAGGATGGAAAGTGGAGGTTAGAAATAATTGGTAATCAATTAATTTTTAGTGATTCTGACAGGTTAGGAAAATCAATACCGTTTAATAAGCAAATTTTAGTCCAAGCAACAGATACACAAGCATCTTCACTACCCGACGCAGCACCGATTCCGTTGCACCTAGCAGCTTATCGTCTCGGGGAAGCGAGATTAGAAATATACAATATATGTGACATACAAGACAAAAATTGTTCTGGAAATTAAACTGCAATAAATCTTAAAATTATGACTAGATATTCAGTTCCTTCGGAAACTTCCCCAGACAATCTAGTTACTCCCACCACTGAAAACTACCAATCAGAAGTAGAATATTCAGATTGGGAATCACGGATGGCAAGATTGGTTGGTTTTCAACAAGAAAAAGAATCAAAACCTGTTGATGTCGAAGAAGTAGAAGAATCAAGCAACTTAGAACCTTCGCCACCGCCGATCGCCGAAGAAGAAGTTCGCACAAAGCAACGCTTCTCATCTAATCCCTTTGCGAAATTAGCCTTAGTGGGGACAGGTACCCTAGCTGTAGCTTTGATAGCTGGCGCGTTTTTGTCGCAACTGATGAATAGCACCAATCAAAAGCCAAAAAGGAATAATATTAGTTTGCCACAAACGCGATCGCAGCCAACAACTCAAACCCGCATGGAACAGCTAGAAGGAGAAGTAGAGACGCTGAAAACAAAATTAGCGCTAGCCGAACAAGCAGACGCGGTAAAAATAGCACAACAAAAACTGAGAACAGCAAGACAACCACAGCCTCAACCAACAACAGCTTCTACCCGAAACAGAGACGCGATCGCACAGCGGACACCAACACCTGTAAAAACAGTTTACGTACCTAGGGTAGTGACACGCGTTGTCACACAACCTTCACCAAAACCCACCCCCTCTCCCATTTCGCCGCCACTCCAACCACCAATAGCACAGCCAGAAACTCAACCAGTCGTTGAAGCTACTCCCACACCCCCACCCAAACCAGCAGATCCGATGCAAGAGTGGATGAGGTTGGCGAAGATGGGTAGCTACGGTCAAGTGCTTGTTGCTACTTCACCTAATGCTAGTTCTACTACTGCTCAAGCTCCAAGAAATACCCCGGTTGAGCAACCGCCAACAAACCCCCAACCCCCGCTAGTGCAAAGACCAGCAAGTACCATAGCCAGCCAAGCACAACAAAAGGAAGCTTCAAAATCTGTACCCGTAGGAACTAGCGTAAAAGCTGTATTGGCTACAGCAGTATTCGGGGAAACTACTAGGTCATCAAGTAACAATGCAAATAGCAATAATAGAAACGAAGAACCTAAAAACGTATTCGTAGTCCAATTGAAAGAACCATTAAAAGGAAGAGATGGTACAGTTGCCTTACCAGCAAAAACCGAATTATTAGCTGAAATTCGTTCCCTTTCCGAACAAGGTTTGCTGCAACTAAATGTAACCAAAATTCTCGTGCCAAACAAAGGCGAATTCACAGAGAGGAGTTTACCAGAAAATGCGATCACAATTAACGGTTCCGGAGGTAGACCTCTTGTCGCCAATCAATTTCGTAGGGGTGGTTCAACTGCTGGGATGGATGCAGGACTATTCGTATTGGGAGGTCTTGGTAAAGCAGCAGAAATATTGAACCGTTCTGAGTCACAAGTTAGGGTAGAAGAAGGCGTTTCATTTGTTACAAACAATACCAGACGCAACTTCTTAGCTGGGGTTTTTGAAGGCGGTATGAATACTATAGTTCCCCAAATTGCACAACGCAATCAACAAGCAATGAACCAAATGATGCAAGGAAATAAAAACGTTTGGTTCCTGCAAGCAGGAAAAGAAGTTGAAGTATATATCAATCAGCCAATGCAGTTTTAGGAAAAAGGGCGATATATAAAATAAAAATCGGTTTTTGGGATATTGCGAACACAGATGGACACAGATGAACACAGATAATTCATCAGTGTCCATCTGTGTTCATCTGTGGTTAAATTTTTGAATATAGATTTTCGCAAGAGGATTAATGACCTCTATCTACGTATCTCTCGGTTTACTCTCATGAAAACCAACAATAATTATCAAGAAAACTCTCCAGATAATTCTTATTTACTAACTCTAGCTTCCCTCATTTTCTCGGCAGCAATTTTACTATTAGCAGGTCGCGCCATAGCTAATAACGCTGTACTTCGTTCTATGTTTTCCTGTCAAGCACAGGGTTTAGGGGGAGCAGTACCTACTATCAAACTTTGGTTTCAGCAAGGAACAAATTTAAACTTTGCTCCATCTGGAGAAACAATTAGAAAAGTTTGGTTAAATGACCCATCCCAGGTAACTATAGATTTTGATGGGCCAATGTGTATGCAGTTTGGTCAACAACCTAATAGCAATATCGGAGCAGAATGTAAAAATTCCGCAGCACATATAATACAAATGCGACGAATTAAAAGAATAAATATTCCTGGGATACCAAAGGCCAATAATACACTTTTAACAGTCGTAACAGAAGGGCAAGGTTCAATCAAATTATATACCTTCCGAATTCTTTATGATAACGGCAATCCCGAATATCATACCTTAGCAATCTACCCCGATCCCGCTTCTGCTGGTCCAAACCCTTGCGTAAGACCGCCACAATAGACTTCACTTGAAAATGGAGAAGGGGAGTGGGGAGTGGGGAGTAGGGAGTGGGGCATTAGGAATTGGGAATTGGGAATAATTGCCATTGCCCCATGTCCAATCGCTTCGCTTAATTAAAAATTAATAATTAAAAATTAAAAATTGAATTTATTTCATTTTTCATTTTTCATTTTTCATTTTTAATTCCCGAAGGGTTGCCCCTTGCCCGATGCCCCACTCCCCACTCCCTACTCCCTACTCCCTACTCCCTACTCCCTACTCCCTATTTTAGTCAGCAGCCACACACCTCCAGCAGATACCAACAATAACGGCGTCAACCAATCACCCCAACGCACATATAAAGTTTGTGTTTGACGGCGATAAATAGTTTCCGCATGAACTTCGTAGGTATTATGTCCAGATATCCACAAAGTTCTACCGTGGGGATCAACAAAAGCTGAATATCCCGTATTCGTCGCCCTTATCCCCCATCTATCAGTTTCAATCGCCCGCATGATATCTTGAGCATGGTGCTGTGCTGGCATTGGTTCGCTGAAATGGGCATCGTTAGACGGACTAAGTATAAATTGTCCACCCGCAGCCGCCTGATACCGGAAAAGTTCGGGAAAAGCGGAACCGTAACAAATCACAACAATTGCACGACCAAAAGGCGTGTTAAATACTTGCTTTGGCGAACCAGCTATTTGGCGTTCCTGTAAAGGTGATAACCGCTTAACAATACCCCCTAAAATTTGCTCAAACGGAACGTATTCCCCAATAGGCACCATTTTTACTTTATCGTAGCGGCTGAAAATACCATCACTAGTAATAGTAAATAAGCTATTTCCATAGCTGCTTCCATGATCTGCAAATCCTCCGATCCAAGCAACTACCCCTTGTCCCTGCACTGCTGTGAATAAGGTACTTTCCTTAATGTAACGTTCGCGAAAAGGTAAGGCTCCTTCCGGGGTTAAAACCGCATCTACACCTCGAGCTGCTAAAGTAAGATACCCAGTGGTGTAGCCTTCTATTGCTCGCAGAAAACCTTCTCGATAAAGCTTGATTTGGTTAGGAATATTACCTTGAACTATTCCCACTTTCAAGGCTGTTCCTGGCGACTGGGCGAGGGGGCGAGTGTATAATGCAAAACCGATAATATGTAAGGTAATTAATAATGTTGTGGCAATGACCAGATATTTATTAATAAACCACAGAGACGTAGAGGAGCCAGCGCGTTGCGGAGCCAGCCGCGTGGGCGGGTTTCCCGACTTGAGCGGACTGGCGTCGGGTTCCCAAGCCACCCCCGTGCGGAGGTTTCCTCCGTTGAGGGGAGTGGCGTCGCGTTGTAGCGACTGGCGTGAAACAGAGGAAATTCTTTCTGATACCTCTGTGTCTCTGCGGTTTATAAAAGCTTCTGCAATCAAGCCATTCACTGCAACAATAGCCGCTGTAACAGCACTAGGACCAGAAAGTTGACCGAGATGTAAAATTACGAGATTATGCGGGCTTTGTGTGTAAGAAAGAGAACTCCACCATAAGGGGCCAGCACTCCAAAGCGCTTCTAAACCACACCAAAGGGCTGTGCCGATGAGAACGCGAATAAGAGGAGGGATAGCCCCAGGTTTTAACCTGGGGAGGGAAGATATTTGACTCTTGACTCTTGACTTTTGACTAATCCAAAATCCAAAATTCAAAATCCAAAATAGACCAGTTGCCCAAGCTGTAACTAATGCGGCTCCCCAAAGGGTGATGAATACCCAGCAAAATAAGGCTATTCCTAGACTCGCTAACCAAGGAACCCCCATCCAAGTCATGGGGTGAACTCCTGTAATCCAAGATAAGGCGATACCGTGATAACCGATACCCCAGATTAAAGCCAGGAGAGGGAGAGGGGGAGATGAGTTTTTTCCCTGGGCATGATTGACAACTAATACCCAAAGTGGTAATAATGCTACCCAGGCTAAAAACCATGCACCAACTGGCGCAACGGTAAGCCCCATCAAAATACCGCTTCCCAAGGCAATTATGATTTTAGATTTTGGATTTTGGATTTTAGATTTCAGATTCAATCCAAAATCGAAAATCGAAAATCCAAAATTCTTATTCCGTCTCTGTCGCATCAACTGTATCAGGGGGAATTATTGCCACTCCCGTAATTACGTCTTCTTCGTCTAAGCGCTGCACTCGCACGCCTGTCGCTGAACGAGACTGTACGGAAATCGCATTTACTGCTTGCCGAATAATAATACCGCGACTTGTAACCATCATGATTTCATCGTCGCCGTTGACTATATGCAGGGTGGCGAGTTGGTCTTTGATTTTACGGTTTTTGAATTTGGTTGCCATTAAACCTTGACCAGCACGATTTTGCAAACGGAATTGAGCAACCGGTACGCGCTTTCCGTATCCTCCCATTGTAATCACTAAAACCCACGGCCCTTGACCGCCGTTGCCTGGTACTTCTGCGGATTCTTCTTCATTCTCGATATCTTGAGTTTCGATTTCTTCGATTTCCGCTTCCGAAACTGGGGTCAAGTTGTCCAAAATGGCGGCGGGAAGAATGTCCATCCCTACCAGTTCATCCTTATTTTTGAGTTTCATGGCTTTGACGCCACGAGTAGCACGACCTAGAGGACGCAGTTGTTCATGGTTACAGCGGAAGTGAATTGCCATTCCTTGGCGGGAACCGATGATAACGCTGTCTTCAATTCTGGCGCGGCGTACCCAGCGCAGTTGGTCGCCTTCTTCTAAGGAAATGGCTATTAAGCCGTTGGCACGAATGTTGGCAAATGCTGACAATTCAGTTTTCTTGATGTTACCGCCTTTGGTAAGCATCACCAGATATTCATCGCTGCTAAATTCAGCTACGGGTACGATTGAGGTAATTTTCTCTTCTTTGGGAATGGGCAGCATCTGCACAATTGGCGTACCGCGACTCGTACGTGAACCTACTGGTATTTGATAGGCTCTCAAGCAATAAACTACACCACGCTCACTAAAGAATAAAACACTGTCGTGGTCGCAGCAAGTCAAGAAATGCTCGACGCAATCATCTTCTTTGACTTTGGCTGCGGCTTTACCTCTAGTCGCACGGCTTTGCGCTTCAAAGGTATTAACCGGCATTCGTTTGATGTAACCTTGTTCGGTCAACAAAATTACTGCTTTTTCGTTGGCAATTAAATCGCGGTCTTCTAATTCACCCTCGCCGTGCATAATTACCGTACGGCGCGGTGTAGCAAATTTTTGCTTGATGTACTTAACTTCAGTTTCAATAATTTGTAGTATCCGCTCCCGCTTTGCCAATATATCCTGCAAGTCAGCAATTTGAGCTTGTAATTCTTCGTGTTCCTGGCGAATTTTATCAGCTTCTAGAGCAGTCAACCGCCGCAGTTGCATTTGTAAAATCGCATCCGCCTGCACTTCTGACAGTCCGTAAGTTGTCACTAATTCGCCTTTTGCTGTTGGGGTATCTGCCGCATGGCGAATTAATGCAATAATTTCATCTAGATGCGCTAGAGCGATTAACAATCCTTGTAAAATGTGGTCGCGTTCCTCGGCTTTGCGCAGTTCGTACTGGGTGCGTCTGGTTATCGCCTCAACGCGGAAGTCTAGGAATACTTGTAAAAATTGCTTGAGGGTGAGTATTTGGGGTTCACCATTCACCAACGCCAGCATGTTCGCGCCGAAGTTGGCTTGAAGTGGCGTTTGCTTGTAGAGGTTGTTGAGAACAACTTTGGGATAGGCATCGCGCTTTAATTCGATGACTATTCGCATCCCGTCGCGATCGCTCTCATCCCGAATATCAGCAATACCGTCGATTCTCTTGTCATTCACCAACTCAGCTATTTTCTCAATCAATGCCGCTTTGTTGGTTTGGTAGGGCAATTCGGTAACAATTATTGCTTCCCGTTCTGGGCGTCCTCGCTGTTGGATGGTTTCAATATTCGCCACCCCGCGCATGGTAATAGAACCGCGCCCGGTGGTGTAAGCTTCTTTAATTGCCGCAGTACCCAGAATCTGACTTCCAGTCGGAAAATCAGGGCCGTGAATATACTGCATTAATTGGGTGTCAGTTATTTCCGGATTCTGAATCAGTGCTACCAATCCATCAATTAACTCGCCCAAGTTGTGGGGTGGAATGTTGGTTGCCATCCCCACGGCAATACCAGAAGAACCGTTTAATAATAACTGGGGTACCCGCGCCGGTAGAACTGTGGGTTCTTGCTGGGAACCGTCGAAGTTATTAACAAAATCTACAGTCTCCGACTCGATATCTTGCAGGAGAGCATCGCTAGTTAAAGCTTGCAAGCGGCATTCTGTGTAACGCATCGCCGCTGGGGGGTCATTATCCACAGAACCAAAGTTACCATGACCCGCAATTAATGGCGATCGCATCGAAAAATCCTGCGCCATCCGCACCAAGGCATCATACACCGCCGTATCACCGTGGGGGTGATATTTACCCAAAACTTCCCCCACCACACGCGCACATTTCCGAAAGGGACGATCTGCACTCAACCCCAATTCATGCATGGCGTAGAGAATACGGCGATGCACAGGTTTCAGACCATCCCTGGCATCTGGCAGCGCCCGACCCACAATTACGCTCATGGCGTATTCTAGGTAAGACCTGGACATTTCATTCCGTAGATCCGTGGGGATAATCCTCTCCTGTGAGGTTGTCATAACCTAAAAAACTCCAACAATAGCTTGTTTTAGGATTGAAAGCGAAAATAAGCAAAATTATTCCTAATTAATCTTGAATAATTGCTATAATTTGATACAATTTTAACACATATTGTGCTTTTCTGGCGGTCAAGGCAAAGTCAACAGTGGTTCATGGTTAATGGTTAATGGTTAATGGTTAATGGTTCATGGTTAATGGTTAATGGTTCATGGTTAATGGTTAATGGTTAATGGTTAATGGTTAATGGTTAATAACTATGAACTATCAACAAACATCCAACAACACTTACGCCTCAAGATAGTGTGTGTCTCTGCTTCGTAGAGTTTAAGATGCTTGCGTGTCAAGTTGGAAAAAGATTTTATGAATTAGGACAAGAAAACAGTTCCCATGAGCAAGGAAACCGTTCCTGAGCAAGCAGAAAAGTCTACTCAAAGCGATGAAACGGAACTTTCTCCAGAGATGCGGGACAGAATTAAACATCCTCCGAAAATGGACGATGTGTTGCGGGAACTTCCGCCAGACGAGTTGAAGAATAACCAAGCTGTAGTGCCGGAAATGCTTGATGAACCAACTGATGAAATCATCGGTTTCAGTAAAGACTAGTAAGGATACAATTTCGATTAGTATCCACTGCCTACTGCTTGGACTATGTTGAGCGTCATCTATTCCGACGAGTTTCTAGATCATAAGACAGGGTTCCTGCATCCAGAGAAACCAGAACGTTTGAGTGCTATTACCAGCGCTTTAAAAACAGCGGCGTTTGCTGCCAAAATTGAATGGCGATCGCCTACACCAGTAGAAGGGCGATCGCTGATACCACTAATCCAGGAGGCACACAGTTTAAGTTACATTCAAAAAGTCCAAGAAGTTGCCGCTAGTGGTGGCGGTTATTTGGATACGGACACTGCTGTTTCTCCTCGTAGTTATGATGTGGCATTATTAGCGGTGAGTGCCTGGTTAGATGGTGTTGATGTTGCGATAGAGACTGGTAAACCAGCTTTTGTGCTGGCGCGTCCACCAGGACACCATGCTGAAAAAGATTATGGCATGGGGTTTTGTATCTTTTCCAATGCGGCGATCGCTGCTTTTTATGCCTTGAAACAACCAGGAATTAATCGCGTTGCTATCCTTGATTGGGATGTGCATCACGGTAATGGCACTCAGGCGATTGTAGAAATGAACCCGCAAATTGCTTATTGTTCTCTACATCAATATCCCTGCTATCCAGGTACTGGTAAAGTTACTGAACGTGGCTTTCATAATAATGTCTTAAATTTGCCCATGCCTCCCAGTAGCGATATCGGCATATATCAACCAGTATTTGAAAAAAAGGTATTACCCTTTTTATCAGAATTTCAACCAGATTTACTAATTGTTAGTGCTGGTTACGATGCTAACGCCGACGATCCACTGGCAATGATAAATCTACAACCCCAAGATTATGGTTTGTTTACAGATTATTGTTTGGGAATAACCCGTAAAATTATTTTTGGGTTGGAAGGTGGCTACGATTTATCTGCACTTTCGCAATCAGTATTAGCAACGATTGAAAGGTGTTTTGTTTAAAATAAATGTTTGTAGTAGCGCTAAGCGCGAAGACAGCGCTACTACGAGCAAATTTATCTTTTCAGAATTTTATACTCTACTAAATTTAATATTTTACCACTTAAGTTAGTCCAATCATACTCTTTAAAAATTTCCCCACCAAGTTTTTCTGGAATTCTTCTACTAGGAATATTTGCTTTATCTACAGGATAAACAAGATACTCGTAATCTAAGTTATCCTCAGCCCATGTCTTAAGGGCGGAAATAGTCTCTAAACCATAGCCTTTACCGTGTGCTGATTTTTTCAGCCAAATACCAAATAGTGGCTTTTGAGTGTTGATTTCGTGAATTCCAGTACATCCTAAAAATTCTTGTGTGTCTTTTTCTAAAATCACAAATATAAGATGATTACCATTTTTCATTTCTAATACTGAATCGTTTATAAATGATTCTGTTTCAAAAATTTCTTTCGGTGGACGAGGATGCATATAAATTGTAATTTCCTCGGTAAATTCTCTAAAAATATCTTCTTTGTATTTCATTGATATCGGTTGTAAAAACAGGCGACTAGTGTATATTTCAATCTCTAATAATTCCATAGTCGTGTTATTTAGCTGCATGTAAATGAGTGATTATAATCTTATAATCACTACTTTTACAATTTTGGTTAATTTGAAATAGGATGATAGCGCTTTTCGTCAAACCATCATAATTAATTCGTGAAACTTAGTAATTAAATTAAAGTTTTACAAATTAATTTTGATGGCAATACTAATCTTGATTTTCTAAAAAGACTTGTCGCTTAGCATGAATGTTTTTCATGTGTTTTTTCACCGTGTTGATACTAATGTAAAAATGAGCAGCTATTTCTTTATAGCTATAATTGGCTCGATAAAGATACCAAATTTGTGCTTCTCTTTGTGTCAAACCGTATTGTTTGACTTCTGCGATCGCTACATTGATGACAGACTCTAATCGATTTTCAATTGTCACTATTAAGCAAGAACGGTCAAATTTTTCTAAATCCAGCCATCTCACGCGAATCCGAAAAACCGTAGATTTATCAATGACAATTTCATCAGATAAAATAAAGAGTCTCTCAGGAAATAATCTCCTACTTTTAATTAAGGAACCGCAAATTTTCCAAATAGGTGCTGGTATAGAATTATGGTCATATTTACCTTGATTGATTTGAGAACAAATCCGATGAGCAGATGCATTAGCGTGAATGAGTTTACCAGTCTCGCTGATAATTAATATGCCATCTTGCAAGCTTTCAATAACTTCTTGTAAAAAATCAACTTGCTGCAAATAATTACAGTCTAGACTATCTAGCTGTTGTGGCTCATTCGCAAAAATAGCATTAGATAAAGTTATCATAATAGCTGCGTCAACTGTAAATACCTTTTATTTTTTAGGTTCTACTGAAGTTAAGATATGCACCTCCAAGTACGCTACACACTTGGACTAGTTGGCTGACATCTTGCACGCCTACGCAAAAAGCCTAAAATCAGCCCGAAATTTATTTCCGGGCTAAAAGCTTAAGTCGGTTAAAAACCGACTGATTAAGAGTTTTAACCCATTTGAACTGACATCTTGCAAATTGCAACGGCAAAGGAGGCAGAGCCTCCAAAACCTCGTTACCAGGTTGAACCTGGTAACGAGAATTAGAGCCTCTGGCTCTTGTTGAGAATGGTGCAAGATATCAGTTTGAATGGGTTTGTAGAGACGCGAAATTTCGCGTCTCTACACGACCGGAAATTTATTTCCAGGCTTTTCTTATATATTCCAGAAAAATTTTCCAATAAGTATAAGTATAAAAACCAACCTTTAAACTACTGCTTTTTACGTAGAAAAAATTTTTATGGATTGATAGAAACTTACACAGAGATAAGGTTTTAACCTTTTTTAGTATTTGAGCGTAAGCTCAAGTTATTTAAGGTTACATCTTTTAATACAACTCTTTTATTATTTATTTCGGATGCAGTTGATCAACGTGGCGATCACTGTAACAAAACTTAAATTTTGCGAATTTTGATGAATCCCACTACACCCCCGACGGTGGCGATGGCGATCGCACTTCCAGCGCGTACAATCAATGAGTATAGTATTGCATCAAGTTTGAAGGATAGTTTTTGCTTGTAGTTAGCGCTTCAGCGCTGAAGCGCTAACTACAAACCCTCAAATATAAGTTGACGTTTCATAAAGTTAGTGGATAGTGGTTAATAGTTCATAGTTCATAGAACTTAACCATGAACCATGAACCATGAACCATGAACCATGAACCATTATCAAAACAATTTAAATCGCGCTAATTGAGTTTCAAGGGTTTGCGGTAAGATTTTATTCAGTTCTATACCATCTTGAAATTGCATAATCTGCGTAGATGGTAAGTCAAAGGGGAACTGTCCCGACAAATCAGGACGCTGCATTTGTGCTAGTAAAATTTGCTCAGTCCGTTTACTTTGGATAGCGTAGCCAATTTCAACACAGACATTCGGACTGGGAATAAGTTGCGGAGTTTGTTTACCATCGATGCTAGCAATAGGCGTGGTGTCTGCGACAAATAACAAACTCTTACGGATTTTTCGCATTATGGCGCTTCCCAATCGCAAAGGCGCATCTTTGGGACGGTAAGATTCTACTAATTTTAAAGGCAAACGCGATCGCACATTCAACTTTTCCAAACAAATTTGCAGCGCCTCGCGTAAAGCATCAGTTGCAGGTGCATACTCAGTTTGAGAACATAAAAAAATTGTTGGTTCTAACTGCGCTAATACTGATTGTTTAGTGAAATAAATTTCATGGCTAATCAAGTCAATATTAGCTACGTAATAGCCACCACTACCCTCAATATAAAATTCAATATTTTCTCCTTCTAGATAGCGCCCAAACCAAGTAGATTTTTTAATTTCGTCGCTGTCTTCTAAAAAATCTGCTCTTAATGCCGATTTCAGCAGACTTTTTTTACTGAGGCGAATGTCTGGCGGACGTTTTTCTAGTTCTTGTATTGGCTGGTAGTTCTCAAGATACCATGCTCTCAGAGCAATAATTGACATAAAACGCTATTTCAACTGTCTCATGCTATTTGACTTCGTACCAGCTTACACCTAAGTGCTAACCAAAAAAACAATAACACCCAAGCTTCTACCAGATGAGTGATTTCCTCTCTTTGTTAATTCTAGCCGGGGATGTAATGGGTAAATCAATCTCATTAAGAAAGATCCACATTACAGCGCCCCCTAACTTCCACTATGAGGAAATATCACCTTTCGAGTTGGGTGTTATTGTTTTGTGACGAGACAGATACAATTTCAACAGCGTTTTTACCTCTTTTTTCTTTTCAATTGGCTGTTTCATCTGCCAGGGAAGCTTTATTAGCTTCAATTATTAGATTAGCACCTTTAAATCACAGTGGATTTATTTGAAACTAAACTTTACTTTTTTATCAAGGTTAATTTGATGAATTAGCCTTAATCTTGCCTTTTAGACTTAAATTGAGAGAAATTCAATATTAGTGATACTATCAGTTATATTTTGGAATTAATTAAGTAAATGCTCATTAATTATTAACTTCTGAAAAAGAATAAGGGAGTAGGGAATGGGGCATTGGGCATTGGGAATTGAGAATTGAGAATTGGTTTTCTTACCCATGCCCCATGCCCTTTGCCCAATGCCCGATGCCCCTTGCCCCATGCCCTATGCCCTTTGCCCAATGCCCGATGTCCATTGTCCCATTCCCCACTCCCCACTCCCCCTTTTGGGAACCCTTGCAAGGGAAACAACCGTCATAGGCGAATGGCGCTTGTTAGGCGCTGAAATAAATTTCGCGCTTCTTCGCTTAAACCCGTTGAAACGGGTTAAAAATTTTATCTGAATAGAGACGTAGCATTGCTACGTCTTTACACAGCCCAAAATTTATTTACGGGCTAAAAATGTCTTAATAGGCGTGCCATTCCGTCATAGGCGAAGTAAAACTTAACAAATAACGTAATGAGTCATAAATTATTAACTCCTAACTCCTAACTCCTAACTCTTTCCCCTCCTCTTCCCATTCGGGCAATGGGTAGTTCACAATGGGTTGGATGTGTTTCAAATGATGCAACTCTATGGCTAGAACTCCCAATGAATACGCAGTTCACCTGCTGATGGAAACTGGGCACCGGGAAGAAGTACGTTTTCCGACAATTCAAGAATTTCAGAAGTGGTACAGCGGCGAACTTATGCCCAAAGCTGCTTCCAATGACTTTATCAACGTGCCAATCAAGAATATTCAGGGCGAATACATGGTGGTGCGTCCTTCCCGGATTGTAGCCATTCGAGTAGAACCTATTTTTAACTCTAGTGTGGAAAGATTTACGTAAATCATGAGAAAAACGCTTGCTTTGGTTTCCTTGAGTCTGGGAATTACCTTTGTGAACCCTGTATGCTCAGTGTTGGCTCAGGTTCCTGGCTTTCCGCCACAGCCAGTTCCATTACCACGCACCCCCCAATTACCGCTTCCCCAAATACCAAGGGTACTAGAGACACCACCGCCACTCAAACCGATCACTCTCAGAACGGACTGTACCCCCGCTTACCAGTGCTTGGGTTGGGATGAACAAATTTGGGGCCAAAAGGGTACACGAAGCGATCGCAAAGCCCTGTTGGCAGCTATTGACAATAGTTTGCGTTACCTAGAAAGTAGTAAGGCACAAGCAGCGTATCAAAATTATCCAATTAAAGAAATTACCTTAGATCGCGTCCGTCGTAGCTTGCAGCGTTTCCGCACCTTGGTTATTTTGTCTAAGTCACCAGCACAGCTGCAAGCTGCTGTACGCCGAGAATTCGACTTTTACAAGTCTGTGGGTAACGATAATAAAGGTACTGTGAAATTCACCGCTTACTACGAGCCGGTTTATACTGCTAGTCGCAAACGCACGTCAGTATATAAGTATCCTCTTTATCGGCTTCCGGCGAATTTTAACCAATGGACTAAACCACACCCGAAACGGATCGATTTAGAAGGAGAAAATGGTTTGCTGGGTGATAAAAGTCCATTACGCGGTTCAGAACTGATTTGGTTCCGCGATCGCCTAGATGCGTATATGGTACATATCCAAGGTTCTGCCCAAATTAGGTTAACCGATGGTAGAATCACCTCTGTTGGTTATGCCGGTGGTACTGATTACCCTTGGACAAGTATCGGGCGAGAATTGGCGAAAGATGGCAAGCTACCTTTAGACGGTTTGACGCTACCCAAAGTAATCAAATTCTTTCGCCAAAATCCCAAGGAACTAAATAATTATCTACCACGTTGGGAACGCTTTGTCTTCTTCAAAGAAACTAACGGAACTCAAGCAACTGGGAGTATTGGCGTACCAGTCACCCCAGAACGTTCCATTGCTACAGATAAATCTCTCATGCCTCCCGGAGCGCTAGCAATAGTTAACACCTCATTCCCCTATCCTGCCAGAGGTGGAAGCATGATTTATCGCCGAGTTAGTCGTTTTGTTCTCGATCAAGATACCGGTAGCGCTATTAAAGGCCCGGGACGGGTAGATTATTTTATGGGAACTGGTAAATTAGCAGGCGATCGCGCTGGTGTGACGGGCGGTAACGGCGCACTATATTATCTACTGCTGAAAGAGGGAGTAGGGAGTAGGGAGTAGGGAGTAGGGGTTAGGGGCTAGGGATTAGGGAATAGGGAGTAGGGAGTAGGGAGTAGGGGCTAGGGAGTAGAGAGTAGGGAGTAGGGAGTAGGGTATAAAGATTAGGATGTAGAGATTAGGGATTAAGAAAAGGAGAATATTTAATTTCTAACCCCTAACCCCTAACCCCTAGCCCCTAATCCCTAATCCAAGCGCCCCTAATCCCTAACCCCTAGCCCCTAGCCCAAGCGCCCCTTTCTTGTGTAAAAAGAGCGACAATTATTTTGCTTAGAAAAAGGACTTCTTTAGCACAATGAAATTCAGCGATATTTTGACAAAACTTGGTGACGCCGCCGCCTCTAATAGTCTCACCGTCAACAAAGACAACGATCCAGAAATTACAGGGTTAGCAGCGGTTCATGAAGCCGCAATTGGTACTTTCAGCTACATTGAAGGGCCAAAATTTGCCTCTTTTGTGGCGAAGACAAATGCTAGTGCTTTAATTTTACCCCGCAATGAAGAATTACAAACACAAGCACAAGAACGCGGTATTGCTTGGATCGCCACCCCAGAACCAAAACTGTTGTTTGCTAGAGCGATCGCGCTATTTTATCAACCTTGGCGTCCTAGTCCAGAAATTCATCCTACTGCTGTAATTCATCCCACTGCGAAAATTGGCAATGATGTTTATATTGGCCCCCATGTGGTACTTGAGCAAGGAGTAGAAATTGGCAATGAGGTATGCATTCACGCCAATGTTGTAATTTATCCTCAAGCCAAAATAGGCGATCGCACCACCTTACACGCTAACTGTACTATTCACGAACGCACGCGCATTGGCGCAGATTGTGAAATTTATAGCGGTGCGGTTATAGGTGCAGATGGCTTTGGTTATGTGCCTACTGCCACTGGTTGGTTAAAAATGGAACAATCTGGTTATACTGTCTTAGAAGATGGTGTTGTAGTTGGCTGTAATAGCGCCATCGACCGACCAGCGGTAGGAGAAACACGGATAGGACGCTATACAATTATTGATAACTTAGTACAAATAGGACACGGTTGCCAAATTGGCGCTGGTTGTGCATTAGCGGGTCAATCTGGTATGGCGGGAGGCGTGGAAATCGGGAATCGCGTGATTTTGGCAGGACAATCAGGAATAGCCAATCAGGTGAAAATGGGCGATGGTGCGATCGCCTCTGCTCAAGCAGGAATTCATAGCGATGTTCCCCCAGGAGAAATTTTCTCCGGATCTCCCGCCGTACCCTATAAACAATATCTGAAAGTGTCGGCTATATTGAGTCGCTTACCGGAAATGTATCAAACATTGAAACAATTGCAACGTCAATTCAAGCAAAAGTGAGTCAATAGTCAATAGTCAATAGTCAAAAACTGGCGTGTGCTGAATTTGGATAAGCTGTTCCACATCCAATACTGCTCGGTTAAGGATTTTTCGCTTCGATTTTAGGAATGTAGAGACGCGAAATTTCGCGTCTCTACAAAGATTTTGGGTTGGTCGATTTTCTTAACCGAGCAGTATTGGTTCCACATCTAATTTGCTCACTCTAAATTTCATCAAAGTCTTGTGGGGTAGGCCGCACAGCCCGCCCAGGCTATGCAAATTAAATGTGGAACAGCTTATGAAATTCAAAAATCAACTATTCTAACCTCTTACTCTTTGCGGCTTTGCGCGCCAGTCGCCTGCGGAGGGAAACCCTCCTATGTCCTAAGAGGACACGCTTCGCGAACAGCGCTGGCTTGGCTTTGCGTGAGCCTAATTCATATTTCGACTCAGCAACGCGCAAGTTTTGCAACGACTGCAATTAACTCCACTGGATCGACTGGCTTAGACATATGCATTTGAAACCCTGCTGCAAATGCCTGTTGCTGGTCAAATTCACCCGCATATGCTGTAAGTGCGATCGCTGGAATTTCACCCCCTTGTTCCGGTGTCAAAGTCCTCACCTGGCGCATTAGCATATAGCCATCCATTTCAGGCATCCCAATATCGCTGAGCAAGATATTTGGCTTGGATTGTGCCAAGATTTGCAGTGCTTCAACTGCCGATTCGGCTGCGGTGACGCTTGCCCCATCCTGTTCTAAAATAAAAGCGATAAAATCCCGCGAATCGGCATCATCATCTACAACCAAAATTCTTACCTCCTCAAGATTGGGCGAGTTGCTGTCAACTTCTCCCTCTGTTCCCTTCTCCCCTTTTGTCTCCGTTGTCCTCATCAGGGGTAGCCTGAAAGTAAAGGTTGCTCCCTGTCCTTCACCAGGACTTTCTGCAAAGATAGTACCGCCGTGGAGTTCTACTAATTGTCGCACAATCGCCAGCCCTAATCCGAGTCCACTAAATTTCCGGGTTGTTGCGCTATCAGCTTGGCGAAAGTAATCAAATACATAGGGCAGAAAGTCCGCACTGATACCTTGACCCGTATCAATTACTTGAATCTGGGCAAGTGTACCAACAAGGGAGAGGCGTACTTCCACTCGACCGCCAGAAGGTGTAAACTTAACGGCATTTGAGAGGAGATTCCAGACGATTTGCTGCAAGCGAGATGGATCGCCCATCACCTGGTATTTTGGATTTTGGATTTTAGATTTTAGATTAATAGGTTGCTCTTCAGATTTGCTAAGTTCTAAATTCTCACCAGTATCCCCCAATCCAAAATCTGAAATCGAAAATTTCAAATCGATTGACTTGGCTTGGGCTGCTAAACGCACTGTTTCTATTGCAGCGGAAATAATAGATTCTAGATTGACTGAGGAAATATTTAGGCTCAGTTTACCTCGCAAGATGCGGGAGACATCTAGCAAATCTTCAATCAATTCTACCTGTAACCTGGCATTGCGTTCAATAATTGCCAGAGCTTCAGCAGTTTTTGTTTCGTCTAGCTTGTGGCTTTGTAGAATTTGAGACCAACCTAAAATTGGGTTCAGGGGCGATCGCAATTCGTGGGAAAGAACGGCGAGAAATTCATCTTTGACTCTATTCGCAGACTCAGCCTCTACCCGCGCTGCCTGTTCCCGCTCTAATAGCTGCGTGCGTTCGAGTTCAGCTTGCTTGCGTTCGGTAATATCCAGGTCTACCCCTGCCATCCGCATTGGTACGCCCGCAGTGTCGTAAAATACCTTACCCTTGCTAGCAGCCCAGCGAATTGTTCCGTCAGAGAAAACAACCCGAAATTCAATGTCATATTCCTCACCGTAGTTGACCGCACGAGCGATCGCATCTAACACGCGATCGCGGTCTTCGGGGTGGAGATGATTAACAAAAGTTTCGTAGCGACCGTCAAATTCTCCCGGTTGCATCCCAAACATCCGCTCTAGATTGGCAGACCAGGTAATTTGGTTGGTCTGGATATTCCAGTCCCAAGTACCCATACTGGCAGCATCGAGGGCTAAGCGCAATCGTTCTTGGCTTTCTTGTAAGGCTACTTCTGCCTGTCGCCGCTCGGCAATTTCATTTTGTGCCTGCTGATACAGTTCAGCCTGCTGGATCGCAATTCCCACCTGGGTTGCCAATTGTTTAAGCAAATTGATTTCTTCCTGCTGCCATTGCCGAGGTGCTGAACAATGATGGGCAATTAGCAGCCCCCACAAATTCTCCCCTTGCAGAATCGGAACTACCAGATTTGCCCTGACTTGAAATTGAGCCAGTAGCTCGACGTGACAAGGGTCTATGCCTGCGTTGTAGATATCTGTTTTTGTAGTAACCAACCCTTCGCTATAGGATTCGACGTAGCTTTCAGTGAAACAAGGGTCGTAAATATTTGTTGATAAAATCGAAGTCCAACCGGGACTAACGGCTTCCGAAACCACAGTACCGCTCCCGTCAGACAGTAGACGGAAAATGAGGACGCGATCTGTTTGCAGGAATTGCCGTACTTCGGTCACGGTTGTGCTTAAAATGCGATTCAAATTCAGCGATTGCCGAATATATTGGGCAATTTGTGTTATAATTAGCTCTCGTGCAATTTGCTGTTGTCGTTCCGCTTCTGCCAGCTTTGTTTGGGTGATATCCACTACCGACCCCACCATCCGCATCGGCTGACCAGTCCGGTTATAGTAAACCTGCCCCTTACCACTGAGCCAATGCACACTGCCATCACTCCAGACGGTGCGAAATTCAACATCGTGTTTTGTTCCCTCTTCGATGGCACGAGCTACAGAATTTTGGATATATTCGCGATCGCCAGGGTGGACTAAATTGAGAACATCTTCATAGGTTGGTATACAAGTACCGCTCGGCAGCCCAAATAGCGTTCCTACCAGTTCAGACCATACCACCGTATTTGTGGGAATATTCCATTCCCAAATACCCATTTGCGTTCCTTCTAGCGCTAATTTGAGTCGGTCTTCACTTTGTTGGAGTTGGGCGCATAACTGCGCTTTTTCGATCACACCATCCACGGCTAAGCACAGTTCTTCTGCCGAGATCCGTCCCTTAATTAAATAATCCTGCGCCCCTGCTTTCATGGCTTGCACGGCAATTGATTCATTCCCTTGTCCGGTCAACATAATTACAGGTGGATGAATCTTATTTGCTTGTGCTTGCAGTTCCGTCAAAAACTCCAATCCATCCAGGTCAGGCAGCAAAAAATCCAGTAAAATACCATCTACCTGAGTGCTATGACATAGCTCTAACCCCTGTTCTGCGGATTCTGCTTCTAAAAAAGTGTAAGTGCGATCGCAGTCTCGACTTAGATAACGGCGATACGTCTCTCGGTCTTCGGGAGAATCATCAACAATTAAAATAGTCCGTTGACTTTGCACTAACATTACCTCTTAGCCGCGTCAGGAAGTACGCTGATTTCAAACCAGTACTTGATAAACATTTGAATAGCTTGTTTTAAATTATCAAAATTCATGGGTTTGATGATGTACCCATTAGCTCCACGTTGGTAACAGGCTGTAATATCCTTGGGGTTAGAAGAAGTTGTCAGCACCACAACAGGAATGGTTTTTAAGGTGTTATCTTGCTTGATTTCCCTCAGCAGTTCTCGTCCATCGGTTCCGGGTAAATTGAGGTCAAGCAAAATTATTGCCGGACGTGGTGCTTTTGTGCCAGAGTCGGTGTACTTGCCAGTATGATAGAGAAAATCTAGAGCATCATCCCCATTAGTACAGCGATAAATAGAGGTAGAAATGGGCGAGTTGCGAAGAATTCGTCCAAATGCTTCAAAATCTTCATCACTGTCTTCAATTAATAATAAAGGTTGAGCTTTGTTATTTATCATGGCTAACTTTCACCCGGCAATGTGAAGTAAAACGTACTGCCTTTACCATAGATGGATTCTACCCATATTTTGCCACCATGACGCTCCACAATTTTCTTCGCAATTGTTAAACCCGCTCCCGTTCCGCCTCCATATTCGGACTGTCCGTGCAGACGCTTAAAGATACGAAAAATTGTTTCTAAGTGTCGTTCACGAATGCCAATGCCATTATCTTTAACATAAAATACCAAAGCTGACTGCGGATTTTCTTCATCTACTAGAATTTGTTGCTGCGGCAATTCGGCGACATTTAAAAAACCAATCTCTACCCATTTATCAGACTTATCATTGTATTTGATAGCGTTGCTAATCAAATTTGTAAATAATTCAGTTACCTGAACGCGATCGCATCGAATTGAAGGCAAAGGTCGGGGAATACGAATATCAACTGAGGTTGCCTTACTAATCTTCAATACATTGATCGCATTCTCCACCTTCTTATTTAGGTCTGTCTGCTGCATTGACATTTCTGCTCGTCCTAACCGAGAAAAATGCAGTAGAGAATTAATTAAGTCTTCCATTCGCCGGGTGAGACGAACCAGCGTTTGCAGTTTTGCAATCGCGTCTTCATTCAGTACATTGCCATAATCTTCCATCAAAAAAGTCGAATAGTTGTGGATTCCCCGCAGTGGTTCTTTGAGGTCATGGGAAGCAATGTAAGCAAAGGCATCCAATTCGTTATTGCTGCGTTCTAACTCGATATTGATTTTTGCTAATTCATCGGCTTGATGTAGCACAATGCCGACAATAGCACTTCTGAGTTCTGTAACAGCCTCAATTTCACAAGCCTTCCACGGCAAAGAATTGCCTCGAACTGTTTCTTGCCATAAAGCAAAGGATTTGCGCGGGGATAACCGCAAGCTACCATCTGCCACCATTTCCACCACTTTGTTAGGATTACCGCCCCAATTTACTGTTTGAATCACTTCCGGACGGAACCACAAAATATAAGTTTTGTGAACTTTGGAAATAGTTAAGGTTAGCAAACCACTAGCAACCTCTTTAAACTTTTCTGCTGCCGGGTAAACAGTAGACAAAGCATTAGTATAAAAAATGTTGTCTTGATTGTGCCTTTCTACCCATGTTAGCAGGTCTTGCAGGTCTGTCTCTAGAGGAGTTTCACCAATAGTGTTACATTTGTCACCCACACAGATAACAGCACCTTGAGCGTTGACAAGCTCTAACAAGTTAAATTCTGATTTAATTAAACCATCTAAAAATGTTTTTTCTTGCGAAATCGTTTCCAGGATTTGGGATTGAATTGATTTTAATTTTATTTTATAATCAAGGTCTTCATTTGCTTCTTTAGTCGCCAGTTCTAAAGACATAATTTGACCGATAAATTCGCAAGCTGTCCGGATTTCGTAGGTGAGATACTTTGCTTCAGGGTGGTGACAAGCAATTAATCCCCATAATTTTTGATTTTGAACTAATGAGATTGACATGGAAGCTGCAACTCCCATGTTTTTGAGATACTCAATGTGAATCGGAGAAACACTTCTGAGTACAGATAAACTTAAATCAACTGGTCTATTCGTAAGTGGATTAACAGTGGGAATAATTTCTATTGGCTGATAATTAACATTGGGAATTAAGCGCAGCCAATTGAGAGTATATAATTGCTTGGCTTGCTTGGGAATATCTGAAGACGGATAGTGTAAGTTTAAGTAAGCAATTAAATTGTCTACCTTGCTTTCAGCAATAACTTCTCCTGCTCCTTCCGCATCAAATTGGTAAACCATCACTCGGTCGAAGCCCGTAATTTTTCGCACTTCTTCGACCACCACTTGACACATTTGTAAAAGAGTTGGTGCCTTCTGTATCTTGGTAATTGAGTTTCTAATTAAGTTATAAAATCCAAAAAAATCAGGCTTTTTTTTCGTTGTTGTAGACTCCATTTCAAAAATGACTACTCCATCATAACGATGAAGTATACCGTCAAAAATGAGTGTCTTATCCTGATTCTTGATTGAAATTTTTAGAGGGTTAATATTTTCAAAATCTTCTGATAAACATTGCTTAATCGAGTTAATTTGTTTAGCACTGAGTAAATCTTTTAATTTTTTATTCAATAACTGTTGCGGATGCAGTCCAATCCACTCAAAGGTATTATTACTAACTTGTAAAATTTTCAAATCCGGTTCTTGCAGGATAAAAACAATACCGTGGGGTTGAATTAAACCAGGGATGTGGATCGGTTCGCGATCGCAGTTCGTTAAATCAACGGTTTGGGCAGTTATCAATTCGTATTCATTCATTGCTTACTTCATGAAAAATGACAAGGATTGGGGTGTGGGGTGTCACTGCGAGTGTAGAGGAAGATGCAATAATTCCACACCCCTACACCCTACACCCTACACCCAATAAGGGATTTCCAAGAAATAAATTATCCCAGATTGTGGGGTGGGCCGGACAGCCCGCCCTGAATATGGGACGGGTGGGGACACTCCGAAGTTTGCCGGAAAGAACATCTTCCCGGCAACTTCTCTCCATCCCACAAGAAAATTTGGGATGTTTTTTATTTGGAAGTCCCTAATAATGACCAAAAAAGGATAAAGGATAAGGGATGAAAAAATAGGTTAAAAACGGATACATGCCACCGAATTTATTCGTAGAATTTAGTGTAATTTTTTTCTAAATACGTAGTGCGAACAACGAAACCATTCTCAATAACCCTCAAATTTAGCCCTGAATTAAAATTCGGGCTATGTAGAGACGTGCCATGGCACGTCTCTACATAGGTTAAAAACCGACTGGCTTTTGGATTTAAACCCATTTTAATGGGTTTGTAGAGACGTGCCATGGCACGTCTCTACAGCCCGAAATTTATTTCAGGGCTTTTTGCAATTGGTGCAAGATGTCAGAGGATGTTTGAAAAGTCAACAAGTATACTCGAAACCTAAGAAGGTAAACCAATACTGCTCGGTTAAGGATTTTTCGCTTCGATTTTAGGAATGTAGAGACGCGAAATTTCGCGTCTCTACAAAGATTTTGGGTTGGTCGATTTTCTTAACTGAGCAGTATTGGAAGGTAAACCTCTCTCCTGCAAGTCCATAGGCTTTGAAACCCCCCTTCCCTATGAGGGAATGGGGGTAGGGGGGTTAGGTTTCGAGGGTTTTGATATTAATAACGATACTTTTCAAACATCCTCTCAGTCACGCTTAGTCAGAACTGCTATATATTAACTTTTTCTGGTAAGCACTAATCACTTTGTAGGGTTTTCCTCACCAATTTAAATTCTGTTTTCAGCCAATATAAAGACAAAGGCGATAGAGATAACGCCTCACAAAGTTAACCTTCTATAAACTTGATTGGTTAATGATAGCAAACAATTGAGTAAACCCTGAATCCAATTGGCATAAAGATTCACAGGAGGTTAAAAGAGTTATGGCACTTGTACGTTGGCAACCATTCCAAGAAATGGAAAATATCCGTCAGCAAATGGATCGGATGTTTGACGAACTAGCCGGTTTTAACCGTGAATATACGTCTACTTGGGCACCTGCAATTGAATTAGAAGATAGAGATGATAACCTGATATTGCGGGCTGAAGTTCCAGGTATTGAAGGCAAAGACTTAGACATTCAAGTTGCAAGAGAAGCAGTATCTATTGCTGGTGAAACTCGGCACGAAAGCGAAACAAAAGAGCGTGGTTATTTCCGTTCTGAGTTCCGCTATGGGAAGTTTCATCGAACAATTCCTCTGCCTATTCCTATCAAAAATGACCAAGTACAAGCTGAGTTCAAGAATGGCGTTTTGACTTTAACACTACCGAAGGCAGAAGAAGCCAAGAACAAAGTAGTGAAAATTAATTTGGAAAACGGCAAAACGTCGCTTCCCGGTTCCGAATCTGTTCAAGTGGTTTAAATCGCTAACAAAAAAACTACATCAGTAGCCTAAAAGTATACAGGGCTTACGCAAGATGTGGTTGAGAAGCTCATTCAACAGTAGCGGTAATTCATGAATTACCGCTACTTTCGTTATGTTTTGCGTGTCCTAGTATAAACAGGGTGGGCACTGCCCACCTACTTTTTTTACACAATTTTTTCGGTATTTATACTGGAAAATTTCCGGGAATCTAAAATATATGTAGAATTTATATCAATAATCATAACCATATCGCGGTAAATAGGGAAAAATCAACTTCATGACTGGAGCAATATCCATGCCGCACAGCAATCCAATCGCAAATATACGGAACGAAACTATTGGTAAGCTGGCTGTCGGAAATCACATCGTCAAGATTGGTTCGAGCCACGGCGCAATGGCTAATTTAGCAACTACGGAAGAAAAACCTACTTTCACAAAGCATTCTATCCCAGTATTGATACGTCAACCGCCTGGCGAGAACTTATTGGATCGCACAGAATCAATCAAAGAAGCGATCGCAGCCTTAAAATCTAGGCAATCAGTAGAATTATTGAGTCCAACGGGATTTGGAAAAAGTTCTTTATTGCGTTGTTTGGCGTATGAACCACAAATAATCTCCGCTTTTGTTGATGGTGTAATCAGCCTATCTCCCATTCATCCGTATGTAGGCGATATACTCCAGTCCCTCTGGGAAGCATTCTATGAAAGCGATATTTCCTATAAACCGACTGATAATGAAATTCGCCAACAAATTCAGAACAAACAGGCGCTGATTTTGCTGGATGACAATAAACTCATCGAAGAAGAAGTAGAACATTTGCGCAATATTGCCAGCAGATGTACTTTCCTCATAGCTTCCTCATCGAAGAGACGCATCCAGAGACAAGGGCGTGCCATCATACTTTCTGGACTCTCCATTAAGGATGCTATCACTTTAATGGAAGGAGAATTGCAGCGTTCTTTTAGAGCCGAAGAACTGCCAGCGGCAAGATCCCTATGTACTATCTTGAAAGGACACCCCTTGCACCTGCGGATAGCGATCGCCTACATGCAAGAAGAAAGGCGATCGCTTGCCGAAATAATTAGTCAATTGCCAACCTCCGAACCGGGTAAGTATCTGATTGAGCAAATAGTAAAATCACTGACAGAAACCCAAAGAATTATTTTGGATCTGTTAGCTGTGATGGGTGGTGTAGGATTAGATAGCGAACAGGTAAAAAATATTACAAATCAGCAAAATTATTTGGGTATTCTTGAGTATTTACGGCGACGTCATTTAGTACAATTTGCAGGTTCTCGCTACAGTACGAGTAATACAATTATTGAAATTTTGCCACCAGAATGGAAGTTAACAGCACCGATAGATAGTGCTATTAATTACTTTGTAAATTGGGCAGAAAAGCATCAAAAGCAACCTAAAAATTTATTGTTAGAAATAGATGCGATCGCGCAAATCTTAGAGGTAGCAGTTAGATGTAGTCGTTGGCAAGAAGTCTTACGCTTAGTCAAAGCAGTAGAAGGCCCCCTAGCTTTGAGTAAACGTTGGGGTTTATGGGAGCAAGTACTACAAAGAGGACTGCAAGCATCCCAAGCCGTACGTGATCAAGCATCAGAAGCTTGGGCATTGCATCAACTCGGTACTCGTGCCCTTTGTTTTGAACAAAATAGCACAGCTAGTACTTACCTTGCCAGAGCAATACAATTACGGAAATCTCTGGGTGACGAGACAGCTGTTGCAGCAACTCGCCACAATTTCAATTTGCTTCCCCCAGAACCGCAGCATCATCCCCCATCTGCATTAAGTGTGGAGGAACATCAAAAGGCATTAGGAAATGATAACGTCACAATCAATCCTTTTGAGACAAGAGATCCCGTTAACTCCCAGAAGCAAAGCACGGGTATGGCTACCCCACCGGCGGAACCAAAACAAAAAATGACTTCCCCTGTAGTTCCTGACTCGAAAAACGGTCATCAGTCAACAGATAACAATCAACATATTGCCAAAGATATCAACCCCCAGTTACCTTCCCCATCGCCTTTGGTAAAGCGATTGAACGTAATAACTAAAAATCCCCCGTCCTACTATAACCCTTACCAGCAAAATTTTTTACTCTCGCCCAAAGGGTTAATTACTACCGGAATTTTAGCTTCAGGCGGATTGTTAGCTTGGTTTAACTGGCATCGATTTATACCAGCATCTACCGAACCATCTACCAGTGAGCCGAAAGCAAATACCAAGCCGTCACCGACTACCAAATCTGAACCCAAAGCAATAACCACCTTCTCACCGATTGCCAAACCCACACCCACAGCAACAGCTACCCTCTCACCCTATACCCAAATAACACCTCGGATAGATCCGGCGCTCACACCAACATTCCCAGAACCAACAATTATCAAACCCAAGCCATCCACCAGTAGCAAACCTCCTGTATCTGCACCTCTGCCAAATTATTCACCCAAACCCATTTACACTCCAGAACCAACACCAACAGCAGAAGCCACACCCACACCAACTTTTACACCAACACTAACTCCGACATTCGAGCCACCAACCCCAGAAAACTCACCGACACCGACACCAACTTTCACACCCTCACCTACAACCATACCCGAACAATCGAATTTAGAACTTGCACCGAAACCAGATTTTACACCACCCACCCCAGAAGGAACACCGAAAGCAGAAACTATGTCTCCGGCTCCTGCAATTACGGTGACACCATTACAAGAATCGTTTAATCAGCAGTGAAGGGTGTTAGTGGTTAATAGTTAATAGTTAATAGTTAATGGTTAATAGTTAATAGTTAATAGCCATGAACCATGAACCATGAACCATGAACCATGAACCATGAACCATGAACTATGAACCATGAACCATGAAC